>CADCTB010000001.1 GCA_902805665.1 uncultured Acidimicrobiales bacterium
GTGAGCTGGTCATCGCCGAGGCCGAGGTCCGCACCAAGAAGACGTGCGACATCCACATCTCCGTCGACGACGGCCGGAGCTGGTTCGACGGTGGCAACCCGATGACCAAGCCGTTCACCGATTGCACCCTGCAGGCCACCAACGGGCCGTACATCACCCTGCAGTTCACGCCCGGTGGCACCCTCTTCGCCAGCTTCTTCGCCAACGACCCGAAGTACGTCAGCCAGCTCAACCGCAGCGACATCCCCCGGCACATCTTCGTGGCCCGCTCCGACGACAGCGGCCGCACGTGGAGCACGTCGATGGCCTATGAGGGCAAGGAGGGCGATCCGGGCGTCGGAGGGAGTCGCCGGGCCCAGCTGTCGGTGGACAACAACAACCCGCAGCACGTGTACGTCGGCTGGCAGAAGGGCGGGTTCACCACCCCTGCTCCGGGGGCGGCCCGCAAGGGCATGCTCTCCGTGTCACACGACGGGGGCCGGTCGTTCGGACCCCCGCTGGAGCTCAGCGACGCCCGGGGCGGGGGCCAGCCCCGCACGGCCGTCGACTCGAAGGGCGTGGTCCACGCCGTCTTCGCCGCCGACACCTTCGGCGCGCCCACCGGCGACGCCGCCCCGCCGCGCCCCATCGTCTACCGAAGGTCGATCGACCAGGGGCGCACGTGGTCGGCGCTTCAGGAGATCGACCCCGGCAACGTCGGATTCAGCTTCAACCGCCGCCAGCTCATCGCAGTCGACCCCGTCAGCGATGCCCTCTTCGTCACCTGGCATGGCAACACCAATCCCCGGGGCCGGCGGCCACCGACCAACGAGCCCTCGACGCCGGCCTTCGACGACCGGGAGATCATGTTCCGCTCGTCGACGGACGGCGGCACCACGTGGAGCCCGTCGAAGACGGTGAACGACGACGCGGCCACGCCGAACATCCAGCACTACAACCCGGGCATCTCCGTCGCCCCCAACGGCCGGCTCGACCTTGCCTGGTACGACTTCCGCAACAGCCCGACGCCCGAGTTCGAGGGGCCGGGAGGCAACGCCGGCGGCATGAACGACATCTACGCGGCGTCGTCCTTCGACCGCGGCGGGAGCTTCACCAAGAACGTACGGGTCTCGGACCGCATCATCGACCGCAACATCGGGGTGTGGTCCAACAACGCCCACAGCCAGACGAGCGTGGCCGTCACCTCGTCGGACACCACCACCTACGTGGCTTGGCAGGACTCCCGCAACGGCAACGCGGTGACCAACGTGGAGGACATCTACTTCGCCGCCGTCCAGCACGCCCGGCCGGTGGCCGCCGCCGCCGACGACGACGAGGAGGACGTACCGGGATGGGTGGTCGTGGCCTCGGCCGCGGCGGTCGGGATGGGCGTCACCGTGCTGCTCGCCCTGTTCGTCAGCCGGCGACGCCGCGCCCCGGCCTAGAGGTCGGCCGGGCGGGCGTCCCAGGTGGGGACGAGCTGGCGGGCGGCGCGGGCCTCATCGACCCGGCCGACGGGCGCCGTGCGGGGCGCGGCCCGCCCGTTCTCGCCGGAGTCGGCCGCGATCCGCACCAAAGCGTCGGCGAGGGCGGCGAGGGTCTGCGGGCTCTCCGTCTCGGTGGGCTCGATCATGAGCGCCTCCTCGACGATCAGGGGGAAGTAGGTGGTCGGAGCGTGGAAGCCCTCCTCCAGCAGCCGCTTGGCCACGTCGAGCGCCCGGAGACCAGTGGTCCGCTTGAGGTTGGTGGCCGACGCCACGAACTCGTGCATGCAGGGCCGGTCGTAGGGGATGTCGTAGGTGCCCCGGAGCTGGTGGCGCAGCCAGTTGGCGTTGAGGACGGCGGCGTCGGAGACCCGCCGGAGCCCGTCGCCCCCGTTGGCCAGGATGTAGGACCAGGCGCGGGCCAGGGCCAGGGCGTTGCCGTGCCAGGAGTGGATGCGCCCGATCGAGTGCTCGGGCTCGACCCACTCGTACGCCCCCTGCGGGGTGGCGACCGGACGGGGACCGGGCAGGTAGGGGGCGAGCCGTGAGGTGACCGCCACCGGGCCGGCGCCCGGACCGCCGCCGCCGTGGGGGACGGCGAAGGTCTTGTGCAGGTTCATGTGCACGATGTCGAAGCCCATGTCGCCGGGCCGGGTGACGCCGAGGATGGCGTTGAGGTTGGCCCCGTCGTAGTAGAGGAGACCGCCCACCTCGTGCACCGCGCCGGCGATGGCGACGATGTCCTCCTCGAACAGCCCGAGGGTGTTGGGGTTGGTGAGCATGATCCCGGCGACGTCGTCGTCGAGGCGGTCGGCGAGGGCGGCGAGGTCCACGCACCCCCGGTCGTCGGAGGGCACCTGGGTCACCTCGTAGCCGCCCAGGGTGACGGAGGCCGGGTTCGTGCCGTGGGCGGAATCGGGAATCAACACCCGCCGGCGACGGCCGTCCTCCCCTGCGGCTCCGTGGAAGGCCCGCATGAGCAGCAGCCCGGTGAGCTCGCCCGCCGCTCCCGCCGGTGGCTGCAGGGTGGCTGCGGCCATGCCGGTGATGCGGCAGAGGGCGGACTCGAGGTCGGCCAGCAGGGCCATCCAGCCCTGGGTCATCGCCGGCGGAGCGGCCGGGTGGACGTCGGCCAGACCCGACCGGGCCACGGCGTCGTCGCAGAGCTTCGGGTTGTACTTCATGGTGCAGGAGCCCAGCGGGTAGGCCCCGAGGTCGACGGAGAACTGGCGGTGGCTCAGGCGGGTCATGTGGGCGACGAGGTCGCGCTCCGACACCTCGGCGACCGGGGTGGGCGTGTCACGGAGGTGGGCGGCGGGCACCAGCTCCTCCGCCGTCCACTCGGGCACGCCGGTGATGCGGAAGTTGGCCGAGATCCGACCGGGCGACGACAGCTCGAACAGCGTGGGCTCGCTCTCCCGCCCCATGAGCGGCGCACTGGTGGCCCGGCCTCCTGCCGCCGGCTGGGTCGTCGTCATCGGACCACCTTGTCGGACGAGGTCGTCAACGGACGACCTTCTCGAACGCGTTGACATAGGCGTCGATCTCGCCGCTCGTCCGCTTCTCGGTGACGGCGATCAGCAGGCCTTCGCCGTACTCCTCGCCCAAGGCCACCCCCGCCAGGAAGCCCTCCTCGGCCATGCGCTCGACGACCACGTCGGCCGCGACCGGGGTGCGGACGGCGAACTCCCGCAGGACGGGCGCCCCGACCAGAGGCTCGACGCCGTCGATGGCCAGCAGGGCCTCGCGGCAGTAGCGGGTGCCCCGGGCACAGCGCAGCGCCAGCTCCCGGAGGCCCGCCGTGCCGAGCCAGCCGAGGTGGACCAGGAACGCCACGGCCATCAACGTCTGGTTGGTGCAGACGTTGGACGACGCCTTCTCGCGGCGGATGTCCTGCTCCCTGGTGCGCAGGGTGGTGACGTAGGCCCGGCGGCCCTCGGTGTCCACCGTCTCCCCTACCAGCCGGCCCGGCAGCCGGCGCACGTGCTCCTTGCGGCAGGCGAACAGGCCGAGATAGGGGCCGCCCAGGGAGAGCGAGGCGCCGAAGGGCTGGCCCTCCCCCACCACCACGTCGGCCCCGAGCGACCCGGGCGACGTGAGCAGCCCGGCCGACACAGGGTCGGCGGCCACGATCAGCAGGCCGCCCAGGCTCCGGGCCAGCTCGCCGGCGGCGGCCACGTCCTCCAGGCAGCCCAGGTAGTTGGGGCTCTGGACGACGATTGCTGCGGGCTGGCCGTCCGCCGGCCACGAGCTGAGACCGTCGTCGAGGGCGACGTCGACCAGGTCGTGGCCGGTGCCCACGGCCATGGTGGCCAGCACCTGGCGCCACTGGGGGTGGAGGCCTCGGGACACCCAGACGTCGGAGCGGCGGGTGGAGGCGACGGCGAGGTTCACGGCCTCCACGCACGCCGACGCGCCGTCGTAGAGGGAGGCATTGGCCACGTCGGTGCCGAACAGCCGGCAGACCAGGGTCTGGTACTCGAAGAGGGCCTGGAGGACCCCCTGGGCCACTTCGGGCTGGTAGGGGGTGTAGGCGGTCACGAACTCCGACCGGTAGGCCAGGCGGCCGACCACCGAGGGGATGTCGTGGTCGTAGGCGCCGGCGCCGGCGAAGCAGACGAAGTCACGCCCCACAGGACGGTTGGCGGCGGCGTAGGCGTCGAAGCACACGGCAACGTCGGCCTCGGCGAGCCCGGGCGCCAGGTCGAGGCCCCCGGCGAGCCGGAGCGCGGCGGGCACGGCGTCGAAGAGCTCGTCGATCGACGAGAGCCCGATGGAAGTCAGCATCTCGGCCAGCTCGGCGTCGGTGTGGGGGACGAAGTGCATGGGCGATCAGCTCCGGCGGCTGGTGACGAACGGTGGGTAGACGACCCGGGCGGGCATGCGCTGGCCCCGGGCGTCGACCGACACGGATGCGCCGGCCTTCAACGGGGGCGGGAGCAGGGCCAGGGCGATGCCCCGACCGAGCGTCGGCGAGAAGTTCCCGCTGGTGACGTCGCCGATGGCTGCGCCGTCGAGCATGACCTTGTAGCCGGCCCGGGGCGGCTGGCGGCCGTCGACCTCCAGCCCTCGCAGGATCCGGTCGACACCACGCTTCCGCTCGGCTTCCAGCGCGTCGCGGCCCCGGAAGTCGCCCTTGGTCCACGACACCACCCAATCGAGCCCGGCCTGGGCAGGGGTGATGCCCGGGCCCAGCTCGTGGCCATGGAGGGGCAGGCCGGCCTCGAGGCGAAGCGTGTCGCGGGCGCCCAGTCCGGCCGGGAGGATGCCGGCGTCGAGGAGCGCCTCCCACAGCTCGGGGGCGGCAGAGGAGGCGATGGCGATCTCCACGCCGTCCTCGCCGGTGTAGCCCGTACCGGCGACGATGCAGGTGACCCCCCGCCATCCCACCGTGGCCACGTGGAAGCGCTTCACCTCCGCCGCCTCGGGCATCACGTCGGACAGCCAGCGCCGCGACTCGGGCCCCTGCACGGCGACGACCGCCCGCGCCGGCGTGATGTCGTCACCGCCTATGGCCGCCCGGACGCGCTCGGTGTTCGCCGCGTTCGGCATGACGTGGAACTCGTCGGCGGCGACCCACCACACGATGATGTCGTCGAGCACGGACCCGTCGTCGTCGAGCAGGTGGGTGTACTGGGCCCGGCCGGGGCCGATCTTGCCCAGGTCGTTGGTGAGAGTGCTCTGGATGGCGTCAAAGGCCCCGGCGCCCTGCAGGCGGACGGTGCCGAGGTGGCTGACGTCGAACGCCACCGCGCCGGTGCGGCACGTGCGGTGCTCGGCCAGGGTGCCGGTGGGATAGGAGAGCGGCATCACCCAGCCCGAGAACGGGACCATCTTGGCGCCCAGCGCCCGATGGGCGGCGTCGAGGGGCGAGTGGCGCTCGGGCATGGCCCCCGAGGCTACCGGCGTCCGGTGGGTACCTGGGCGATCTGGGGTCAGACCGGCAGGGGCGTATGGCCCTGGCGGACCGCCTCGTCGGGAGGAGGCGGACCGGGCGGGGTGCCGTCCCCGAAGGGCCGTCCACCCAGCGCGCCCCGGCCGTGGGGGGCCAGCCAGCCGGCCAGGTCGGGACCGGCGGGGACGATCCCCGTGGGATTGATGTCGGTGTGGACCTCGTAGTAGTGGCGCTTGATGTGGTCGAAGTCGATCGTGTCGCCGAAGCCGGGCGTCTGGAAGAGGTCTCGGGCATAGGCCCAGAGCACCTCCATCTCCGACAGCTTGTGGCGGTTGCACTTGAAGTGGCCGTGGTAGACGGGGTCGAAGCGGGCGAGGGTGGTGAACAGGCGGACGTCGGCCTCGGTGACGGTGTCCCCCACCAGGTACCGCTGCGTCGACAGACGCTCCGACAGCCAGTCGAGGCGGTCGAACAGGCGACGATAGGACTTCTCGTAGGCGTCCTGGGTGCCGGCGAAGCCGCATCGGTAGACGCCGTTGTTGACGTCGCGGAACACGAGGTCCATCACTTCGTCGATCTCCTCCCGGCTGTCTTCGGGGTACAGCTCCGGGGCGCCCGGGCGGTGGAAGTCCCGCCACTCCGTCGACAGGTCGAGGGTGATCTGCGCGTAGTCGTTGGTGACGACCTTGCCAGTCGGGATGTCGACGATCGCCGGCACGGTGATCCCCCGCTCGTAGTCGGGGAACCGGGCCAGGAACGCTTCCTGCAGCCGCTCGATCCCCAGCACCGGGTCACGCCCGCCGGGGTCGAGGTCGAAGGTCCAGCTGCGCTCGTCGTGGGTCGGCCCGGCGATCCCCACGGACAGGACGGGCTCCAGCCCCAGCAGGCGGCGGACGATGATCGCCCGGTTGGCCCACGGGCACGCCCGGCTCACGACGAGGCGGTACCGCCCCGGCTCCACCGGGTAGCCGTCGCGGGCATCGGCGGTGATCCGGGTGGCGATGTAGTTGTTGTCCCGCGTGAACTCGCCTGTCGGGTTGACGTAGCGGCCACCGTCGTCGGAGTCGGTCATACCCTCCACTCTGCCCGCCGACGGATGCTAGGAACCGAGGATGAGCGGCGACGAGCTGGACGAGGCCGACGAGATGGAGCTGTCGGGGGCGGCGTTCGTCGAGCGCCCCGCCGGCCCCAGGCTGGACGCGGTGGACATGATCCGCCGGGCCCGAGAGGCGTACGGGCCCGATGGCCGGCCCGCGCTACCACCGCAGGTCAACTGGCCGATCTTCCCGTTCGAGACCGACGGCCTCCGGGTCCGCCCCGTCGAGGATCCTGTCCTGCCCGAGCCACCTCGGCACGGGGAGAGCGTCGAGGACTGCTCGACCTGCAAGGCCCCCGACGACGCCTACGTGTGGACCGACGAGCGTTGGCGGGTCAGCATGCCTTCTGAGCCGGCATCGATCCCCCTCCTGACGCTGCACACGCGCGACCACTTGGATTTCCACGAGCTGACCGACGAGCTCGGCGCCGAGCTGGGCGTGCTCCTGGTGCGCGGACAGCGGGCGCTGTCGTCGATCCCCGGCGTCGGCCGCGTCCACGTCTACAAGTGGGGCGACGGCGGCGCCCACCTCCACGTCATCCTGGCCGCCCGCCCGCACGGGATGAGGCAGCTCTGGGGGATGTTCCTGTCCGTGTGGATGAGCATCCTGCCCCCCTTGCCCGTCGACGAGTGGGCCGCCATCCGGGACCACGTGGGGCTTCAGCTCAGCGGCGGAGGTTCCTGACCACTCCTCGTGTGCGGTCGTCGCCTTCGGGCGACCTGAACAGCGCGTCACCCTCGCCCGGGCCCTTCGGTTCGCTCGACCGCTGCAGGCGGAAGGCGGCGACCCGGGCGAAGGCGTCCATGAGCCGGGGCGAGAGTCGCTGCAGCGCCAGCTGCACCTTCGCCGCGCTCCCCACGGCCACGTCGCGCCCGCCGTGCTCGGCCGCGTGGAGGATGGCCTTGGCCACCGTCTCCGGCGCATAGACCGGCGGTGGTCCCGAGGGCCGCACCCCGAGGCGGGTCCGGGCGTTCTCGAAGAAGGGGGTGTCGACCGCCGCGGGCATGACCTGGGTGACCGACACCGGGGCCTTCTCGTGCTGGAGCTCCACCCGCAGGGCCTCGAGGAACCCGTCGACCCCGTGCTTGGCCGCGCTGTACGACGACGCCAGCGGGAAGGACCGCTTGGCGACCTCGGAGGAGACGACGACCAGCGCCCCACCACCCGCACGCAGGTGGGGAAGAGCGGCTCGGGCGCCCCACACCGGACCGAGCAGATCGACGTCGACGACCCGGCGGAACTCCTCGACGCTCATCTCCTCGAAAGGGGCGTAGGCGCCGACACCCGCCACATGGGCCCACGTGTCGATCCGCCCGAACGTGGAGACGGCAACTTCGGCCACCGCCTGGACCTGCACCGGATCGGCGGCCTCCGCCACGGTGGTCACCAGGCTCGAGGGAGCGGCCTCGCGGGCCAGTGACACCAGGGCGAGCTCGTCACGGCCGGAGGCCACCACCTTGGCGCCCCGGGCGGCCGCCTCGAGAGCGGTGGCCCGACCGATGCCGCTGGTTGCACCGAACACCACGACCACCTGGTCCGACAGCGGCTTGTGCTGCAGCTTCATGCGCGGCACCTACCCACGCACTCGGGGGCAAATCCCCTCCGGGTCAGGGCGACAGTGCGCCCAGGACCTCGTCGTGGAGCAGCCCGTTGGTGGAGACCGCACTGCCCCCGTCGGGGCGGGCGGCACCACCCAGGTCGGTGAAGCGGCCGCCGGCCTCCTCCACGATCACCTGCACGGCGGCGACGTCCCACAGCGACACCTCGGGCTCGGCGGCGACGTCGACCGCCCCCTCGGCCACCAGGACGTGGGACCAGAAGTCGCCCAGGCCGCGGGTCCGCCAGCAGCGGCGGGCCAGGCTCAGGAACTGCTCCCCCAGCCCGTAGGCCTCGAAGCTCTTGACGCTGTCGTAGCTGAGCTGCGCGTCGGCCAGGTCGGCCACGGCGGAGACCCGGATCGGCTGGCCGTCCGCGAACGCTCCGTGGCCCCGGGCGGCCCACCACCGACGGCCGAGCGCCGGCGCGGAGACCACCCCAACCACGCCCTCGTCCTCGTGCTGGAGAGCGATGCACGTGGCCCAGACCGGGATGCCCCGGACATAGTTCTTGGTACCGTCGATCGGGTCGAGGATCCACCGCCACCCGGCCTGGCCTCCCACCTCGGCGAACTCCTCGCCCAGGATGCCGTGGTCCGGCCGGGACCGGGCGATCCCCGCCCGGATGGCCTGCTCCACCGTCCGGTCGGCCTCGGTCACCGGTGTCAGGTCCGGCTTGGTGGAAACCGCGAGATCCCGGTCCCGGAACCGCGCCAGGGTCATGACGTCGGCCATGTCGGCCAACTCCAGGGCGAGGTCGAGATCGGGGGTCAGGCGGGCTTGCGGCGGCCGTGGGCCGGCGGATCGTCCTCGGCCGCCTTGGCGAAGCGCAGCGGCAGCGGCTCGACGCCGTCGTCGACCGGCGGGATGCTCTGCGAGGGCGGCTCCAGCCCGTACTTGACCAGCAGGTTCAGGTAGTCGCGCTGGTAGAGGACCCGGATGTTGGCCTCCGGGTACAGCTCCTTGAGGCGGCGGGCCTTGCGGTTCTTCTTGGTCACCAGCTTCTGGTTCATGGTGGTGATCTCGATGAACAGGTCGTAGGCCGGCAGGTAGAAGTCGGGGGTGAAGGCCTGGGCCGAGCGCCCTTCCCCGTCCCACTCGAGGACGAACGTGCGGGGCTCGTAGTCCCAGACGATCCCGTAGAAATCGAGGAGCTTGGCGAACTGCAGCTCGGAATTGTGCGCGAAGCGGACTCCGGCGTGCGGCAACGGGACATCGCCCGCCGCCGGAGCGGAGTCTCGCTGATTGCTCAGGGCGGTTAGCCCCCTCCGCCGACTGCGCCGGCGACCGGGGTCTGCGAGGGATGCCCGGCCCGGTCTGACGGGCGTCCCTGGGGCAGGTCGGTGATGGCCGCGTCGAGCTCGTCCTTGACCCCTCCCAGGGCGACGATGGACAGCACGCCCTGGCCCCGCCGGACCAGATCGACCAGCTCGCCGTCGGTCCGCACCAGCACCGAGCCGGCCCCGTTGATGACCAGGCTGGCGGTGGCGATGTCCTCGCCCAGGTGGTCGCGCAGGTACTCGATGGCCTTGCGGGCCGACTGGAGCGAGACCCCGGCGTCGAGCAGGCCCTTGATGACCTTGAGCTCCACCAGGTCGCGGTACGAATACCGCCGCTGCGTGCCCGACCCCCGCGCATCGGCGATGGAGGGCCGGATCAGGTCGGTGCGGGCCCAGTAGTCGAGCTGCCGGTACGTGATGCCCACGATCTTGCACACCTGCGGCCCTCGGAAACCGACCAGATCGTCCTCGCCCATCCCATCCCCTTTTCCACAAAGTCGGGCGCTTACGCATCAACGTGTAGTTACGCCCTTGTGAGCACAGTAGGAGGTTATCCACCGGATATCAACGACCCGGCGGAGGGCGACGGGTGGCCCGTAGGGAGGGGCCCCCGGCCACCGCAGCGAAGCGAGGATGGTTGGGGAGGGACCCTGAGGGACACCGACCGAACGCCGAGCGGAGCGAGGCTTGGTCGGTCGGAACGGACTGAGCGCCGCCAGAGGCGGCCCGTCGCCCTTCGAGGCGAAGCCTCTGCGAGGCCGACCCTCGAGAGGGGCAGGGGTGGCCCGTAGGGAGGCGTCCCCGGCCACCGCAGCGCAGCGAGGATGGCTGGGGAGGGCCCCCAGGGACACCGACCGAACGCCGAGCGGAGCGAGGCTTGGTCGGTCGGAACGGACTGAGCGCCGCCGGAGGCGGCCCGTCGCCCTTCGAGGCGAAGCCTCTGTGAGGCGAAGCCTCTGTGAGGCGAAGCCTCTGTGAGGCGAAGCCTCTGTGAGGCGAAGCCTCTGTGAGGCGCAGCCTCTATGAGGCGAAGTCCTCGGGGTTCACACCCTCGAGGAACTCGCGGAAGCGCTCGACCTCGTCGTCCTCCTCCTCGTCGTCGTCGCTCATGGTGACCGCCGCCTCTTCGAGGACGGACTCGTCGGCGAAGATGGGCGTCCCCAGGCGGGCGGCGAGGGCGATGGCGTCGGAGGGACGGCTGGAGACCTTGTGGCTGGAGCCGTTGGTGGTCATCTCGATCTCGGCGTAGAACGTGCGGTCGCGCAGCTCGGTGATGACGATGCGCTCCACGCCCACGCCCAGCGCCACCAGGAGGTCGCGGAGGAGATCGTGGGTGAGGGGCCGGGCGGTG
>CADCTB010000002.1 GCA_902805665.1 uncultured Acidimicrobiales bacterium
CGGCGGTGAACCCTTCGTAGGTGGCCCGCCCCAGCAGGAGGGCGTCGGCTGCGGCCAGCTCGTCGAACTTGTATCGCTGCTGCTCTTCGCTTCCGAACCGTGGGGTCCACCTCTCGGGCGTCTCCATCACGCCGTCCAGCGCCACGAACTCCGACACGACCACCTTCCTCATACAGTGACCTCCTCCTTGGGTTGCCTTGCACTCATCAGCTCGGAGCATAATGAAAGGCCACTCACGAGAAAAGTGCGATTCTCTGAACTTCCTAGAACCCCTTCAGGGCGAAGCTCGGAGAACTCCCCTTACCCGGAGATGGGTGAATAGCCGTGGACTCTGGCTACCAGCGGCGAGATTCCAGAAGCTTGGTCCCCTCAAACCTAGCCGGGGCCGGCGCTACACATATCCGTAGTCTCGTTGGCAGAAAAGGTCCGCGGCCGGCCCGGCGCCGCCCGTTGCGGCGACGCAACTGGTACGCTGCCCGCATGATCGGTCCGCCGCGGCTCGTCATCTTCGACTGCGACGGGGTGCTCGTGGACTCGGAGCGCATCGCCGTGCGCGTGGACGCCCTGGTGCTGGCCGATCTCGGCTGGCCCCTCGGCGAGGCCGAGATCGTCGAGCGCTTCGTCGGCCGCCCGGACGAATACATGGTCGCGGAGATCGAGGCACGCCTGGGGCGCCGCCTGCCGGAGGACTGGGAAGAGCCTTACCGGTACCTCTACCGGGAGGCCTTCGAGGCCGAGCTGCGGCCCGTGGAGGGCGTCGTCGAGGCGCTGGACGGGATCGACGCGATGGGTCTGCCCGCCTGCGTAGCCTCCAGCGGCACCCACGCGAAGATGCGCCAAACCCTGGGCCTCACCGGCCTCTACGGGCGCTTCGAGGGCCGCGTCTTCAGCTCCAGCGAGGTCGAGGGTGGCAAGCCCGCCCCGGACCTCTTCCTCCACGCGGCCGAACGCATGGGCATGGCGCCAGCCTCCTGCGCGGTGGTCGAGGACAGCTTCTGGGGCGTCGAGGCGGCCCGGGCGGCCGGCATGCGCGCCTTCGGCTACGCCGGCGGGCTGACGTCCGCGAGCCGGCTCGAAGGGACGAACACCGTGGTGTTCAAGGACATGAGGGAGCTGCCGGCGCTGCTGGGCGACGTCGTCGCCGACGTCGTGGCCACGACAGCCCGGGAGCGATGATGGCCACCGACGAGCTGGAGGAGCGTCGACGCCAGCGTAGGGCCGCAGTGCGGGCCCCAGCGGCCCACGTGCGGGTCATCCTGCCCCACACCGACGGCGAGGTGACCAAGGCGCTCAGCGACCTGGAGGAGGTGATGCTGGCCGCGAACGAGCCCAGCTATGCACCCGAGGACGACACGGGCCTCGGCGTCGGCCCCGAGGCGCTCCATGCTGTCGGCCGCCTGGCCAGCTATGTCGCCTCGGTCGAGCGAGTAGAGCCCGCCGTACAGCCGGTGGCGCCCGATGGGCGCTTCGAGCTGGTCCCGCTCCACTACGTCCTGGTTGGGCGTGACGACCTGGCACGGATCGGCGGGGCGGCCGACCTGGTGGTGAAGGCGGTGCGCCAAGGGATCGGCGACGACGAGCTGCTGGCCGCCGTCGACGGTCACGGGGGCGACATCGACGAGCTGGCACTGCGGCTCGAGCGGCTCGTCCACCTACTCGGTCTCCCCGGCGAGCTACAGGTCGACTCCGACATCGACGCGCTCGCTGCGATGGAGGGGACGGCCAGCACATGGACTGCCCGTGACCGCCCGCCGACGGGCGCGTATCCCAGCGCTGGGCTGGCTGGTCCGGCGGAGAGCTGGGAACGTCGGGTCGTCCTCAGCGAAGCGCAGTTCGCTGCCTACCAGCGCCTGGCCGAGCGCATCATGGACGTCTGGCACCCGGGAGACCCGCTCGGTCGCTTTCTGTTCTCAGGGCCGCCCAGCATCTGAGGTAATCAACCCACCCAAGGGCCAGGGCGCGTGCCCGCCAGGGGAAGGGGCCGGCTGGCTTGCCGGCGGTGAGTGCTCGGCCTTGGGCAAGGCCTCGAACACGTCGCATAGCCATCAGACATTGGGTGCGGCTGACGACCGAGGGGACGACCACGTAGCCGTCGTTGGCGAACGCCTTCCGGTGTTAGGCCTTGAGCCTGGCCGTGGTCATGTCCCCACCCTACGATCGCCACCGTGCCACCCGTGAGGAAGCCGGACTCGGTCGTGGACCAGTTCACTGGCTTCCTTGAGCTCGTCCCGGTCGTCGACCGCCTGATGGCCGAAACGGCTGCCCCCCGCTCGCCCGAGGACCTCCTCGACCTGGTCGAGCCGCTCGGCCTTGGACCGGGGAGTCTGGTAGTCGACGCCGGCTCCTACGACGGCGGCTGGGCTCGACGGCTGGAGAAGCGGTTTGGCTCCGAAGTCCTTGCGCTCGATGTCGTTCCCGCCGCAGTGGGCGCCGCCGCCCAGAGCGGGACGAGGGCCGTCACTGGGGACGTGCAGCGTCTTCCCATCCGAGCCGCGGCCGCGGACTTGGTCTGGTGCCGGGACATGCTGTCCTGCGTGCCCGACCCCTTGGCTGCGCTTCGGGAGTTCTGGCGGGCCCTCAAGTCCACAGGGGCGGTCGTGCTCTACGTGGCGTTTCCAACGCCCGAGCTCGAGCCAAAGGAGCGGGAGCGTCTCTTCAAGGCGCTCGATGCCCCGGAGTGGTGGGCTGGTGGACGGGCCGTGGTGGACGACGCGATCGTCGACGCCGGCTTCCAGGTCGTTCATCACGAGCAGGTCAGCCCGGAGCACCAGGAGCGGGCGCTGCTCGACGGTGGTGACATCGCCAGGGAACTCGCCATCCTGGGACGCATCCAGCGCGAGCGCGCTCGATTCGAGTCGGAGATGGGGATCATCTGGTACGAGCGCTGGCGAGCGTGGATGGCGTGGGCGCCCTATTTACTGCTCGGCAAGCTCCAGACGGTGGTCTGGGTCCTTCGGAAGGCGTGATGGCCGGATCGCCGCACGTACTTCGCAACCGCGAGGTCTGGGACGGCATGAGCGAGTGGTACCAGGCGAAGCACGGGCCGCAGCTCAACACCCGCCCACTCGCCTGGGGGATGTGGGCCATCCCTGAGGCCGAGATCGGCGCCCTCGGCGACGTCTCCGGCAAGGTCGTCCTGGAGCTCGGCTGCGGCGGCGGACAGTGGTCGATGTTCCTCGCCGAGGCCGGGGCACGGCCGGTGGGCCTCGACCTCTCCGAGCAGCAGCTGAGCGCCGCTCGGGGGCTCATGCGCACGCCCTACCCCCTGGTCCACGCAGATGCCGAGCAGCTGCCCTTCCGCGACGCCAGCTTCGACGTCGTGCTTTCCGACCACGGCGCAATGATCTGGGCGGACCCCTACGCGACCGTGCCCGAGGTCGCCCGGGTGCTGCGCCCCGGCGGACGCCTGGCGTTCAATGCCGGTACCCCCTGGGTCTGCGCGTGCGACGCCGGCAATGACGCGCCTCTTTCCGAGCGCCTGGTCAACCCCTACTTCGGTCTCCATCGTGTCGACGAAGGTGACGGCGCGGCCACCTTCATCCTTGGTTATGGCGACTGGATCCGCCTGCTTCGGCGGTGCGGGCTGGACATCGAGAACCACATCGAGCTTCGTCCGCCGGAGGACGCGTCCAGCGCCTACGAACCCTTCGCGAGCTTGGAGTGGGCCAGGCGCTGGCCACTCGAGGCGATCTGGGTGGCCACCAAGGCGGTGACGCCATTGAATGGGTGAGCCCTCTCTTCGACAACGCCGACGGTGACGAGCTCCTGACGGGTGACGAGAGGCACGCCCGCCTATTTCTGAACGCCAGGCTCGAGAGGCACGCCCACCTATTTCTGAACGCCAGGCTCTGTGCACGTAGCCTCAGCGCGCCGAGCGGTGGGAAGCCAACCTGTACGTCATGGTCGTAGGACCTCCACGCGAGACCCATCCAGCCGCGCCGTGGTCGGAGGTGCTCGCCTTGTTCGGTCTCCCGCCCCTTCTTCACCCGCCGACGATCGTCGTCGGCGGGTGGACGCACGGCTTGTGGAGGGTGAAGACCCTCGATGGCACCTACGCGATCAAGGAGATGGTCGTACAGCCCGGCGACTGGTGGATCGAGCAACTCGACACCGCCATGGATTTCGAGCTGGCGGCATGGCGCTCTGGCCGAATCCTCATGGCAGAACCAGTCCCGGTCGCCGGCTCGGACCAGCTTCTCGGTCGTGTCCAAGTCGGTGTTTCCAGCCGCGGCTACCGCTGCCACCGTTGGGTCCAGGGCGAGCCCTGTCATGGCCTCGTGCCGGACCTCCAGCGGTCCCGCCGAGTGGGCATGATCGTCGCCGGTCTGGCGCGACTGGACATCCAAAAGGGCACAACGGCTGATCAGCTGCCTGGGAACGCGATCGACGCGTTCGAGAAGACCGTCGAGGAAGCAAGCGGCAAGGGAATGGAGTGGGCGAAGTCGCTGAGTGACCTGCGGCCGTACGTGGCCACCCTCCGGGAGGAGTTCGCCGAGCTTGCCGCCAAGGCAGTGCCGACGGCCATCATGCACCGTGACTTGGACCCGAAGAACACCCTGGCCGGTGTTCTAGGTGAGATTGTCCTGCTTGATTGGGATTACGCAGGGCCACGGCTCCTCGCCAGCGAGCTGCTCGACGCAGCGCTGTCCTTCGCTGGGGGGCCCGCCGATGCCGACGAAGCTTGCGTCCTCGGCCCCATAGAGGGCTACGTCGAGTCGGGAGGGCCGCCCGTGCTCTGGAGCCTCGCGGCACCGCCACTGGTTGAGGAGGGCTTTCGGTGGATCATGCTCAATGCCTGGCGCTGCCTTGGGCATCGCGGCCTCTCACCACAGCAGCGGTCCTTCGCCTGCTCCTTGCTTCGAGGTCTGATCTCGGAATGGCCGGAGTCAATCACCGCAACGCGAGCCTGGGCTCTCCGGCTCACAGCCTTCGGGTAGTCAGGTCGGCGGGCCTCGGGGCGCCAGGTATGCCAGAACGATGCCGACAGCGATCCTGAGATGTCCCTGATCGCCGCCGAGGGGGCCAGGGCCGCGGGAGCGGCAACGCAAAGAAGTTCAAGCGACAGCCCCTACGGCGGCTCAGGGAGCCTGCCGGAGAGGAGTTCGTCGAGGGTCTGCAAACACCGATCCCGGAAGGCAACGACACGATCACCGGGAACCTCCCACCGCAATACGTCCAGGCACAGTTCTGCGCCGGCGAGGGCGAGCCGCTCGCCGGCCTTCGGTCCAAGTGTTCGGCCGGCGATGCGGTAGCCAATGCGCATCGCTGCATAGTCCGGGGACTCAGGCCCAGCGAGCACCTGCCACTTGAAGTCCTCTGCCGGGTCACCGACGTGCGAATCCTCGAAGTCGACCACCGCAACCACCGTCGTGGTGCTCTCCGGCTCCACGAGGACGTTCGACGTGCCCCAGTCGCCGTGAACGTAACGCTGCGTCGCGGCCGCCGGGAACGACATCCACGGATCGACCATCCGATCGATGCCCTTCACGAGCGAGGAGGGGCAAGAGGCTGGCGGCGAGTCAAGCAGCGCACGAAGGCGGTCGGCCACCGGCCAAGGGCGCATTCCCGACGGATCGACCTGATGGAGGCGTGCGAGGTACTGGCCCAGTGAACGATGAAGGGGGACCAGGTCGACAACGCCCTGGATCGGACTGACAGCCTCAAACCACCCGGTAGCAGTCCAAAGCGGACCGGTCGCCACGAGGGGTACTGCGAGTCCGGCGCCGACCAGGGCTCGAAGGCCCGACTCCTCGCGTAGCCACGCAGCATGCTCGTCCGGTGCGAACGCCTTCACGACGATGTCGCCGACACGGACAACGCGACGGCGCCCTGGGTGATCGGCAAGCAGTGCCCTCTCGGTCTCGACGCCCAGGGCGACGAACGCCGCCCGAAGGGAGGTGAGTTCCGGTCTATCCGTCATGATCTGCGGGCGGCCCGACAACAGCGGGCGCCCCTTCCTACGGCGCTACCGAGTGACCGACGGCTCGGGTCGACGAGAGTCGGCGCCTGCCCTCGATCGCTCATAGGCCCGCTGGACCTCCTCGACGGTGCGGCCCAGCTCGGCCGCGATCCGCTCGGCCGCATCCGCGTGCAGCGGCAGCCCACCGCGCTCGAGCAGCGAGTAGCTCGACCGGGGAATCCGGGCGGCGTCGGCCAACTCTCGCTGGGTGAGCCCCGCCCAGGTCCGCAGGTCGGCGAGCTCCGCGGCCTCCGGGTCCACGGTGGTGAGCTCCCAAGGCTGGACGTCCAAGACCTGGGCGAGAAGGACAAGATTGCGGGGAGACGGCGTGTCCCCGGCTGATCGTTCCCAGGGGATGATGTTCGTGCGGGCTCGCCCTACCGCCGCCCCCAGGGCCTCCTGGGACAATCCGCGGGCCTTCCTCACCCGCGCCAGCGCACCGGGGTCGAAGCCCCTCACGCCGGTAGTGATGAGGGCCTCCTGGCCGGGCGGATGCTCACAGTTCCCAGCGTAGGACCCCGTCTCGTGTCTGCCAGGGGATATGGCCCCGGAGCCGCTGGAAACCGCGACGACCGTGGGTGACGGCTCCTTCGCTGCGGAGCTCATCGGGTCCGCGCTTCTTGTCTGTCATTGCCAGCGCCATCGCTCCCCGGAGCCGCTGGGAGCTCGGCACCCGTCAGCGCCTCGATCGCCCGCAGCAGTCCCCGCACCTCGTCGTGGGCGGCCTGGAGGCCTAGGTCGTGGACCTGGAGCAATGTGGCGGGGTCGGGCGGAGGCGACGGCGGGTCCGCCGGCACCAGCGCCTCCAGAGCGTCCTCGGCGTCGACGAGCTGCTCAAGCTCGGCGGCGGCCTCGGCGACCAACTTCAGGCGCCGGCGCAACTCCTCCTCGAGCTCAGGGGTATCGGCACCCATCACGGAGGCCATGCTCCACGTCGTGGCGTCGAGCGCGTCCACATGGGGTTCCAGACGACGACGGAGATCCGCGCTGCGGAGGCGCCCGAGAGCGGCGCGAGCGGCGAGAGCGGCCGAGCGGACCTGTCGGACGGTGGCCACCGCCGGGCCCTCCCCTTCGAGATGGACACTCCCAGGAGGACGATCCCCCACCAGGCCCCGGACGGCGCCGATCGAGAGCCGCAGCATCATGAGGCCGCTGACGACGGCCAAAGCGCGCAGTGCGCCCGAGCCGGCCAGGCTCTCCCACACGCCGGGCTCGGCCACCGGCTGGCCCGTCGTGGCCGGTCCCACGAGCTCCCCCAGTTGCTGCAACGCCTGTCGCATCGCCGAGAACGCAAGCACCAGCATGTAGGCGAGGCTCAAGACGGTCAGCACCGGGCCGAGCACGTTGAGCACAGCCACCGCCCGCCGCCTGCGCCCTCGGTGGCGGCGCCGGGCGGGGTCGTAGGCGTAGTCGGGGCTGGTCTCCGCCGGTAGACCCTTCACGGCCCCACCTCCGCTGTCTTGTCGGCCAGAAGACGGTCGATCTCAGCGGCGACCAGCGCCCCGATCTTGGCCAGCTGGCCGATCGGGTCCATGGGGGTGGGCTTCCAGCCCTCCCCGGAACAGGGCCAGCGGATCAGGTTGTCGATCCTCCGCCCGCGTAGTTCAGGCGGGTACAGGTCGAAGTGCTCGCCCAGGTAGTCGGTGAGGTAGGCCCACGCTGCCGCCGCCAGCTCACCCTGGGTGTGCCGGGCGTCGTGGTCGGCGGTGTAGCCCTCCCGCTCGGACTGCCGCTGGCGTTCCCTGGCGACGAGGTCGGCTCCCGGCGACGGTTGCGGGCGGTCGCCGGCGACGTCGACGTCCTCCAGGTCCATCTCGACTTCCCACAACGCACTGACCGCAGTGTGCAGCTCGGCGTTGGCTTGCTCCGCCATCTCGCGCCGGGCCCGGGCCACAGAGGGGGTGGCTGGGAGGTTGAGGTTGAGGCGTCGTTCCACGCACCGCCCCGCAGCGGCGACGACTCGCCGACCCCGCGCGTCGAGCTCGCGATGCACCTCGGGCGCTTCCGCTCGCGTCGGCCGGCGGGGCAGCCGCTGGTACAGCACCGGCCACTCCGCATCGAATATGCAGACCCCGTACAGCCAGTCGCTGTTGGCCATGCACCTGGCTCCGACGCCTTCGCTGTCCTCGTCGCAGTCGCACGGCTCGGCGTGACGGGTCTCGTCGGTCCATTGGGTGAGGAGGTAGGGGCCGACGTAGGCGGGCGGCGGCCAGCCCATGACCCGTGGCTCGCTCTCGTGGCCGTTGACTCTCAGCGCCTCGGCGATGAGCCGGGCGATCGTGTCGGCGCCCGGGCTGGTCGCCGGGTCGATCCCAACCACAACCGCAGTCACGCCGGGTTCCGGGGTAGAAATGCTCACGCCCTCGTCGGGCCTCTCGTTCACAGGTCTCCTTCCCTTACCGGCCGTCCCCGGCCTCGATCGCGGGCGGTCACAGCCGCTCCTCGGCCGGCGCCGGCTCGTTGTTCCCCTCTGCGTCGAGCAAGCCCCCGCCTTGGCACTGCGAGAGGGGGGCTCGACGTTGGCGGAGCGCGGCCTGAGCCGACTGCACGCCGGGGTCCTGGGCCGCCTCGGCCAACCAGCTCCGCACGACGTCGTTCAGCAGCTGGTGCGGGGCGACGCCTTCCAGGAACGCCACGGCGTCGAGGACCTGGACGAGGCTTCCCGACACCGTGACGGTCATCCGGCGGTGGCCTGCTTCGACCACCGCCGGGCCCGCTCCGCCCGGAGGCACCACGAGGAGCGGCCTCTGGGGATCACCGGGCCTCTGGGAGCCGCCGGGAGGAGGGGGCGGCGACATCACGCGACACGCTCCTGGGCCACCAGTTGGGCGTACAACTCGCTACCTCCTCGTTCGTCGGTCCTGGCCTCGAACTGCCACCGCCCCGGCGGGGTGCGGTGGCGACCGGTGCGAAGCAGCGAGGCCATGGAGAAGGCGGTCTCCGGCGACCGGTACCGCGCCACCCGCGCCCACCGCCCGGGCGAGAGCGCCACCTCGGTCAGCTTGGTCAGCAACGTGCCCGCCGGGGCCCGGGAGGGACGCCTCGTCCGAACGGGCGGCGCAGCACCGTCACCGGCTCGCAGCTCCCGGCGCTCACGCTCGGTCAACCCGCCCCAGAGGCCCTTGAGCCCCGGCGCCTCCATGGCGAAGGCGGCGCACTGGGGGCGGACGACGCAGCGGGCGCACACACCCTTGGCCGCGGCGAGGGAGTCGCCGCGGGCGGGGAAGAACACCCACGTCGGGGTGTCCCGACAGGCGCCTCTGCGAGCCCAGGGCCCCGGCCGGGGCACCGCAGCCAGGGCGGCCGTGAACTCATCGAGGGCATCGACCCACCTGGCCGCGGCGGCGCCGTTCACGATGCCCGCCGGGGAGCCACCGCGGAGTTGACGTCGAGGCCCTGGCGACGGGCCAGCCCCTCGACGGCGGCCGCGGTGGAGCGCAGCACTCGGTCCCGTCGCAGCTGCAGTGCCGGCGTCGCCGCCTGCGACCCCAGCTGGGCCGCGATCCAGGTGCGGGAGCGCCCGGCGGCCAACAGCCGCTCCAGCAGCTCCCAGGTGGCGGTCCCGTCCACGAGGGCCCCGGGGGCGGCGTCGCGGCGGCTCACCGCCATGATCCGCTCCCCGGTGGCCGGCCTCAGGCGGCGCTGGCGGCCGGCGGCGATGTCGGTGAGGGCCGAGCGGGAGACGCCCGAGATCTCCGCCACTCGACGAAGCCCGACGCCGCCGTCGCGCAGCCACTCGAGGTGCTGTCTGATGCGGCCGGCCGGCACGTAGGCGGGCGGCCCACCGTCGGGCCGCCGGGCGGCGCGGTCGCGCTCTCGGGCGTAGTCGGTGTTGGCCCGCCGGCATGGCCCGCATCGGCAGCGCTCCATCACGTACTTGGCCCGGGCCCCGTGGGGGCGATGACTGTCGGGCGCCACGAAGTCGGAACCCGACCGGCGCCGCCGGGGGGGCGGCGGATCACAGAACACCACCTCGTAGACCGCTCCGGGGACTGGGTCGGCGAGGCCCGATTCCGCCGGCATGACCGTCGCCGCGCTCACTGGCATCCTGCCCACACCCGTTCGATGGCGGCCCACTCGGCACTGGTCACGGTGAGGTCCCAGCGGGCCTTGATCCGGGCGTAGCTGGCCACGTACTCACAGCGGAAACCCTGGACAGGCGGCAGCCAGCGGTCGGGCCCGAAATCAGCCTTGCGCTGGTTCTCCGCTCCCCACACCGCGTTCAGCGCGGCGGAGTCCGCGAGGTCGTTGGCGAAGGCGACCTTGCGCTCCGGCGACCACGCCCACCCACCGCTTCGGTGTGCGTCGCCGATGGCCACGAGATGGTCGATCTGAGCCTGGGCCGCAGAGGTGAGGACTCGGCCGGTGTAGGGGTCGAGCCACTCCCCCACCAGGATCTTGCAGCCCGGCCCGGTCACAACCGGGACCCGGGCCTCGGAGATCAGCACCTCCTCCCGGGTGTTGCACGAATCACCGTCCTCGTCCGCCCATCCCCGCGGTTGCCACTGCTCGCGGTCATAGCGGGGGCGGTCGGGATCGAGAGGGGCGACCTGGGGGCGGGCCAGCGGCGCGCCAGCGGGCTGCTCGGAGGGGCCGGTTGGAGAAAGGGCGACGAACTCCGAGCCGACGGCGGTACAGGCGCTCAGGCCAACCACGACGATCGCCGCCACCGCCCACAGCCGACGTCGGATCACAGCCGGGGGGCCGGAGCTACGGCTCGC
>CADCTB010000003.1 GCA_902805665.1 uncultured Acidimicrobiales bacterium
GAGGGCCGGGTCACCGGTTCTCCTCACGGCCATTGAGTTCCGGTTGCTCATCGTTCTGGCCCACAACTCCTCGCGTGTCGTGTCGAAGACCGAGCTCGTCCGCCAGGTATGGGGGTACAGCGCCGAGGCCCACCTCCTTGCCGTCCATATGAGCTCTCTGCGGCGAAAACTGGAGGAGCACGGGCCGCGGATCATCCACACCGTTCGAGGCAGCGGATACGTCCTGCGCCCATGACCCCGCCGGTCCGATCGCTCAGTCCTTCTGCAGGACGTAGAGCAGGACGACCCGCTCCTGGTCCGCACTCCTTACCCCCCGCTGAAACTTGCGCAGGATGGTGAAGCCGATGTCGGTGATGACGTGGTCGAGGTCGTCCTCGGAGTACTCGTGCACGTACGCCAGACGCACGTCGTGCCAGGTCTTGTCGCCGCACCGAACCTGCTCGCATCGGGTCACGGTCGTGACCGTGTTCGGGATGACGCTGCGTGATCTTTCGCGTCGGATCGTGATGCGGTCCTGGTGGTCGTCGTACGTTGCCCCCAGGATCTCGAGCGGCCCGAAGTTGAACCGCTTCTTCAGCTCCTCGCCGATGCCGGGGGCCCGCACCGCCTCCTGGTCGACGTGGCAGCGGACCTCGAGAAGAAGGACGTCGCCCGTCCACATCCCGCTGGAGAAGAGCGTCTCGAGGAACCCGCTGTCGTCGCTCATGTTGCCCAGCGTGTTGCCGAGCAGGGCCAAGACGTTCGGGCCGGCGCGGTCCTTGTAGACGTAGGAGAACAACCCGAGAGAGTCGAACGGGGCGATGATCCCCTTGACGTTGACCCGGCTCTCCAGCTCACCCGAGAGCACGGTCTGGATGGCATGGACGATCATGGCCGGGTTGATGTCGTAGGGGTAATACAGGAGTGGGCCGCCCTCCGGCTCGGTCGCGACCAGGCTCGAGATGAGGGCTCGGTCCTTCGAGCCGGTGCCGGGGCCCAGCGCCACGTAGTCGAGGTTGCTGCGCCCGGCCGCCCGAACGATCTCGGCACCGATCTCCGTGGCATTGGCCTCGCACAGCTCGACGCTCGACCGGTAGTACGTGTAGCGGTGGTCCTCGGTGAGGCGCACCCAGTTGAGATACCCGTGGTGGGTCAGGTAGGCGTAGTAGGTCGGGATGGGCTGGCCGGTGTTCAGTAGCTCCCGCAGGCGGTGGTCGACGCGCCCCAGCAGGCTGTCCATGTGCAGGTAGATGGTGGCGTCGATGATCCCCTCGAAGTGCTCGCCGCGCGCCAACCGGACGTGGCCGGCGTCGACGGGAACGTTGCCCGGATCCCCGTCCGCACCGCTGCGCCGGGACGCCCTGGCCGCCTTGTCCGATCGCCAGGCGGCCAGCAGCTCCTCCTCGGTCACGGTGACCTGGTCGAGATCGCACAGCCACTGGGCCAGCAGCTGGACCTTGGCCTCACCGGGTAGCGACGGCTCGCCGGTGGTGGTGTGGGGGCGCCGCCAGGAGTCGATCGTGTTCTCAGGTAGGTCGTAGCCCGTCCCGCGGAGCAGTTCGCGGTGCAGCGAATGCGTGGTCAGCCGGGCCTGCCACAGGCACTTCTCGAACAGCTCCTTGAACTCCTGGGCCACGTTCCGCGAGGAGGGCCCACCGCCGTTCACGGTCGGAATGTACCCGCGCCTTCTCCTTTGGAGGCTGGTTCGAGGCAACTTCGGGGAACTTCGGGGCAGTTCGGGGTTCCGTTCGTGACGGTCGGTCGTCAGCGTGGCGGCATGAGCACATGGGGCATCGACGGACCGGTTTTCCTCGGCATGTACATCGGGCTGGCGGCGGCGATCGTGGTCGCCGCGGTGCTGGTCGACCGGCGGCACGGATCACCGCCGGAGGTCGAGGACCTTGACGAGTATGAGATCGCTCTCCTCACCGGCGGGGCGCGCCTGGCCGCGATCGTGGCCCTCGTGAACCTCGATCGTCGAGGCGCCATCGAGCTGGGCGACGGCCTCCTCCGGCAGCTGAGCGACTCGGGTGACCTCGACCTCGACGCCATTCGCGACGCGAACCACCTCGCCGAGCTCGGCGTCGAGTTGCACCTGAGCCTGCCGAAGGCCGTCAGTGCGACCGACGCAGTCGGGCACCCCGTGGAAGCCGCCGCCTTGCAGGCGGCGCAGGGCACCAAGCCGCGGACGCCGTGGCGTGTGGTGTCCGCAATCACCGGCACGCGCGCCATTCGCGAGCTGCAGGCCGGGCTGGTGCGCCGCGGCCTCCTCTACGGAGCGGGAGACGTCGAGCGCCTGCAGGACCGGTGGCGCTGGCTGCTGCCGTTGCTGGTCATCGGCGGGGCCCGGGCGCTCACAGACGCCGGAACCGGCGAACCGGTCCTGGCACTCCTCGCGGCGATGCTCGTCACGGTGGTGGCGATGAGGCGCCTGGCTCGCCGGCAGCCGGTAAACACCCGCCGGGGCGACCGGCTGGTCGGCGATTTGCGCCGTCGGCGGGCGGAGCTGGAGGACGCGCGCACGGCCAGCGGGGCTTCGCCAGGCCTGGCCCTCGCCCTGGCCGGCATCGGCGGCCTGTACGCCATCGATCCGGCCCTTGCTCTGGCCGTCGCCGCCCCCACGCCCATGGAGGACGAGTCGTCCGGCGAGGGCTGGTGGGACTCCGCACGCGGCTGGCTCGGGTCAGGAGGCCACCACTACGGCGGGTGGTCGGGCGGAGCCGGGTGCGGCGGAGGCGGAGGGTGGAGCGGTGGTCACGGCTGCGGAGGAGGCGGCGATGGTGGCGGTGGGGGCGGGGGCTGCGGTGGCGGCGGAGGCTGCGGCGGTGGCGGATGAGCGCCGACCTCGGTCTCGGGCTGGGTTGGCGCCACGCCCTCGCGGCCGTGCCGTTGCGGCGGGACCATCTCGGATTCCTCGAGGTGGTGGCCGAGGCCGTCCCCACCGGGCGACCCCTCCCCCCGGCGCTGGCGGCGGCCCGGCGTCGGGGGGTCCAGGTGGTGCCCCACGGCGTGCGCCTGTCGTTGGGTGGAGCCGATCGTCCCGACCCCGCCCGGTTGGCCCACCTGGCGACCCTCGCCGACCGCCTTGATGCGCCGTTGGTCAGTGAGCATGTTGCGTTCGTCCGGGCGGGAGGACGAGAGGCCGGCCACCTGCTTCCCGTTCCCCGGACCCGGCTGGCGCTCGACGTGCTCGTGCACAACGTGACCGAGGCCATGGCCGGCCTGCCGGTACCGCTCGCCTTGGAGCCCATCGCCACCCTGTTCGAGTGGCCGGACGCCGAGCTCGACGAGGCCGCCTTTCTCGCCGAGCTGCTCGACCGCACCGGCGCGCTGCTGTTGCTCGACGTGGCCAACGTATGGGCCAACGCCCGCAACGCCGGCTCCGACCCGATGGCCCTCATCGAGGCGCTACCTCTTGACCGGTTGGCGTACGTGCATGTCGCCGGTGGGACGGAGCGCTCGGGCCTCTACCACGACACGCATACGCACCCCGTCCCGGCAGGTGTCCTGGAACTACTGGGACGGCTGGCCGACCGGGTCGACATCCCGGGCGTCATGCTGGAGCGTGACGGCGACTTCCCGCCGACCGAGGAGCTCGACTGCGAGCTGGACGCGATCAGGGCTGCCGCTCACCCGACGGGTGGCACCCCGCCCGTTCGAATCCCGCCGCCCCTTCGGCAGTCGTCGGAGCCGTCCGGCCGTCAGCGGCGGCGGCTGGCCGTCGAGCAGGCCGCCCTGGTGAACGCCCTCGTCGACAGGACGGCGCCGCCGCCGCGCTTCGACCCGGTCCGGCTGGGTGCTGCCGGGGCCGCCCTCGCGGTCAAGCGTCAGGAGATCGGTATGTCGTGAGGGTGCTGCCGGGCTCCACCTCGAACTAGCGGCGTCCCCTGACCGAGGCCAGCACCCGCTGCACGTCCCGCAGATGATGGGAGCCCTCGTGGACACCGTCGCGCGCAATGGTGAGCGCATCACGTGGCACCCCGGCGACCAGTGCGGTCCTGGTCCAATCGTCGGCGTTGACCGCTTCCAGCACCGATGCCAGCTCGGCGCACGCGAAGTCCAACCAGCCAAGCACCTCGGTGCGATCAAGGTCGTTGTAGGCCTTCTCCGCCGCCCGTTCGTCGCTGTCGAAGACCTCGATGACCGGCTGGTCCTCGAAGGTGGTCCGCCGGACTGCCGGGCCCAGGTGGTCGAGCCGGTCGGCGACGTGGGCGGTGTACTCCAAGGCGGACCAGGTCGACGGGTTCGGCCGGCGGCGGAAGACGGCGTCGGGGCCGTCAGCCGATCCCGGTGCGGCCAGGAGGGCGCGATAGCGGCGGGGGAACGAGCGCACCGACACCACCGCGTCCTGCGGCGACACGCTGTCGTAGTCCAGGCCGCACTCCGGACAGATCCAGCCCCTCGCCGGCCGTCGCCTCAGGTGGCTGCCTTGCGCTGGTCACGCACGGCCCGTAGGCCGCGACCGATGTCGAGCAGGTGGTGACTGCCCTCGTGCACGGCGCGGCGGGCGTGTAGCCGGACGGACCGCTCCTCGTCCCTGCGCAACCCCACGCGGTCCCAGCCCTCGGCCGGCACCGCCTCCAGGGTGGCGGCCAGGCGCTCGGTATTCGCGGCCAGTGCGTCGGCGACAGCCACCGGATCGTCCTCGTTGTACCGCCGCTCGGCGGCCAGGTCGTCGGGGCCCGGTCCCTCGAGCACCGGCCGGTCCTCGTCCAGGATCTGGCGGATCCAGCGGTCGTACGACTCGAACACGTCACGGACGTGAGCCGCGTACTCCAAGGCCGACCACACCTCCGGCGCGGGCCGCTGCCGCACGAGCACTTCACCGTCCTCGTCGCGCAAGAAGCGGGTGAGGGGGGCGCGGTAGCGCTTGGCGAAGGACCGGATGGCGGCCGGAGCGTCAGCCGGATCGAGCGCCTCGTAATCGAAGCCGCACTCTTCGCACGGCGGCATGGTCACTCGGACGTCGCCTTGGCCACCCTGTCGACAAGATGGGACGGGAGAACGTCGTAATGGTCGTGCCGCACGGTGAACCGGCCGCGGCCACCGGTGATGGAACGGAGGTCGATGGCGTAGCGCAGCACCTCCGACGTGGGCACCAGGGCGGTGATCATCTGCTCGCCCATGGCCGCCATCTCGGTCCCCTGCACCCGACCCCGCCGTGAGTTCAGGTCACCCATCACGTCGCCCTGGTAGGCGATGGGGACGGTTACCTCGAGCAGCGAGATGGGCTCCAGCAGGACCGGCCCGGCCTTGGCCATGGCTTCCCGGAACCCGAGTGACCCGGCCATCTTGAAGCTCATCTCCGAGGAGTCCACGGGATGGAACTTGCCGTCGAAGACGGTGACCCGCACGTCGACCACCGGGTAGCCGAACACGCCGGCGGTCGACATGGTCTCGAGCACCCCCTTCTCGACCGCGGGGATGAACTGCCGGGGGATGGCGCCGCCGACGATCTTGTCGACGAACTCGAAACCGCCGCCGCGCTCCATCGGCTCGACCTTGAGGAACGCCACGCCGAACTGGCCGTGGCCACCGGTCTGCTTCTTGTACTTGCCCTCGGCCTCGGCCGAGCTGGTGATCGTCTCCCGGTAGGGGACCCTCACGTCCTCGGTGACGACATCGACCCCGAACTTCCGGTGAAGCCGCTCCGTGACGATGGACAGGTGGGTGTCGCCCATGCCGGAGAGGAGCGTCTGGTGCGTCTCGTCGTCACGCCGGACCTGCAGGGCCTGGTCCTCGTCCTGGAGCCGGTGCAGCGAGGTCATGAGCTTGTCCTCGTCGCCCTTGGACTTGGGCTGGATGGCGATGGTCAGGACCGGTATGAGCGGCTCGGGCGGCGTGACCACCACCGGTGTGCCCTTCGGCGCCAGGGTGTCGCCGGTGGAGGTGTCGGACAGCTTCGCCACGGCGCCGATGTCGCCCGCGGGCAGCTCGCTCAATCCCTCCTGTTCCTTGCCCCGCATGGTGAAGAGGTTGTGCAGCTTCTCGTCGGAGTGGGTGCGGGGGTTGGTGAGCGTCGAGTCGGGCCGGATGGTGCCCGAGAGGACCTTCACGAACGACACCTTGCCGACGTAGGGGTCGGCAAGGGTGCGGTACACCAGCGCCAGCGGCTGGCCGGACGGGTCGGGGGCCACCTCGGTGGCCCCGCCGGGCGCCTCGACGCTCACCGGCGGCCGGTCGAGGGGAGAAGGTCCCACCTCGACGATGAACTGGGCCAGGCGGTCGATGCCGATCATCTTGGTGGCCGAGCCGCAGGCCACCGGGAACACGCTGGCCTCCGCGACGCCCTTGGCCAGGGTGTCCTCCAGCTCCTTGGGGGTGATGGTCTCACCCTCGAGGTAGCGCATGGTGAGGTCGTCGTCGGCGACGACGATCCCCTCCACCAGGTTGTCGCGGACGGCATGCTCGCGCTCGGCCATGTCCTCCGGGATCTCGGCGATGGTGGGCTTGGGGCCACCGTCGTAGAAGACCGCCGTGTCGGTGAGGAGATCGGCCACCCCCCGGAACGAGGCTTCCTCGCCGATCGGCAGCTCGAGAGGGGCGACGCCGGCGCCGAAGCGCTCCTGGAGCTGGGCGAGGGTGCGGTCGAAGCTGGCCCGCTCCCGGTCGAGCTTGTTGATGAAGAACATCCGGGGAAGCCCGATCTCCGCGGCCATCCGCCACGCCACCTCGGTCTGGACCTCGACCCCTTCGACCGCGCTCACGACCAGGATGGCCAGGTCGGCCACCCGGAGGGCGGTGTGCACGTCGCCCACGAAGTCGGCGTAGCCGGGCGCGTCGAGGAGGTTGATCTTGAAACCGTCGTGCTCGAAGGGCGCCAGAGAAAGGGAGAGGGAGAGGCGCCGCCGGACTTCCTCGGGGTCGAAGTCGGTGGTGGTGTTGCCGTCCTCGACCCGCCCCAGCCGACTGATGGCCCCGGAACAGAACAGCAGGGCCTCGGCCAGACTGGTCTTGCCGGCGCCCCCGTGCCCGACGAGGGCGACGTTGCGGATCTTGGCGGGAGGGAAGCTCTTCACGGGCGCCTCGCTGCTTCGTCGGCGGGAAGCCGCCGGTCCTTGGTGAAGTGGGGAAGACCATCAGACTACCGGTCTGCCCTGGTAGCCTCTAGGGGCGGAATCGGTTTTCTAAAGGAGTTTGATGTTCGACAAGCGGTGCCGAGCGGGCGTCGAGCGCAGTCTGCGCCCCGTGGGCACGGGTCTGAAGCGAGTCGGCATCAGCGCCGACCAGCTCACGGTGCTCGGCCTGCTCCTGTCGGCAGCCTGCGCCGTCGCCATCGGCAACGGCTGGCTGTTCGTGGGCTGGTGCCTGCTGGCCGCCTCCGCCGTGCCCGACGTGCTCGACGGGGCGGTGGCCAAGGCGTCCGGCACCTCCTCGCCCCGGGGGGCCTTCTTCGATTCCGTGGTCGACCGGGTGAGCGACACCCTGGTCCTGGGCGGCCTGGCCTGGTACCTGGCCTCCACGCACAGCGCCCACTCGGCGTTGCTGCCTCTGGCAATCCTCGGCGCCTCCAACCTGGTCTCCTACGAGCGGGCGAGAGCCGAGTCGCTGGGCTTCACCGCCCGGGGCGGCCTCATGGAGCGGGCCGAGCGCATGATCGCCATCGGCCTGGGCCTGCTGTTCAGCGCCATCCTGATCCCTCTGCTGTGGCTGATGCTGGGCCTCACGATCCTCACGGCCGTCCAGCGCTTCGTCATGGTCTGGCGCCAGGCCAGTGCCACGGTCCCCGGCCGCCCGAGCGGCGACCGGCTGGCCGCCCGCTGGTCGGCCCGGCGGCCGTCCGTCGGCTTCGGCGACGGCGAGGGCTCCAGGCTCCGGGGCCAGCGCAGCGATTCCGGTAGTTGGCGGGCACGGCGCACGTCTCAGTCGCGGCCTGCCACCTGGCGGCGGGCCCGCACCCGGCCGTAACCGATCCCGACGGCCGCTCCGGCGGGCATCTCGAGTCCGCACGTTCCCTCGCCCGAGCGCATTGGGAGCGGCGGCTCTTCTACTACATCCGAGCTGCAGCCTGGGCGGCGTGCGCCCTGCCCCGGCAGACTGCCGTCCCCGTCTCGCGCCTGCTGGCGCTGGCCGTGCTCGCGTCACCCAGGTCGGCTCGCGACCGTCACTTCGTCGCCCTCCACCAGTCGCGAGCCCGAGGCGTCGTCCTTGAGGGCCCGGCCCGTGACGCCGCGGTGCGGGAGGCCTTCGTCTCCTATGCCCGGTACTGGATGGAGTCCCTGCGCCTCCCCAAGATGCCGCCGGCGGACGTCGACGCCGCCTTCACCATCGAGGGCTTCGAACACATCCAGGCCGCGATGGACGCGGGCACCGGCGCCATTCTGGCCCTCCCCCACGTCGGTGGCTGGGAGGTCGGGGGGTCGTGGCTCGTGCGCCAGGGCGTCTCGCTGTCGGTGGTCGTCGAGGCGCTGAAGCCCCCGGAGCTGTTCCAGTGGTTCGCCGAGCTGCGGAAGTCACAGGGGATGACCGTCATCCCTCTGACCAAATCGGCAGGGGTCTCGGTCGTCCGGGCCCTGCGGGCCAACCGGATCGTCGCCCTGGTCTCCGACCGCGACATCGCAGGCGGAGGCGTCGAAGTCGACTTCTTCGGCGAGCGCACCAGCCTCCCGGCCGGCCCGGCCGCCCTGGCGTCGCGCCTGGGCGTCCCCCTCCTGCCGACCGCCGTCTACTTCAAGGGCGCCGGCCACCACGCCGTCGTCCGTCCGCCCTTGCCGCTCGACGGCGACCCGACTGCGATCACCCAGGCCTTGGCCCACGAGCTCGAGGACCTCATCCGGGCCGCCCCGGAACAGTGGCATCTCTTCCAGCCCAACTGGCCGTCAGACCGGTCCTAGGTTTGGCGACCTGAGTTCAGGCTTGGCCCGCGGGTCTCGGTCCGGGGGCATCTGGCGGATTGGGACTACCTCTGTGCGAAGCGGCACAACAGGCGAGTGGGAGGAGCGCTCTCAGGCCGCGGTGAGCGCCCGCAGGGCTTGCTCCAAGCTCTGGACCCCCCGCACGGGGATCTCGGCGCGAGGTGCCTCCTCAACCTCGCCGCCGGGCACGAGGAACAGCTCCGCTCCCGCACCCTCGGCTGCCTCCGCTTTCTGATTCACGCCCCCGACCGGACCCACGTCACCGTCGGCGTCGATCGTCCCCGTCGTGGCGATAACCCGGCCGGCGGCGTAGTCGCGGGGAGAGAGCATGTCGGCGATGGCGAGCGCGTACGCCAAGCCCGCCGACGGGCCACCCACGTTGCGTTCGGCGAACGAGACGGTGAAGGGGAGGTCTGCCTTCAGGCCACGGGTCTCGATGGAGATGCCCAGGCCGACGCCGCCCGAGACTTGCGGCAGTCGTCGACTGGTGACCTGGAGCTCCATCCGATTGCCGCCGCGCTCGACCGTCACTGCGAACGTGGTGCCGGCCGGACGGGAGGACACAGCCTGGGACAAGTCGGACGCCTCCATGACCGGTTGACCGTCGACGGCCACGATCACGTCACCGACGCGGAGAGCATCCGCCGTCGGTGAGTCCCTGAGCACGTCGACCACAGCCACTCCGGTGCCGCTCACGGAAACCGCCAGGCCCTGCGACCGGGCCGCAGCCACTGCGGCCACCATCTGACTCTCTGCGAAGACGGCCCGCTGGCGACGGGAGAACTCACCGGGTTCCACACCCCTCGGGATGACCGTCGAGAGGGCCAGCACCTCCCGATCTGGATGCACAGCGGCGACCAGGAGACGAAGCGCGCTGGGCTGGCTGACCCGCACACTCGTCAGCAGGTACTTGCCATTCAGCTGGGTGACGGGGACCCCGCTGATGGTGATGTCCTCCGCCGCGTTGGCCGCCTCGCCCGGGGCGATGACCACGTAGGGCGGGTGATAGAGCGCGGCCCCGGCTCCCACGATGAGGAGGGTCACCGCGACCCAGACCAGGAAACCTGCTCGCCTGGCAGTCTCCGGAGGGCGCCTCGCCGCTCCCACTTCGACGGCCCGCACGATGTCGGCGCCTGAAATCACCCCGACCAGCCGCCCGGTGTCCGTGACCAGCGCTCGGTTCGCGCCACTGTCGAACCGGGGTAGCACCTCGAGAATCTCAGAGTCGGCCGAGATGGTCGGGATGCCGTCCAATGGGGTCATCACCTCCGCAACCCGCCGCCGATGCCGTTCCGGCGCCGGTACGGCGGCGGCTTTGCGAAGAGAGACGACTCCCTGCGGCTGACCGCGCTCGACCACCGGGTACGTCGAGAAACGCTGCTCCGGCGCGACTCCATCGAGGAGGTCGGCTACCGAGGCGTCCGGCGAGACGACGACCGGATCGGGCGTCATGACATCCCGAACTCTGACGCCTCCGAGTGCCCACCGGGCCTGGGCCATCGAGGTCTCCGACTGTGCCGCCTGCAGCACGAACCATCCCAGGAACGCGAACCAGATCCCTCCTTGGCCTCCGCCGCCGAACAGCCCGAGCAGCCCAATGGCGATCAGCGTCAGCCCGAACGCCCGTCCGGCACGGGCGGCCGAGCGCGTCGCGGCAAGAAAGCTCTCCTGTCGTCGCCACAGCCACGACCGCAGCACTCGCCCGCCGTCGAGCGGCAGAGCGGGCACGAGGTTGAACCCCAGGAGGAGGAGATTCAACCGGGCCACATAGTCAACGACCCCCTGGACCGGATCGGGCCAGTCCAGCTGGTTGCCGGCCATGGCGGCGGCGCCGAAGGCGACGGCCAGGCCCAGGCTGACGACGGGGCCACAGATCGCCACCCGGAACTCGCTGCCGGCCGAGGGCGGGTTGCCGCGCATCTTGGCCACGCCGCCGAGGAGCCACAGGGTGATGCCCTCGATGGGGAGTCCTTCACGCAGGGCGCGCAGGGCGTGGCCCAGCTCGTGCAGCAGCACCGAGGAGAAGAGCACGACCGCCGACACCCCGGCCATCGCCAGGTACACCCACCCATCGAGGCCGGGGTAGGTGGCGGGGAACAGCGCGGTGGCGAGGGACCAGACCACGATGGCGAACACGAACAGCCATGACCAGTGCACGCCGATCGGAATGCCGCGCACCCGAACCAGGGTGAACGTCGACTCCATCACAGGAGGCCTCTACCCCGCTGAACCAGCGAGTCACGCCGACGAGCGGGGTTCAGCGCACCCTCTGGAGGACAGCCCCACTGGCGACCAACACCACTGAGCGAACGCCGGGCGAAGGACGGAACCGGTCTTCCTTTCTGGATGAACACCAGCCGTCAGGGCCAGTCCAGAGAACCGTCGAGAACCGAGATCCCCAGTGGGCGTCGTCGAGCGATACCGGCCGAAGGATGCGGACGAGCCGCTCTGCATCGTCGGCGTGTCACTGATGCAGCCGAGGAATTCTTCAGGACACCTTGCGGCCCAGCGCCTTAGGGGCGCTCCCCGAGACGGACCGTCACGCCTCTCTGGTCTCCGTCCCGAGCCACGGTCAGCTGCATGCTGTCGCCGGGACTTCTGCCCCGGAGCGCGCCCAGGAAGTCCTCCACCGTGTTCAGCTGGCGGTCTCCCACTCGGACGAGAACGTCTCCTGGCCGGATTCCCGCCGCCGCCGCCGGAGATCCAGCCGTCACCTCGAGAACCAGGACGCCTCGATCCTGGCGGAGGTTGAAGCGCTGAGCGATCTCCGGCGTCAGGGGAGCGGGACTCACCCCCAGGAAGGGGTGACGGACCCGTCCGCTCTCCAGCAGCTGGGTCACCACGTGGCGCACTGTAGGCGCCGGGATGGAAAAGCCGAGGCTCTCGGCCCCCTGCGCCGGGGGGATGTAGGCGACGTTGATGCCCACAACCCGGCCCCCGGCGTTGACCAGAGCACCGCCGGAGTTGCCGGGAGAGATCGCCGCGTCGGTTTGAATGAGGTCCACCAGTGCCGGGGCCTCCTGGGCCGCGCCGGGAATGGCCCGGCCCAGCCCCGAGATGATGCCCGCGGTCACGGTGTTCTCGAAGCCGAGCGGATTGCCGATGGCGATAGCCAGTTCCCCGACGCGGGGGAGGGCGTCCGCGAACGACGCCGCCGGCAGCTGCGAACGCGCCGCCCGCAGCACTGCCAGATCCGTCCGGGGGTCTGTGGCCACGACCTCGGCACTGGCCCGCTGGCCGTCGGCGAAACCGACATCCACCCGACGGGCCCCCGCCACCACGTGGTGATTGGTCACGACGACGCCGTCGGCGTTCCACACCACGCCGCTGCCCTGACCGCCATCAGTGAGGATGGCCACCACCGAGGGCTGGGCGCGGGCGACAAGGTCGGGAATCTCGGCGAAGACGCCACCGGCAGACACCGGTGCGCTGACCCCGGTTGAGCCCGCCACCGCCTTGGGCTCGTCACCGCCGTCCGAACAGGCGGCAAGTAGGCCGGCCAGTACGACCAGCAGCGCCGCCCACCTCGAGGCATTGGCGAGCGTGCGCCGGGGCGGAAGAGAGCGACGGAATCCCTGCCTCCTGGTATCCACAGCCGGTTCCTGCCCCTCGCCGGAGGGCCTAACCCTCGCTCGGCGCGCCGCAAGCAGCCTCGCGGGCAGTCGAGCGTGAGCGAGATGGCGATCATCGCTCCAGCACCCACTGGCGTCGTCGCGATGCCCCGACACGCGACGTCCGCCTGAACGGTATGACCACTGGCGGGTGTACGACGGCAGCGGCCCGCCCGATTACCCCGAGGGGTACGGCTACTGACGGCAGGTCAGACCTGGTCTGGGACCAAACCGCACAGCCTCAGCCTGGCAGCCTGGGCGGCTCGCTCGCCTACGACTACGGGTTCAACGTGGAAACCGCCGGTGACAGTCCGGTGTGGCACCCCTCGGAGGTCGACGTCTTCCCCGCCGACAAGGCCTGACCCCCTCTCAGGGCTCCTCGCGCAGGATCGTCTCCTGCTCGAGCAACGGGGGACTGGTCGGCCGCTCCTCGAGCACCCACTTGGCGACGGTCCGCATGGGCTCACCACTGCTCAGGGCCAGCTCACGAAGGCGATCCAAAGCCTGCGCGCTCGACCGCTCCTCCGTGGCCATGAGCACGCCCGTGGCCTGGTCGATGAGCGCCTGGCTCTCGATCGTCTCGGCCAGCCCGTCGACCATGTCCAAGGAGTAGGCGTAGATCGGAGAGGTGCTGATCACCTCGGCGGCGTAGTCGACCATCGGCTGTACCGCCTCCTCCGACCGGTCATCGAAGGCGTCGGGCTGTCGGGAGTACATGTTGAGGGCCCCGACCGACCGACCGTTGGCGATGAGGGGCATCGACAGGACGCTGCTGAGCTCCAGGTCGAGGGCTCCCGGCGCGAAGTGGGTGAACCTGGTGTCCGCCTCGAGGACGTCGATTCGGATGACCTGGCCCGCATCCAGCGCGGCCAGACAGGGCCCTTCTGCGGTTCGGTACTGCACGAGGTCGATCTCCACCGCCAGCCGGTCGGAAACCGCCACGCTGGTCGGCTCGCCGTCGATGACCAGGCAGACGCCGGCTGCATCACATCCGGGAATTGTCCTCTTGACCAAGGCGACGACCGCCTCGAGCTTGGCGGGGAGCGTTCGCTGCGTCTTGAGCAGCTTGGTCACCCGGGCCAGCTTCTCGACGGTCTCTGGCGGGAGATGTTCCATGGCAGGCTCCTAGCCTGAGCTTTCCTTGAGCCTCCGTCCTGAAGCCGAGAGCGCTGGCGTCCTACCCCCTCGGGATGTTCTCCGAACTCCCTCGCCGAAATCCGGGGGTAGGCCGTAGGATGGCATCAGTGGTCGACGATCGAGGGCACGACGTCGAACTGGCCGAGGTCTTCGCCGACGTGGCGCGAGCGCTCACGGAGGAGCACGACGTCGAGCACACCCTCGACCGCATCTGCGTCCTGGCGGTCAAGACCATCGACGGCTGCGAGGCGGCGGGCATATCGATCGCCTCGGGACCCCACATCACGTCGCTGTCCACCTCCGATCCACTACCCCGCATCCTGGACGACATCCAGTCCGAGACGCAGGAGGGCCCCTGTGTCGACGCCATCAAGGAGCACGAGGTGTTCCTGACCGGCTCGCTGTCCCAGGAGACGCGGTGGCCCGATTTCTCCCGCCGAGCCCATGAGCAGACCGGCGTGGACAGCATCCTCTCACTGCGCCTCTTCGTGAGCGAGAACACCATGGGGGCGCTCAACCTCTACAGCACCCAGGCCGATGCGTTCGACGACCAGGACATTGCCATGGGATCGGTGTTCGCCGCCCACGCTGCCGTCGCGCTCGGCCATGCCCGGCGCGAGGCTCAGCTGGAGGACAAGGCTGCGACCCGTGATGTGATCGGGATGGCGAAGGGCATCATCATGGCCCGCCAGGAGGTTTCCGACGACGAGGCCTTCGCCATCCTGCGGCGGGCGTCGCAGCGCATGAACGTCAAGATCCGGGAGCTGGCCGACCGCGTGGTCCACCCACGGCCCGATGAGCAGCAGGGGCCGGGGTCGGCCGGCACCGGGTTGGAGAGCTAGGCCGCCGTTCCCGGCCACCACAGGGCGGCGACCCGCTGCTCCTGCGGCTCCCGCTCGCGGAGGAACTTCTCGATCTCGGCGTCGCGCTCAGGCCCGACGTAGAGCCGCCGGCGGGCGAACGCCACAAGTTGCGGCGTGACCTCCTGGACGCGGGGCGGAAGGAGGATGTCCTCCCGCTCGACGGCGAGGCCCATCCACGTGAGGACCGCCTGCGCCTCGTCGGCCACGAGCGGGTCGGGCCGGTCGATCCCGTGGATCGTCCTCCACAGTGGGTTCAGCCCGGCCAACGGCGAGTGGGCGGAGACCTCCACGACCACCCGATGGCGGGCCCGGGCGGTGAGGGCGGACACAAAGTCCTCGAGCTCGGCGACCCGGTAGATCGCGTGATGGCATACGGCCACGTCGGCCGGCTCGACCTCATCGGCCACATCGGGCCACGACCCGAGCACCGCCCGAACCGCCACGCCGACCTCCTTGGCGCTGGCTTCGAACGACTCGAGCATGCCCGGCATGGGGTCGACGCCGACGATCAGCCCCACCTTGGGGACGAGGCCGAGGCTGGAAGCGCCACCACCGACCCCCACGTCGAGGACCGTCCCTCCCTCCGGGAGCGCCTCGAGGGCCCGCCGCCGTGACGGTCGCACCGGCTGGGTGGCGTCCTCCTCGGGGCGCCAGCGGAACCGCTCCGGCTCGAGCGTCACCTCCGGCTCGGGAGCGTTGTCGAGGATCGTCTGAGGAACGGCCGACCGGAGGAGCGCCTCCCGCCACCTGTCCGCCGGGCGGGAAACGGAGGCTTGCGACGACGCGTCTTCGGTCATCGTCGGATTCTGGTGCATGGCGGACCGGGCGACGACGTCACCGCTCGAGTCGACCGAGCTCACACCCGCCGGCCATCAGCCTCCGGACCGGTAGGTGAAGTCGTAGCGCAAACCCTCGGCCACCGCCCGGTAGCCGAGGCGACGGTACAACGAGTTCGACACCGGATTGCCGAGGTCCGTGTACAGCATGCATCGGAGGCCGCGGTCGAGGAGGCGGGCGGACAGGGCGGAGACGCATGCGCCGGAGTAGCCCCGGTTCCGGTGCTCCGGCGGCGTGTAGACCGCCTGTACCCGGACGACGCGTTCGGCCGGCTCCGTATGGGCCGCCATGGACCTGGGCCCGTCGTCGTCCCAGAGCCAGAAGTTCCCGGCAGCGATCCTTCGACCGGCGATCGCCCCGACGTCACTGTGTTCGCCGGTGTCGGTGTCGAAGCCGTGCATCCATTTCACGACCAGCTCGCGATCGTCCGCGCCGGCCTGCCGGAGGTGTCCGCGCACATCAGCCGGCTGTACGAGCCGGATCAGCTCGTAGATCCGCTGCCCGTCCGATGGTGCGGCGGCGGCCCCGTGTCGCTCGGTCCACTGCCCCGCGAACCGGGCCGCGGTGCGCGCCTCCCCGATGACGCCAGGGAGCCTCACTCCGGTCTCTACGACGGCGTCCACCATGGCGTCCACCACGTCGTCGGCCATCGGCGTGAGCGCGGCCCGAAAGTGCTCAGGTGACTGGAACACCACCCCACGGGGTCGCCCGTCCTGCGCCGCGACCCAATACCGCCCCGGCTCGAAGTGGCGGGCCCGGGCGTGCAGCAACGACAGCACAAGGTTGTGGACGACGGGCTGGGAGACCAGGTGCTCGTGCGCGGCCTCGAGCGCCGCCTCCGGCCGGTCGGTGAAGAGGACGGTCGTGACCACACGGTCAATCATCGTCGGCGTCCCGTAGACCGGGCTTCGATTTTGTCGCGCCGGGGCGGCCTCGGTCGAAGACGTGACAGGGTGTCGCCGTGAGCCCCCGGATCGCCATTGAGGTGGACGAGCTCACCAAGGAGTTCCCCGGTGGAGTGCGTGCTCTCGACGGCGTCAGCTTCACGGTCGACGAGGGTGAGGTGTTCGGCTACCTGGGCCGCAACGGGGCCGGGAAGTCGACGACCGTGCGCATCCTGACGACCCTCCTGCGGCCGACGTCGGGCACGGCCAGGGTTCTCGGCCACGATGTGAGCAGCGATGGGGGAGCGGTGCGCAAGGTCTTCGGCGCCGCTCTGCAGGACGCCGCGCTGGACGAGCTGATGACGGGCCGGGAGCACCTCGAGATGGCCGCCCGCCTCGCCGGCCGCAGCAAGGCCCAGTCCGTGGCGCGGGCCGCCGAGCTGCTGGAGAGCTTCGGCCTCCGGGCGGCCGCCGATCGCATCGCCGCCGGCTACTCCGGAGGCATGCGCCGTCGGTTGGACGTGGCCATGGCCATGGTCCGTCGACCGGAGGTGTTGTTCCTCGACGAGCCGACCACCGGCCTGGATCCGCAGGGGCGCCGCGCCGTCTGGGACCTGGTCGGTGACCTGCGCGACACCGGCTCCACGGTGTTCCTCACCACCCAGTACCTGGCCGAGGCCGACGAGCTGTCGGGACGGGTGGCCGTGGTCCACGACGGGCGCATCGCCGCCATCGGCTCCCCGCAGGAGCTCAAGGACCGGCTGGGGACGACGACGGTGCGCATACGGGTGCCCGATGCCGACGAACAGCGGATCCGCGACGCGGTGGCCCCCAACGCCGTGGCGCCCGCAGCCGACGGCTGGCTGGAGATCACGGTGCAAGGCGGGGAGGCGGCGGTGCCCGCAGTGGTCGGACAGCTGACCGGCGCAGGGGCGCAGGTCGATCGGCTCAGCATCCGGGCCCCGAGCCTGGAGGACGTGTTCGTGAGCCTCACCGGCACCCAGATCGAATCGTCGCCGGGCGGCGCAGACCACGGCAAGATCACCGCCGTCCGGCGAGGCCTGGGCGTGCCGAGCGGACCAGGGCGATGAGCCCCTTCGCCCAGCTGCGCCTCCTGCTGTTCCGCAGCCTGCGCGAAGGTGGGCGGAACCCCGTGCTGGCCTACGCGCTGCCGATCATCATCCCGTTGGCCGTGCTGGTGCTCGTGGCCAAGACGCTGTATCGGGTGACCGATCTTCCCGGTTTCCCCACGAGCAATTACGCCGAATGGATGACGCCGGCCATCATCATGCTGACCGCCATGACCGGCGTGGGCTACGCGGCCACCAGCCTGGTCGTCGACATCCAGTCCGGATTCCTCGACCGCCTCCGGCTGCTCGACGTGCGGCCACCGGCGCTGCTGATGAGCCGGGTGCTCTTCGACGTGGTCCGGGTCGTGCCCGCCGGCGCGGTCCTCCTCGTCGTAGGTCTGCTGCTCGGGACCCGTTTGAACGAGGGGGTGCTCGGCGTCGTCCTGCTCTTCGGGCTCCTGGTGCTGTGGGCCGCGGCGTACGGCGGGCTCTATTTCGTCGTCGCGCTCACCACCGGCAACGCGCAGGCGCCGCTGGCGCTGGCTCCGCTCTTCCTGCCCCTGCAGTTCCTCTCCACCCAGTTCGTGCCCCGCTCTCTGCTGCCGGGCTGGGTGCAGGCGGTCGCCGCGTGGAACCCCTTCACCTACATGGTCGACGCTGCTCGGGCCATGACCACCGGGCCGATGACCTTCGCTCCGGTCGCGAAGGCGGTCGGCGTCGCCCTGGCCATGCTCGTCGTGACCCAGACCGCCAGCCTGCGGGCCTACAAGCGGGCGTCCGGGGGGCTCTGACGGCTCAGGGCCCGAGCCGGTCGAGAAGCCAACCTGGCCCGACGACGTCTGCCCCGACGGCCCGACATCGATCTGCGAGCGCCCGGTCGGCGGAGACGACCACGACCGCCTCTGACGCACCGGTTGCGACGGCCACGACGGTGTCGTCGCCTTGGCCGGGCGCATGGACGACCTGGACCCCGGCGGTGCCGTCATCCTCGGCTGCCCCCGGCCTGGCCGCGCCCTCGAGGACCACGACAACGGGGGGCGTGAGCGCGCCCTCGGAGACGGCGACGCGCAACCGATCGACGAGCCGGGCTGCCGCTCCGGCCCGGTCCCGCCACCAGCCGTCGGGGCGGGAGCCCACGACGTTGGCGGCGTCGACGAGCAGCACGCGAGGACGACCTAGGGCTCGATGACGATCCAGCCCCGACGCTGCAGCTCCGCGGCCAGCTCTTCGGTCGGCACCCGTCCGAGCGCTTTCGCCGCCGCGGACAGTCGTGCAACGGGCTTCGCATCTTCATCCGGCGCCGCGTCCTGCAGCCGTTCTATGAGGGCGGCGGCCTCGTCGCGGGTGAACTTGCCGGCGCCCTGGCGCTGGGTGAATCCCATGGGCCCACGGGCGTCGCGGAAGTCGGTGTGGCCCGCCTCCTGGAGAAGCGCCAGCAGCTCCTGGATCTGCCTCGCCGACGCCGGCGGGCCTGCTTGTTGACCGAAAGCCATGTGACAGTCTCGCCGAAGCGCTCCTCAATATCCGAGCTCTGGGTCGACGACGCCGAGGAGCGGTTCATTTCGCAGGTACCGGCCGACGTTCGCCCCGACCCGTTCCGCGAAGAGCGGCTCGGCCATCTGCCGGGTGTTGGCGGTGTGGGGCGTGATGAGGCAGTTGTCGAGCGTCCACAGCGGATGGCCCGCGGGAAGCGGCTCGGGGTCCGTCACGTCGAGGGCGGCACCCCCGATGACGCCGTTCCTGAGCGCGTCCACCAGGTCGTCGGTGACCACATGGGCGCCACGGGCCACGTTCACCAGCCACGCGTCCTCGTCCATGCAGCGGAGCTCGGCCGCGCCGATGATGCCGGCGGTCTCGGGCGTCAGGGCCAGGGTCAGCACGACGAGCCGCGCGCCCTCCAGCGCGCCGTGCAGGTCCTCACGGCCGATGACCCGCGCCGCGCCCTCGATGGGAGCGACGTGCCGGCGCACGACCGTGGCCTCCACACGGAAGGCAGACAGCAGCCGGAGGAGCGCCTCCGTGATCCCGCCGCCACCCACCACGGTCACCCGGCTCCCGCGCAGCTCGATCCCGCCCTGTGAGCCCCAGGCCGTGGCCCGAGCCCGTTGCGGCAGCTGGCGCAGCCCGGCCAGTCCCAGGGCCAGGGCGTGCTCCGCCACCGGTTCGGAGTACGCACCCTTGGTGCTCGTCCACGTCCGGCCGTCGCCGAACAGACCGGCGAAGCGGTCGACGCCTGCGAAGGGCAGCTGGACCCACCGGATGTCCGGCCGTGTCGCCAGCAGCGCGGCAAGGCCTTCGGCGTCGAAGGGATCGGTCCACACCAGGGCCGCCGCATCTTGGCTGTCCACCAGCTCGCCGCCCGCGGCGGTGATGGCTTCGGCCAGGACCGGCGCGATGGGGCCGGGAGAGACAGCGCACCGCAGGCTCATGGTCTGGACGCTACGGCGGTCTTCGGGCTCACGGACACCGTGGCAGCGTCTGAAAGCCCGAAGACGCTTTCACGCCGGCCGGTCGGCGGCGCGGGCGCGCAGGGCTCGGGCCATGCCGTCCTTGCCCTCGAGCAGGATGCGGCGGACGGGGCCGGGCAGCGCGTCGTCGGCGAGGGCCGCGTCGGTGGCGTCGAGCACGTCCTGGCCGATCAAGGTTCTGGGGTACAGGCCCCCGATGAGGCTGAGAGCCTCGTCCCGTGTCCGCTCCTCCCAGAAGCGGGTCACGTTGGCGAAGTACGGCTCGACGTAGGGCGCCAGGAGGTCGTCCTGGCCGTGGACGCCGAAGCCACCGGCCACGGCGCGAAGCGTGGCGAGTGGCAGGTCCCGGTCCTCGACCAGGCGGGACCACGCAGCGGCCTTGGCCTCGGCAGTGGGACGCGATGCCCGAGCCGACGCCGCCCGGCGCTCCCCGATGTCGGTGGGGTCGCGCTCGAGCTCGGCCTCGATGAGGGCGCCGTCGTCGTCGGCGCCGACGGAGGCCAGCGTCATGACGATCTGCCAGCGCAGGTCGGTGTCCACGGCGAGGCCGGGGACCTCCTCGGTGCCGTCGAGCAGGGCCCGGGCGTAGGCGAGGTCCTCGGCGGACTCGGCGACCGACTGGAAGTGGCGGGCCCAGATGAGCTGGCGGTCGGTGCCCGGCTCCGCCGCGGCCAGGCCGGTGCGGGCCGCAGCGGCGAGGGCGGCACGGGCGGCGGCGTGGTTCCCGGGGTCGCCGTAGACGTCGACCGCGGTGTCGGCCTGGCCCAGGAGGCGGGCGAGGGTGGAGTCGTCGTTCTCGGCGGGAGCGTGGGCCAGCACGAGGTCGATGTAGCGCCGGGTCGGGAGCTCCGCATCGCGGACCATGTCCCAGGTCGCCGCCCAGCACAGGTTCCGGGCCAGCGGGTCGACGATCCGGCTCAGGTGGTCGGCGAGCGTGGCCACCGACCGGTCGTCGAGGCGGACCTTGGCGTAGGTGAGGTCGTCGTCGTTCAGCAGCAGCAGGTCGGGCACCGCCTCGCCGGCGAGCTCAGGCACCTCGGTGCGCCCACCCACCACGTCGAGCTCCACCCGGCGGTCGCGCACCAGGCCCTCGTCGCCGAGGCGGTAGAGGCCGACGGCCACCCGGTGGGAACGGATCGTGTCGTTCCCGGGCTGGCCCTCCTGGAGGATGGCGAAAGAGTCGTAGGCGCCGTCGCCCGCCAGATCGGCCCGCAGCGTGTTGACGCCGGCGGTCTCCAGCCACTCCTCGGACCACTGGGTGAGCTTGCGGCCGCTCGTCTGCTCCAGCGTCGACAGGAAGTCGGCAAGCTCGGCGTTGCTCCACTCGTGCTGACGGAAGTAGCGCTGGAGGCCCTGGCGGAAGGCGTCCTGCCCCACCCAGGCCACCAGCTGCTTCAGGGTCGACGCCCCCTTGAGGTAGGTGATGCCGTCGAAATGGAGGCGCACGGCGTCCGTGTCGACGATGTCGGCAGAGATCGGGTGCGTGGTCGGCAGCTGGTCCTGGGCCATGGCGCCGCCCTTGACGCCCGCCGCGAACCGGACCCAGCTGTCGGAGAAGCGGGTGGCCTCGGCCAGGGCGTGGTACGCCATGTAGGTCGCGAAGCTCTCGTTGAGCCAGAGGTCGTCCCACCAGCGCATCGTCACCAGGTCGCCGAACCACATGTGGGCCATCTCGTGCAGCAGGGTGTTGGCCCGGCCCTCGTGGGCGGCCTCGGTCTGGCGCGACCGGAACACCATGTACTCGTTGAACGTCACGCACCCCGGGTTCTCCATGGCGCCGAAGTTGAACTCGGGGACGAACAGCTGGTCGTACTTGGGGAACGGGTAGGGGTAGTCGAACTCCGCCTCGAAGAAGTCAAGGCCCTGGCGGGTGAGGGTGAACAGCTCCTCGGCGTCGAGGTACTCGGCGAGGGACTCCCGGCAGTAGATGCCCATGTCGACCTGCCCGTGCGTCTCGCGGACGACGTGGTACGGCCCCGCCACCACGGCCACCAGGTATGTGGAGATGACCTCGGTAGGGGAGAAGCGCCACCGCGATCCCTCGTGGGTGGACGGGCTGTTGCTGACCACGGTCCAGTCGTCGGGCGCGGTGATGGTGAGGTTGAAGGTGGCCTTGATGTCGGGCTGGTCGAAGCAGGCGAAGACGCGGTGGGCGTCGTACGGCTCGAACTGGGTGTGCAGGTACACCTTGCCGTCGGTGGGGTCGGCGAAGCGGTGCATGCCGACGCCGGTGTGCTGGTAGGCGCAGTCGGCCACCACCCTGACCACGTTGTTGGCCAGCAGCCCCCGGAGCGGGATGCGGCTGCGGCCCTTGTCGTAGGACTCGACCGGGATCACCCGCCCGTTGAGGCTCGCCTCCCGGACGTTCACCGCGTCGAGGTCGATGAACGTGGTCAGCCCCACCAGGTTGCCCTGGAAGCGCACCGTCGTGTCACTGACGAAGGTCTCGTCGCCCGTGGTCAGGTCGAGTGCCACCGAGTAGGAGACGCTCGACAGCTTCGAAGTGCGATCCTGAGCTTCGGCCCGGGTGAGATTGTCCACTGCCTCTTGAGCGGGAGTCATGGGCTCAGTATTGCCCGCCCCCAGCTAACCTCCCGGTCGTGCGAGTCGGCCTGGTGTCCCCGTACAGCCTCTCGCTGCCCGGGGGCGTGCAGGGCCAGGTCCTCGGCCTCGCCAGGGCTCTACGGGGTCTGGGTCACCAGGTCCGGGTGCTGGGCCCGTGCGACGGTGCGCCACCCGAGGTCGGGATCACGCCGCTCGGCAACAGCATCCCCACCGCGGCCAACGGATCCATGGCGCCGGTCGCCCCTGACCCGTCGAACGCGCTCCGCACCATCTCCGCGCTGCGTGACGAGCACTTCGACGTCATCCACCTCCACGAGCCGATCGCCCCGGGCTGCACGGTCACCACGCTGGTGTGGAGCAGCGTCCCGATGGTGGGGACGTTCCACGCCGCCGGCGTCAGCGCCGCCTACCGTTGGCTGGCGCCGCTCACCTGCTGGCTGGCAAGCCGGCTCACGATCCGCTGCGCGGTGTCGGAGGACGCCCTGGAGCTGGCTGCGAGCGGGCTGGGAGGCGAGTACGAGCTGCTGCACAATGCGATCGACGTCGAGCGGTTCGCCAAGGCCACGCCCTGGCCCACGGAGGGCCCTACGGTGCTGTTCCTCTCCCGGCACGAGGAGCGGAAGGGCCTCGACGTGCTGATCGACGCCCTGCCGGCGCTGCCCGAGCACGCCCGGGTGTGGGTGGCCAGTGACGGGCCGGACACTGCCCGGTTGAAGGCGGCCGCGGCCGGCGACCGGCGGGTGGAATGGCTGGGGCGCATCGACGAGGAGGAGAAGATCCGCCGGCTGCGGGGCGCCGACGTGCTGTGCGCGCCCTCGCTGCGGGGGGAGTCCTTCGGCATGATCCTCCTCGAGGCCATGGCCGCGGAGACTCCGATCGTGGCCAGCGACCTACCGGGGTACCGCAAGGTGATCGGCGAGGGCGAGCCGGCGGCCCTCCTGGTCCCGCCCGGCGACCCCGTCGCCCTGGGGGCGGCGCTGCGGCGGGTGCTCGAGGATGCCGCGCTCGCCGCCTCACTTTCGGCCGCCGGCGACCTCCGGGCGGCCACCTTCTCCATGGACAGGCTGGCCGCGCGCTACGTCGAGCTCTACCACTCGGCCATCGCCAAGGCGGCTCCCGTATGATGGCCACTGCATGATCACGATCATCGTCGTCGCTCTGGTGGTCCTCCTCCTCTTGTACGTGATCGTCACGTACAACGGCCTGGTCCGGCTGCGGAACCGAATCCAGAACGCCTGGGCCCAGATCGACGTGCAGCTCCGCCGTCGCTACGACCTGATCCCGAACCTGGTCGAGACGGTCAAGGGCTACGCCACCCACGAGAAGGGCACCTTCGAGGCCGTCACCCAGGCCCGGGCCAACGCCATCAACGCCCAGGGGCCGGCCGAGCAGGCCCAGGCCGAGAACATGATCAGCGGCGCCCTGAAGTCCCTCTTCGCCGTGTCCGAGGCGTACCCCGACCTCAAGGCCAACCAGAACTTCCTGTCCCTGCAGGAGGAGCTGAGCGGCACCGAGGGCCGGATCTCCTACGCCCGGCAGTACTACAACGACGCCGTGCTGCGGATGAACACCAAGATCCAGAGCTTCCCCTCGAACATCCTCGCCGGGATGTTCGGCTTCAAGGAGCACGAGTACTTCGAGGCGGACGACACCTCCCGCGGCCCGGTCTCCGTGCAGTTCTGAGCGACGCTCCTGTACGACCAGATCTCCTCCAACAAACGGCGTTCGGTCCTGCTGGTCCTGCTCTTCGTGGGCCTGGTGATGGTGGTCGCCTGGGCCGTCGACCTCCTGCTCGGGTTCGGCCTCGCCGGGCTGGCCGTCGCCCTGATCGTGGCGGCCGTCGGCGCGGGGGTGGCCTACTGGAAGTCCGACTCCATCGCCCTGGCCATGAGCCACGCCCGACCGGCCGACCCGACCGCCCATGCCCGGCTGCACAACCTCGTCGAGGGCCTCTGCATCGCCGCCGGCTTGCCCAAGCCCCGTATCTACGTGATCGAGGACGACGCGCCCAACGCCTTCGCCACCGGCCGCAACCCCCGCCACGCGGCGGTGGCGGTGACCACCGGCCTGATGGACAAGCTCACCCGGATCGAACTGGAGGGCGTCCTCGCCCATGAGCTGAGCCACATCAAAAACTACGACATCCTGGTCTCCACCCTGGCGGTGACGTTGGTGGGGGTCGTGGCCCTGCTCGCCGACTTCAGCCTGCGGTTCCTGTGGTGGGGCGGTCCGCGACACCGCGACGACAGCCGGGCCGGAGGTGGCGGCCCCGTCGCCGCCCTCGCCATCGTGGGGTTCCTGCTGCTGCTGGTCGCCCCACTGGTGGCCAAGTTGATGCAGGCCACGATCAGCCGCCGGCGCGAGGCGCTCGCCGATGTGAGCGGCGTGGCCCTCACCCGGTACCCTCCGGGACTGATTTCGGCATTGGAGAAGCTCAAGGACGACACGACCGTCGTCCATTCGTCGTCGAGGGCCACGGCCCACCTCTGGGTGGAGTCCCCGCTGGCCCGCACGCCGGAGGAGGGGCGGCTCTCTCGGTTGAACCGATTGTTCGACACGCACCCTCCCCTGGAGGAGCGAATCCAGGCCCTCAAGGAGCTGTAAAAGAAATGAAGCGCAGAACGATCTCGCTGGCCGTGACGCTGGTGCTCGCCCTCACCGCCGCATGCGGAGGCGGCGGCGGCGACGCGGCCGACGTCGGGTCGGTGGGCCCCGGGCCCAACGACCCCCCCGCCGAGGCCACCCCCGTCGTCGGTAGGTACCCGCTCACGGGCATGCCGGCCACCGACGCGGCCAAGCTCCGCCGGCCGGCCGTCGCCGTGAAGATCGACAACAACGCCCAGGCCCGTCCGCAGGCGGGGCTCGAGGCCGCCGACGTGATCTACGAGGAGTTCACCGAGGGCATCACCCGCTTCGTCGTGGTCTTCCAGTCCTCCGACGCCGCCCAGGTGGGACCGGTGCGTTCGGTACGGCCGGGCGACCCCGGCATCGTCAAGCCGTTCGGTGGGCCACTGGTGTTCTCCGGCGGGTCACCTGCGGTCCTGGACGTCGTCCGGACGGCCGGCATCACCCAGGTGACCGAGAACGACAGGGAGACCCTCAAGCGCCGCAGCGGCAGGAGGGCCCCCCACAACCTCTACACCGACACCGGACTGATGTTCCGGAAGGCCGGCGCCGGATCTCCTCCGCCGGCGTTCTCGACGTTCCTCGCCGCCGGCCCGCCGCCGGCGGTACCGGGCGCCACGCCCGCTCTCAACGTGCGACTGTCCCCGGCGCCGGGCGTGACCGCGCAGTACCAGTGGGATGCCGCGGCCAACGTCTGGAAGCGGTCGACTGACGGCCGCCCCCACACGCTCGAGGGCGGTGCGCAGCTCTCGCCGCGCAACGTGATCGTCCAGTACGCGCCGTACGTGGTCTTCCCTCCCGATGCGAAGGTGCGCTACCCCGAGGTCGTCGGCTCCGGCGACGCGGTCGTCTTCCTGGCCGGCAGCCAGATCAAGGCCCGCTGGAACAAGGCGTCCGCGGGCGCGATGACGACGTTCTCCGACGCTGCCGGGAGGCCCATCGCCCTGACCCCCGGGCAGACCTGGGTCCACCTGCAGGCCCCCGGCTCGGCCGTCACCGTCGGGTGAGGCGCGGCATGCGCCGTCGCACCCCCGCCGTCGCACTCGCCGTCGCCCTGGTCCTGACCGCCTGCTCCAGCGGCGGCGACGAGGCGGGCGGTGGACCCCCGCCGGCCGACGTCACGACCACGACCCTTGCGCCGTTTGCCCCACTCACCGGCCTGCCCTTGACGGACCAGGCCCGTCTGGCCCGGCCCGCGCTGGTGGTCAAGATCGAGAACGCTCCGGCGTCGCGACCGCAGTCGGCGCTCGACGTCGCCGACGTGGTCTACGAGGAGATCGTGGAGGGAGGGATCACCCGGTTCCTCGCCGTGTTCCACTCCACCGACGCCGACCTCATCGGTCCGGTGCGCTCCCTTCGACCCTCCGATCCCGACATCATCGCCCCCTTCGGCGGCCTGTTCGCCTATTCCGGCGGCATTCCCAACTTCATCGACATCCTCCGGAAGACGCCGGGGATCACCGACGTGGGGGTCGACCTTCTCGACGAGGGCCCCGACAAGCCCTACACGCGCCGGGCCGGCCGCACCCCGCCCAACAACCTCTACACCTCGACCTCCAAGCTGTACCCCAGGGCCCCGGGCACCGGCACCAGGCCGCCGGGGCGCTTCGCCGAGTTCCTTCCGGCCGGGCAGGCGTTCACCGCAGCCGGCGCCACCCCTGCCGTCAACCTCACCGCCACCATCGGGATCACCACCGTCGTGTTCAACTACGACGCCCAGTCGATGACGTACCGGCGCAGTGGATTGGTGGAGGGGGCCGGGGTGGTGGCGCCGACCAACCTCATCGTGCAGTTCACGTCGTATGTGGAGACCGACGAGACGGATCTGACCAATACGACGGTGGAGAAGGCGGTCACCGTCGGCTCGGGCGACGCGATCATCCTGTCCGGTGGCATGGCGGTGCGGGGCCGGTGGTCGAGGCCGTCGGCGACGGCGTTCACCACCTACACCGACGCCAGCGGCACGCCGATCAAGCTCTCCGCCGGCCGCACGTGGGTCGAGCTGGCCCGCAACGGCGCCGCCGCCACCACCCGGTAGACCGGGCTGTTGGCCGGAGTGGTGTGGAGGACTTCGGTAGAATCGGACCCATGACCGACCGCAACACCGGCAGTTCCCGAGTAAAGCGCGGCCTGGCCGAGATGCTGAAGGGCGGCGTCATCATGGACGTCGTCGACGTCGAGCAGGCCAAGATCGCCGAGGACGCGGGCGCGGTGGCGGTCATGGCCCTCGAGCGGGTGCCGGCCGACATCCGCCGCGACGGCGGCGTCGCCCGCATGAGCGATCCGGCCATGATCGAGGCCATCCAGGCCGCGGTCACCATCCCCGTCATGGCCAAGGCCCGTATCGGGCACTTCGCCGAGGCCCAGGTGCTGGAGTCGCTGCAGGTCGACTACATCGACGAGAGCGAGGTGCTCACCCCCGCCGACGAGGCCCACCACATCGACAAGTGGCCCTTCACCGTGCCCTTCGTCTGCGGCGCCACCAACCTCGGCGAGGCGCTCCGGCGCATCTCCGAGGGCGCGGCCATGATCCGCTCCAAGGGCGAGGCCGGCACTGGCAACATCGTCGAGGCCGTCCGTCACCTGCGCTCGATCCTGGGCGACATCCGCCGGCTCACCCAGGCCGACGCCGCCGAGCGCTACGCGTGGGCCAAGCAGCTGCAGGCCCCGATCGACCTGGTGGCCGAGGTCGCCGACACCGGCGCGCTGCCCGTGCCCCTGTTCTGCGCCGGAGGCATCGCCACCCCGGCCGACGCTTCGCTGGTAATGCAGCTCGGCGCCGAGGCCGTTTTCGTCGGATCGGGCATCTTCAAAAGCAGCGACCCCGACGCCATGGCCCGCGCCGTCGTCGAGGCCACCGCCCACTTCCGTGACGCGTCGATCGTGGCCAAGGTCAGCCGGGGCCTGGGCGAGGCCATGCGGGGCGCGGAGATCCAGGGTCTCGACACCCGTATGGCGGAGCGCGGCTGGTGAGGCGGCCTCCAGGTGCACAAGGTCGGGGTGCTGGCTCTGCAAGGGGCGTGGCAGCGCCACGCTGAGGCGCTGGGCGCACTCGGCGCGCACGCCGTCGAGGTGCGCACCCCCGAGGACCTGAGTGGGCTCGAGGGGCTCATCCTGCCGGGTGGCGAGTCGACCACGATGTCGAGGCTGCTCGAGCTCTCCGGCTTGTTCGAGCCGGTGGCCGAGCGCCTGGCCGAGGGGATGCCCGCGTTCGGCACGTGTGCAGGCATGATCCTGCTGGCCGGTGAGATCCGCGACGGCCGCCCGGACCAGCGCAGCTTCGGTGTCCTCGACGTCTCGGTCCGCCGGAATGCGTTCGGGCGCCAGGTGGACTCCTTCGAGGCCGACGTGGCGGTCGACGGCCTGGGCGGGGGAGGCTTCCCCGCGGTGTTCATCCGGGCGCCGGTGATCGACCGGGTCGGCGACGGTGTCGAGGTGCTGGCCTCGGTCGGCGGCCACCCCGTGCTGTGCCGGCAGGGCCGAGTCCTGGCCGCCGCGTTCCATCCCGAGCTCTCCGACGACCTACGGCTGCACCAACTCTTCCTGGAGGATTGACGAATGTCCGGACATTCCAAGTGGGCGACCATCAAGCACCAGAAGGGCGCCAAGGACAAGGTCAGGGCCAAGGTGTTCGCCAAGGTCCTCCGCCAGGTGGAGGTAGCCGCCCGGGAGGGCGGGGGCGACATGGCCGCCAACGCCACGCTGCGCAGCATGTACCAGAAGGCCCGCGAGGCATCGGTGCCCACCGACACCATCGAGCGGGCCATCAAGCGCGGCACCGGTGACCTGGAGGGCGTGCGGTACGAGCCGGTGAACTACGAGGGCTACGCGCCGCTGGGCGTCGCCGTCTACGTCGAAACGCTCACCGACAACCGCAACCGCACCGGGGCCGACGTGCGGGCCATCTTCTCCAAGAACGGCGGATCGAGCGCCGAGCCGGGCGCGGTCGCCTGGCAGTTCGAGCGCAAGGCGGTGATCATCACCCCCAAGGGGGGGCCGGCGTCCGACGAGGACGAGGTGATGATGATCGGGCTCGACGCCGGTATGGAGGACCTCGAGGACCAGGGCGACACCTGGCAGCTCACCGCGCCGCCCACCGACCTGGGCCGCCTCCGCGACGCCCTGGAGGCGGCAGGCGTGAAGGTGACGTCCGCCGAGCTCACCATGGTGCCCACCTCCACCATCGCCCTCGAGTCCGAGGCCGACGCCCGCAAGGTGCTGCGCCTGGTCGACGCCCTCGAGGACCACGACGACGTCCAAGCGGTCTACGCCAACTTCGACATCCCCGACTCCGTGCTGCAGCTGGTCGAAGCGGGCGCCTGACCGCGGCAACCACCGGTCCACCAACCACTGAAGCGTGTCCGCTAGAGTTTCGAACGAATGTTCGTGCTCGGGATCGATCCAGGGGTGTCGCGATGCGGCTACGGCTGCGTCGAGGGAGGGCCTGGCGCGGCGCCGCGCGTTGTTTCGGTGGGCGTGTTGACCACCCCGCCGTCCGACGCGCTTCCCGGGCGGCTGGCTGCACTCGACACCGACCTGCGGGGCCTGGTCGCCGAGTTCCGGCCCTCGGTCGTGGCCGTGGAGCGGGTGTTCTTCCAGGTCAACGCCCGGACGGCCATGTCGGTCGGGCAGGCCAGCGGCCTGGCCCTGGTCGCCGCCGCCCAGGCCGGATGTGAGGTGGTGCAGTACACGCCGAACGAGGTGAAGCAGGCGGTCGCCGGCTACGGCTCGGCGCCCAAGGAGCAGGTCCAGCGCATGGTCCAGACGCTCCTGGGCCTCGCGGAGCTGCCCAGCCCGCCCGACGCCGCCGATGCCCTCGCCCTCGCGCTCTGCCACCTGGCCATGGCCCCCATGCGGGCCCGGGTGGCGGCGAAGAGCCGATGATCGGAAGACTGCGGGGCACGCTCGTCCATCGCTCCCATCGTGGCGAGGTGGTCCTCGACGTGGGCGGGGTGGGCTACCGGATCAGCGTGTCGCCGGCCACGAGCGTCGCGCTGGGCAACATCGGCGACGAGGTCGTGGTCCACACCCACCTGCACGTCCGCGAGGACGCGCTCACCCTGTTCGGCTTCGCCACCGCCGACGGTCGGGACTGCTTCGAGTCGCTCCTCGGGGCCCACGGTGTCGGCCCCGGTCTGGCCCTGGCCATCCTGTCGACGCACGGGCCGAACGAGCTGCGCCGCGTCGTGATGGAGGCTGACCTCGACGCCCTCACGCTCGTGCCCGGCGTGGGCCGGAAGACGGCGGCCCGGCTCCTGCTGGAGCTGAAGTCCCGGCTCGACGTGCCCGAAGGCGCCGGCTTCGAGGCCGACGGCGGGGCCGGCGGCACGACCGGCTCTCCGAGGGCCGACGTGCGGGCCGCCCTGGCCGCCCTCGGCTACCAGCCCGAGGAGGTCCGCAAGGCCATGGGCCAGCTGCCGTCGGAGGGCGACCTGACCACCCTCGTCCGCACCGCTCTCCAAACGCTCGGGCCCAGCCGGTGACCGGAACAGCGACGCGCGCAGCGACCGGATGACGACCGGAGCGAGCACGGCGAGCCGGGCTGCCGGCCCTGCCGGAGCGCAGTGGAGGCCGTTGCCGGAAGCCCATCAGGGCTCGGCGCGCGCAGCGACCAGATGACGGCCGGAGCGAGCACGCCGAGCCGGGCTGCCGGCCCTGGCGGAGCGCAGTGGAGGCGGTTGCCGGAAGCCCATCAGGGCTCGGCGCGCGCAGCGACCAGATGACAAGGAACGAGCTGCTGACGCCCCTGTCGGGGCCGAGCGAGCAGCCCGAGGAGGTGACGCTGCGGCCCCGCCGGCTCGAGGAGTTCGTGGGCCAGGCCCAACTGCGCCAGCACCTCGAGATCCTGTTGGAGGCGGCTCGTCGCCGGGGCGAGCCGGCCGACCACCTGCTGCTGGCCGGGCCGCCCGGCCTCGGCAAGACCAGCCTGGCCGGCATCGTCGCCGCCGAGATGGGGGTGACCCTGCGGGTGACGTCGGGGCCGGCGCTGGAGCGCGCCGGCGACCTGGCCTCGGTCCTCACCAACCTCGACGAGGGCGACGTGCTGTTCATCGACGAGATCCACCGCCTGCCCCGGGTGGTGGAGGAAGTGCTCTATCCGGCCATGGAGGATTTCCAGCTCGACATCGTCCTCGGCAAGGGCCCGTCGGCGCGCTCCCTGCGCCTCGACCTGCCCCGCTTCACCCTCGTGGGGGCCACCACCCGCACCGGGCTGATCACCGGTCCGCTCCGCGACCGGTTCGGCTTCGTCGCCCGCCTGGACTACTACGACGTGGCCGAGCTGGAGGCCATCGTCGTGCGGGCCGCCCGCATCATGGGCGTGTCCCTCGATCCGGCGGGCGGCCACGAGGTGGCCCGGCGGGCGCGGGGCACGCCCCGCATCGCCAACCGGCTGCTGCGCCGGGTCCGTGACTACGCCGAGGTGCGGGCCGACGGCGTGGTCACCGAGGCGGCCGCCCGCGACGGACTTGCCCTCTTCGAGGTCGACGAGGCGGGGCTCGACAAGGTCGACCGGGCCATCCTCGTGGCGGTGTGCCGGCGCTTCGGAGGCGGCCCGGTCGGGCTCTCCACCCTGGCCATCTGCGTCGGGGAGGAGCCGGAGACCGTCGAGGACGTCTACGAGCCGTTCCTCCTGCAACTCGGGCTGCTGCAGCGCACCCCCAGGGGACGCGTGGCCACCCCGGCGGCGTGGGCCCACGTCGGCTTGGAGGCGCCCGAACCGGGCTCGTCGACCGCCGCCCTGTTCAGCTAGGCAGTACCCTGAACTGCGGTCGCTCGGCGGCCCTCTTTTCTCATGGGACCCCTTCTCGCGCTTCTCATCACCTTTGGCCTCATGTGGGTGCTGCTGATCCTTCCGCAGCAGCGCCGCATGAAGCAGCACCAGGCGGTGGTCGCCTCCCTGCGCGCCGGTGACGAGGTGGTCACCGCCGGCGGTGTGTACGGCACCATCACCTCGGTCGACGAAGACACGCTGGCCGTCGAGGTCGCCCCCGGCGTCGTGCTGCGGGTGCTGCGCAGCGCGGTCAGCCAGCGGGTCGGCCCCTACGACACAGACGAGGATGACGAGGACGACGACGTGATCGACCCGACGCCGGACAAGGACGGGCTCTGATGCGACGTAGGCCTTTCTATTCCTTGATCGCGGTGTTCGTGCTGGTCATCGGCGCGCTGGCGGCAACCCTGATCTCCGGCCGGAGCCCGCAGCTCGGCCTCGACCTGCAGGGTGGGGCGTCGGTGGTCCTGCAGCCCCGGGAGCAGGTGCCCCAGGGCGTGCTCGACCAGGCCATCGAGATCATCAGGAACCGGGTCGACGCCCTCGGTGTGGCCGAGCCGGAGATCACCCGGCAGGGCGAGTCGATCATCGTGTCGCTACCCGGTGTGCAGAACCGCGAGCGGGCGCTGCAGGTGGTCGGCCAGACCGCGCAGCTCCTGTTCCGCCCGGTCATCCAGCAGCTGCCCGCGGAGCCGACGCCCACATCGTCGACCTCCTCCACGTCGACGACCTCGACCACGGTGGAGGGTGCTCCCGCCACGTCGCCGACCACCACCACCGTCCCGATCGACCTCAGCTCCACCACCGCACCCGAGGACGACGACGAGACCAAGCAGGTGATCCTCCCCGAGAAGGACTCGCAGGGCCGGGTCACCTCCCGCTACCTGCTGGGGCCGGCCGAGGTGAAGGGCCAGGCGCTGTCGGGGGCCTCGGCCACCGTGTCCGAGACCGGCTCGTGGCAGGTGGCGTTCGACCTCACCGGCGAGGGCACCAAGCAGTGGAACGACATGGCCACCAAGGTCGGCGCCGGCAACCAGATCGCCATCGACCTCGACGGCGTCGTGAGGTCCGCACCCCGGCTGGAGGTCACCGAGTTCCAGGGCAGCGGGGTCATCACCGGCAACTTCAGCCAGGCCGAGGCCAAGGACCTGGCTCTCGTGCTGCGCTACGGCGCACTGCCCGTCCAGCTCGACCGCCAGACCGTGCAGACCGTCTCGGCGAGCCTCGGCCGCGACTCGCTGCGGGCCGGCCTCATCGCCGGGGCGGTCGGCCTCGGCCTCGTCGCCCTCTACATGCTCGTGTACTACCGGGCGCTCGGGCTGGTCGTCTGGGTGGGGCTGGCCCTCACCGGCGCCATCATGTACTCCCTGGTCACCCTGCTGGGCAGGACCAGTGGGCTGGCCCTGAGCCTGGCCGGGGCGACGGGCATCATCGTGTCGGTCGGCGTGACGGTGGACTCCTATGTCGTCTACTTCGAGCGTCTGAAGGACGAGATCCGGTCGGGCAAGACCATCCGCTCGTCGCTCGACCGCGGATTTTCCCGGGCCTATCGCACGATCCTCGCGGCCGACGCGGCATCGATCATCGGCGCCGCCGTCCTCTACGTGCTGAGCGTGGGGTCGGTCCGGGGCTTCGCCTTCTTCCTGGGCCTCACCACCCTGCTCGACCTCTTCACCGCCTACTTCTTCACCCGGCCCATGGTCATGTTGCTGGGCCGTAGCCGGCTCTTCACCGAGGCCCGCTGGGTCGGTGTGGCCCGAGGCCTGAACGCCGCGCCGGCGGTGGCCAGCCCGAAGGTGAAGGAGCCGGTATGAGCGAGCACGTCGGCCCGGCCTGCCGGCCCTGCCGGAGCGGAGCGGAGGCGGCTGCCGGACGGCCGTGGAGGGCCGACGAGCGCAGCGACCAGGAGGCACTATGAGCCAGGTAGAGGCCCCTCGGACGTCGCTGCGGCACAAGCTGTACCACGGCGAGACCACGATCGACTTCGTCGGTCGCCGGAACATCTGGTTCGTGGTGTCCAGCGTGTTCGTCCTCGCCGGCCTCATCTCGCTCCTCACCCAGGGGCTGAACTACGGCATCGACTTCAAAGGCGGCACCTCGTGGGAGGTGCCGGCACCAGGGGTGTCCGTGGAGGAGGCCCGCGACGCGGTTCGCCCCCTGGGCCTCGGCGACGCCACCATCCAGACCATCGGAGGCGACAGGATCCGCGTGGCATCGGGCAACGAGTCGCCCGAGCAGCAGGCCCGGATCAGCCAGGCCCTGGCCGAGGTGGCCAACGTCGACACCGGACAGGTGAGCGTCAACGACGTGGGCCCGTCATGGGGCAAGGCAGTCACCAACAAGGCCCGCAACGCCCTGGTTGTCTTCTTCGTCCTCATCAGCATCTACATCTCGCTGCGCTTCGAGTGGAAGATGGCGGTGGCCGCCCTGTCGGCAGTCGTCCACGACATCTTCGTCACGGTCGGGGTGTACTCGATCTTCCGGTTCGAGGTGACGCCGGCGACGGTGGTCGCCTTCCTCACCATCCTGGGGTATTCGCTCTACGACACCATCGTGGTGTTCGACAAGGTGGAGGAGAACGCCAAGGGGCTGGGGGCTTCGGGCCGGTTCACGTACTCGGACACGGTGAACCTGTCCATGAACCAGGTGCTGATGCGCTCGCTCAACACCTCGATCGTCGCCATCATGCCGATCGTGGCGATCCTGGTGATCGGCGCCGGCGTCCTCGGGGCCACCACGCTGAACGACTTCGGCCTGGCCCTGCTCGTCGGCCTGCTCACCGGCGCCTACTCCTCGATCTTCATCGCCTCGCCGATGCTGGCCATCCTCAAGGAGCGCGAGCCCCGCTACGCCAGCATCCGCCAGCGGCTCACGGCCAAGGGTGGAGCCGGCCTCCTCACCCCGGCTGCGGCCGCGGCCCTCGCCGGCGGTGGAGGTGGCGGCAGTTCATCGCCGCCCCGCCCTCGCGTCGGCGCCAAGAGCGCAACCCGCACCCGGCCTCCGGTTCGCGACGCCGACGGCGACGCCGACGACGACCTGCTCGTGCCCGCCCGTCCCGGTCCTTCCGGACAGGCCCCGCCGCCCCGCCCGAAGCCCGTTCCCCGGCCGGGCGCCCCAAGGCCCAGGAAGAAGGGCAAGAAGCGGTAAGCGGACCGGCGCCAAACCTCGGCTGAGTGTCTCCAACAGGTAGGCTGGCACATGGCTGATGCGGACTGGCTCAGGGGGCGCATCCGCGACATCCCCGATTTCCCCAGCCCCGGCATCGTCTTCCGAGATCTCACGCCGCTCCTGGGCGACGTCGAGGCGTTCCGGTTCACCGTCGACGCCATCGCCGACGCCTTCGCCGGACGGCGGGTGGACAAGGTCGTCGGCGTCGAGGCCAGGGGATTCATCCTGGCCGGGCCCGTCGCGTACCGCCTGGGAGCGGGCTTCGTGCCCGTCCGCAAGCCGGGGAAGCTGCCATGGCGGACGGAGTCGGAGGAGTACGCCCTCGAGTACGGCGTCGACCGGCTGGAGCTTCACGCCGACGGCGTCGCCCCCGGGGAGCAGGTCCTCATCGTCGACGACGTGATCGCCACGGGAGGTACTGCGGCAGCAACCGTGCGGCTGGTGGAGAAGCTGGGAGCCACCGTCACCGCACTCGGGTTCGCCGTCGAGCTCACGTATCTCGCAGGACGCGAGAAGCTGGATGGGTACGACGTCGTGTCGCTCGTGGCGTACTCGTAGGGGAGGAGGGACGTGCCCACCGCCGATCGTGTGTTGCCGTGGCGGCGCTCGTCCCATGCCGTGCCCCACGATGTCCGGGAGCTGGTCGACACCTACCGCAGCAAGCACCCGAAAGCGGACACCACTCTGCTGACCCGGGCGTACCAGGCGGCCGCGGAGGCCCACGAAGGCCAGGTCCGACGCTCGGGTGACCCCTACATCGTCCACCCGCTCGCGGTGGCCACCATCCTGGCCGAGCTCGGGCTCGACGAGATCACCCTGGCCGCCGCCCTTCTCCACGACGCCGTCGAGGACACCGCCATCTCCCTCGACGACGTCACCCGCGACTTCGGCCCGCAGGTGGCGGCCATGGTCGACGGCGTCACCA
>CADCTB010000004.1 GCA_902805665.1 uncultured Acidimicrobiales bacterium
AAGGCGTGGCGGCGCACGTCGGGAAGGGTGCGCTCCGGGCCGTACAGGAAACAGGGGACGCCCAGCTCCTCACCCGCCCACGCCGCGAACCGGTTCCGCGCCGCCACTGCATCGTCCATGGAGGCGCCCTGCAGGGGGACGAACGGCACCACGTCGACCGCCCCCAGGCGGGGATGCACCCCCACGTGGAGGCGCAGGTCGATCCGGCGGACGGCCTCGGCGGCGACCCCCCGGGCCGCATGCTCCACGCCGGGCCCCGCCAGGGTGAGGACCGACCGGTTGTGGTGGGCATCGGCGTGCACGTCGAGCAGGGCGTCGCCGGCGGCGCGCGCGACGGCGTCGATCACCGCCCGGTCGGCGCCCTCGCTCACGTTCACCACGCACTCCAGCACGTCGCTCCTAGGCTCGCGCGGTGGAGATCGGCCTGGCCCTGCCGCAGTACGACTTCTCCGTCCCCGGCGAGTCGCCCCTGCGGTGGGACACGCTCCTCGGCTGGGCCGAGCGGGCCGAGGCGCTGGGATTCGGATCCGTCTGGCTCTCGGACCACCTCTTCCTCGACATCAGCCGGTACGGCGCGCCGGCCGGCGACCACGGCTGCTTCAACCCGCTGGTGGCCCTTGCCGCGATCGCCCGTCGGACCGACACGGTTCGCCTGGGCACCCTCACCATGTGCGGGCCGCTCCGCCCGGCCACGGTGCTGGCCAAGGCGCTGGCCACCCTCGACGTGGTCTCCGGCGGACGGCTGACCGTCGGCCTCGGCGCCGGCTGGTACGAGCCGGAGATGAGGGCCGCCGGGCTCGCCCTGGAGCCGCCGGGCGTGCGGCTGGCCCACCTCGCCGAGTCGGTCCAGGTGGTGAGGGGCATGTTCGGCGGCGGCCCGTTCTCCTTCGACGGCCGCTACGAGAAGGCGGACAAGGCCCGCTGCCAGCCCCGGCCGGCCCAACACCCGTCCCCGCCCATCTGGGTCGGGGGCAAGGGCGACCGGCTCATCGAGCTGGCCGGAAGGCACGCAGACGGCTGGAACACCGCGTGGATCTCGACCCCCGAGCAGTGGGCGACCAGGGCCGCCCTCCTCGACGCCGCCTGCGAGAAGGCCGGTAGGGACCCCGCCACCGTCGCCCGGTCGGTCGGCCTCTACGCCCTGGCCGGCGAGGACGAGGCCGACCTGGAGCGCCGCTTCCGGCGGCTGCAGGAGCTGTCTCCCTCCGGCGTGCTCGACGGCGTGAGCCTGGCCGAGTGGCGCGAGGGTCGCCTGGTCGGCACCGTCGAACAGGTGGCCGAGCAGGTGCGCCACTGGGCGTCTGTCGGGGTCTCGAGCCTGGTGCTCAACGCGGGCGCGGTGCCGTTCGCCCTGGCGTCGGCCGACGACGTCGAGTTGCTGGCCCATGCCTGTAGGCTGTGAGCCATGGGTGGAATCGGAGCACCGGAGCTCATCATCTTCCTGCTCGTCATTCTCCTGCTGTTCGGGTCCACCAAGCTGCCGAAGCTGGCGAAGTCGCTCGGTGAGGCGCAGAAGGAGTTCAAGAAGGGCGTCGCCGAGAACGAGGCGGCAGACGCGGCCAGGCCGCCCGTCGAGGACAAGGTCACCATGACCAAGGCGGAGTACGACGCCCTTCTCGCCGAGCGCGACGCCCAGTCCCGCAGAAACGCACCACCTTCCGTCTAACGAGGGAACCCGGCGGCCCCGGCCGTCGTTCTCATGTCGGGTAGTGGGGTCCCCACCTGGGAGGAAGTCGCTCGCGACCACGGGCGCTTTCTCTACACGGTGGCCTACCGCCTGACCGGTAACTCCGACGACGCTCAGGATCTGGTGCAGGAAGTGCTTCTCAAGGTTCGCAGGGGCCTGGAGACCTACCGGCCCGGGTCATTGGAGGGGTGGTTGAGCCGTATCACCACCAACACGTTCCTCGACGAGGCCAGGCGGCAGCACCGCCGGCCCGTCGACCTGCTCCCCGAGGAGCCCGACCGGGTGATCCCGCCCAGCCCGGGGGCCGACGTCGCGCTTGCCGCCGAGGCGCTGCCCGACGACGTCCAGGCCGCCCTGCGGAGCCTGCCGGAGGAGTACCGGGCCGCAGTGGTCATGTGCGACGTGGTCGGCATGTCCTACCAGGAGATCGGCGAGGCCCTCGACGTGCCCGTGGGCACGGTCCGCAGCCGCATACACCGGGGCCGAGCGCTCCTCCGAAAGGTGCTGGCATGAGTCGCAAGTTCGGTACGGGCGGCTTCGGCGCCTCCGACGGCCACCTGGGCGACGCCCTGAGCGCCCTCCTCGACGGGGAGCTGCCGCCGAACCAGGAAACGGCGGCGCGGGCCCACATCGCCGGCTGCCCGACGTGCAGCCACGAGCTGCTTGCCGTCACCCAGGCCCGGAGCTGGGTCCGGGCCCTCCCTCCGGTCGAGCCCCCGTTCGGCTTGTACGAGCGCATGCTGCTCGAGCGCCCGCAGCGCATCTCCGCCGTGTTCGACACCCGGGCGTCCATCCGCCGCCGGGCCGGCGTTGCCGCGTTCGGCGCCGCAGCAGCGGCGGTGACCGTGCTCGGAGTCGCGTCGCCGAGTCAGCCGCCGGTCAGCCCTGCGGTCCCCCGTATGGTCGAGGCCCACGCCACCGGCGCATCGGTCGGGGCCGACCTGCTGAGCAAGCTGGCGCCGGTCGGGGTGCCCGTGTCCTTCGGACGATGAAGCTGGCGTCCCCGGCGGCGGTCACCGCACTGGCGCTGGCGTTCGGGCTGGCCGGCTCTCTGCCCGCCGCCGCCGGGCCCGCCCCGCTCGAGCGGGCCCGTGAAGCCGCCGAGGACACCCCTTTCGAGGGCGTGCTGCAGGTCCGATGGCGGGATGGCGCCGAGACCCGGTCCGAGCGCCTCACCGTTGCCGCGGCGTCGGGTGCGCTGGTCGTCCGAGGGGCCAACCAGGTGATGGCCCGGCCCGCCTCCGTGCGGCTCGTCTCCCACCGCGGCGGTGGGTGGGAGGAGCTGTGGCGTCCGTCGCTCACCCCTGCCCCCCGCCCGGACGGCTCGAAGTACGTCACGACGGAGCCCGTCGACGGCCCGCGCGTGGCCGGGAGGACGAGCAGGGTCGTGGAGCTCCACCACAAGGGGAGGCTGCTCGAACGGCTGTACCTCGACAAGGAGACCGGCCTGCTTCTCCAGCGCGACCAGTTCGACGTCTCCCGCACCGTCGTGCGCAGCCTCGCGTTCGAGTCGCTGAAGGTCGGTGACCCGGGCGCTCCGCTGGCCGATCCCCCAGCGACCGCCAACCACGCGCCGAAGGCGGTGGCCGCGGAGCGCCTCGGGCGTTCCGCAGTCGCCCCTGGCACGCTCGGCGACGGGTACGAGCGCATGGGGGTCTACCGCGACGGCTCGGTGGTGCACGTCCTCTACAGCGACGGCGTGTACGACCTGTCGGTGTTCCAGCAGCCGGGCCGCCTGCGCCGCTCCGACGTGCCACCGTCGGGTGAGAGGGTGGTCGTCGGAAGCGCCACCGGCTGGCGGTATCCGTGGCCGGGTGGGCAGCTGGTGGTCTGGTCGTCAGGAGGAAAGGTGTTCACCGCGGTGAGCGACGCTCCCGCCGACCAGGTCCTCGCCGCGGCCCGGTCGATGCCCCCGACCCCGACCCGCGAGCTCTCCCTGCTGGGCAAGGTGCGCCGGGCCTGCGAGGCCCTGATGGCGCCGCTCCGTTAGGGCCGGCCCGCTACCGGCCGACGCCGGAGGTGGCGCGTTCCAGGCGCCGGCGGCGGGCGATTCGCCGCCGCTCGCGCTCGGATGCCCCGCCCCAGACACCGTGGTCGATGCCGTTTCTCAGCGCGTACTCGAGGCACGGCTCCTTCACCGGGCACGTCGCGCAGATACGACGGGCCACTTCGACGCCCACCCCGTCGCTCGGGAAGAACATCGACGGCGCTTCGGTCCGACAGTTGCCTTCGGCCATCCACTCGTTGTCCATCTGGCCCTCCTCGTCGGGCTTCCGCTCTCTGAACAACGGGATGCGCCCAGAAGTGGTTCCCTCTACCTTTTCCTACGTAGGAGAAGACGTTCCCGGATCGAGAAAAGTTTCACACTTTCCCGCGGGGACCGGGGTGGCGGTAGCGTGACCTCATGGCCCAGGCACCCGAGGAGCTCGGAGAACCCCAACCGCCGCGCGGACACGTGCGGGTCGTGTACCTGGGCCCGGTGGCGCCGCACTGGCAGGTGGTGTCCGACTTCGGCGACCGCAATGTGATCGACGAGATGAGCCAGCGCATCATGGCCCGACTGCTCCTGCTGCCCCCGCACGACCCCCAGTTCCGCCGCAACCGGGAACGGGTGGTGCGTGACGCAGAGCGGGAGAACATCCTGCTCGACTGGGATCTGGGCCTGCCCGACGAGGACGGCTCCTAGCCTTCCGGAACAGCCCGGCGGGGAACCACCATCGCACCGTGACCGCCACCTATGGTGGTGGAGATGCCACTGTCGAACGCTGACGTCGTGGTCGTCGCCGTCGCGGCAGCGGTCGTGCTCGTCGCCTTCCTCTGGGTGCTCCTGTCCCGGCGGGCCACCGCCCGGCGCCTGGCCGTGCTCACCGCCCGCATGGGCGAGTCCGACCTGCAGTTCGGCGGTCGGGCCGGGCTGGAGACCGGCCTGGCCAAGCTCGAGCGGGTGGTCGACAGCACCGTCTCCGTCGCCAGCGAGGCCCGTTCCGGCAAGTCCCTGCTCGAGCAGGCCCTGGCGGCCGTCCCTCAGGGTGTCGTCGTCGGCAACGACCAGGGCGCAGTGGTCTTCCAGAACGCCACCGCCGCCTCGTTGCTGAGCGAGGTCGGCAGCGGGTCGACCGCACGCGACGCGGTGCAGGCGCTGCTGGTGTCGGCGGCCGACGGCAAGGCCGACAGCTCCTCGGTCAAGGTCGACGGGCCGCCGCCGCGCACCTTGCGGTTCCAGGCTTCGCCGCTCCACGACGAGCAACGGACGCTCGGGGGCATCGTGGTGATCGACGACCAGTCCACCATCGACCGCCACGAATCGGCCCGCCGGGAGTTCGTGGACAACATCGGCCAGGAGCTGAAGCGGCCGGTCGGCGCCCTCGGCCTGCTGGCCGAGACACTGGCGGCCGAGAAGGATCCGGCCGTCGTCGCCCGGCTCTCCCGGCGGCTGCAGAACGAGGCCCAACGGGTGTCCCGGGTCGTCGACGACCTCATGCTCCTGTCCCGCATGGACGCCGAGGAGCATCCGGCCCCGGAGGCGGTTCCCGTCCATCTCATCGTCGCCCAGGCCGCGGAGCGGGTGCGGGCCGCGGCCCAGGACAAGGACATCACCGTCAACTTCGGCGAACCTCCCCAGCGTCTGACGGTCATGGGCGACCGTCGCCAGCTGGTGGCCGCGGTCTACAACCTCCTGGACAACGCGGTGAAGTACTCCCCGGCCCGATCGGTGGTCGAGGTTCGTGGCCGCCAGGACGGCGACTGGGTCGACGTGAGCGTGCGTGACCAGGGCATGGGGATTCCCGAGGCCGACCTGGAGCACATCTTCGAGCGCTTCTACCGGGTGGAGGGGGCGAGGGCCCGCCATGTCGGAGGCACCGGCCTCGGCCTCGCCATCGTCCGCCACGTGGTCGGCAACCACCGGGGCGAGGTGAGGGTGAAGTCCGAGGAAGGGCAGGGGTCGACGTTCGTGGTCCGCCTTCCCGCCGGGCCGCCCCTCGCCGCCCCCGCGGCCTCGGCCAAGGCGGGTTGACCCGGCCGACCCCGGCCCGCCACCCCGCTCAGCCAGGGCCGCTCGGGCCCTACGATGACGCGGTGGCGCCTTCCACCACGGACGGCGGCTGGCAGCCGTTGCGCAGGCCACCGCGCACGGGCGGGCCGCTGGGCCTGAGCCGCTCACCGTTCTCCCGGCTCGCCGTCGTCCACATGCTGGCCGTCGCCGGCGACACGTTCATCACCATGGCCCTGGCCGGGTCCCTCTTCTTCTCCATCAGCCCCCAGGCCGCCCGTGGCCGGGTGGCGCTGTACCTGCTGCTGACGGTCGCCCCGTTCGCGGTCGTCGCCCCACTCCTGTCGCCCGTGGTCGACCGCAGCCGAGGAGGCCGCCGGGCCCTGATCATCGCCGGCGCGGCCAGCCGGGCTGTCGTCTGCCTCTCCATGGCCGGCCACCTCGACAGCCTCATGCTGTTTCCGGAGGCCTTCGCCGTACTGGTCCTGTCCAAGACCCACATGGTCACCAAGAGCGCCCTCGTCCCGGGCACCGTCTCCGGCGAAGGGGAGCTGGTGGCGGCCAACTCGCGGCTGGCCGTGCTGTCGGTCCTCGCCGGGTTCGTGGCCGCCATCCCCGGCGTCATCGTGTTGAAGGTCGGCTTCCTCGGGGCGGACTGGGTGTTGCGCCTGGCCGCGCTCACCTTCGCCGCCACCGCGCTGGCCGGCTTCCGGCTCGCCCGCCCGGCCGCCGGAGACGACCGGCTGCCGCCCGTCGCCGTGGCCGAGGCCGAGCTCCACGCCGCGTCGGTGCGCATGGCGGCGTCGGCCATGGGGGTCCTGCGGGCCATCGTCGGCTTCCTGACCTTCCTGGTGGCGTTCGCCTTCCGCCACGAGAACGCCCCGGCGTGGTGGTTCGGCGTCGTCCTGGCCGCCAGCATGGTCGGCTCCTTCCTCGGTGCGGCGGTGGCGCCCCGGCTGCGCCGGCGCTTCGTGGAGGAGCGCATCCTGCAGGGCTCGCTGGCGACGGTGGTGGGGGCCGGCCTGGTGGCGGTCTGGATCGGAGGCCGGCCCGCCGCCGCCCTCCTGGCGGCCGCGGTGGGTCTGGCCGCCGGTGCCGGAAAGCTGGCGTTCGACAGCATCGTGCAACGCGACGCGCCCGACGCCATCCGAGGCCGCACCTTCGCCCGGTTCGAGACCCGTTTCCAGCTGGCCTGGGTGGTCGGCGCCGCCCTGCCGGTGGCCGTCCGCATCCCCAGTGGTACGGGGCTCGGGCTGCTCGCCCTCACCGCCGCCCTTGCCCTGTCGTCCTACCTGGCCGGGCTCCGGGCCCTCGACCACCACCACGAGCCGGCCCCGCCGACCGACGCCGCCCCGGCCGGCCGTTCAGTGGAGCCGGCGCCCGCCCGCCGGCGGCTGGGCCGCCACTAGTCCTCCGGCAGGTCGATGCGGGCCAGCCACAGCCCGGGCGCGTCGAGCTCGGCGGGAGTGGGCAGTTCCCGCTCGGAGATCCACAGGCGGCTGAGCCCGGCTTCACCGGCCCGCTCCACCACGCCCCGGATGAAGGTGGCGCCCCGCTCGTACTGGCCGCGTCCGAGCTCGAGGCCCAGGAGGCGGGCGGCGAAGCGCTCGCCGTCGGTGGCCTCGACCCGCCGCCGGCGCAGCGCCTCGGTGAGCTGGCTGTAGGAGGCGATGAGCCCCCGGCCCACCGTGTCCATGACGTGGTCGACGTAGCCCTCGATGACCGCGGTGAGGGTCTCGATGCGGCTGAGGGTCTCCTGCTGTCCGGGCGAGCGCATGGCGCCGAGCAGCGTCTCCGGGTTGCCCAGGACGGCCTGCAGCCCGGCGGCGTCGGTGGGGTCGAGGTTGCCGAGGCTGGCTTCGAGAGCCTCGGGGTCGACCTCGAACCGGCTGACGTACTCGTTGATGAGCTGCTCGAGGCGGGCGCGTACGTGCGGGCGGCCCAGGACCGCGTGGTGGGCGACCTCCTGCAGGCAGACCCAGAGGCGGAAGTCGTCGGCCGCCAGGCTCCACTCGGCGGCGAAGGCGTCGAGGTTGGCGGGCACGATGAGCAGCTGGTCGGCCGGCAGGCGCGGAAGGGGCAGGTCGTACTGACCCAGGGCCCGGCGGGACAGGTGGCCGAGCATGAACCCCGACTGCATGCCGAGGAGCACGGGCCCGAGCATCTTCCCGAGATCTCCGAGGAGCTGGGTGGTGGGGTCGGCCGGGCTGTCGTCGTCGGTGCCCCCCGCCGCCGACAGCGACGTGGCCAGGCGCTCGAGGTACGGCCGGTAGGCCTCCAGGCTGTGCAGCGCCCAGTCGCCCCGGCTGACCGGCAGGATGCTCAGGACTCCACCGGCGATGGACGTGTCCAGGCCCGTGGCGGCGCTGACCCGCAGGTCGGCCACCCGGACGAGCTCTTCGAGGCGGATGCGCTCGAGGGGGTCGACGTTGGGCTCGGCCAGGCCGTCGGTGGCCAGCCAGGCGGCCGTCTGACGGGCCACGTCCCAGTTGACCGGGCCCTGGCGGCTGAAGAGCCGGGCCAGGTCGCCGAACATCGGCAGGCCCTCGAACGGATTCCCGCCCTCGGGGCCGGAGCTGCTCACCGACTCATCGTACGCCGCACCCGCGGCCTACCGCCGCGGCACCGGGTCACGACCCCGCTGGGCGTTCGGCGACGGTCACCTTCATGCCATGGTGCTGGTTGTCCCGGACGACATCGAGGGTGCACACCTCACCGGGGCGGTGAGCCCGGACCGACATGGCCAGCATCCCCATCGACGTCACCGGCTTGCCGTTCACACCCACGATCACGTCGCGGGCGGCCAGCCCGGCCCGCTCGGCCGGGCTGTCGGCCTTCACCCGTTGGATCATGGCCCCGCCGTCGACGTTCAGCGACTGCGCGGTCGGCCCGTCGAGGTCGTCACCCTCCACGCCCAGCCACACCGTGACCACCCTGCCGGTGGTGATGAGCTGCTCGGCCGCCGACCGGGCGGCGTCGATGGGGTTGGCGAAGCCGAACCCTTCGGCGCCCGCGTCGGTCATCGCCATCGCGGTGGTGATGCCGATGACCCTGCCGCCGGCGTCGAGCAGCGCTCCCCCGGAGGAACCCGGGGCGATCGGGGCGTCGGTCTGGACCATGTCGACCAGCGTCCTGCCCGTCCTGGTGGTGACGCCGCGGTGGAGGGCGCTGACCACCCCGACCGTCACCGACGGCCCACCGCTGAGGCCCAGGGGCGACCCCATGGCGATGGCCTCCTGCCCCACCTTGAGGTTGGTGGCGGATCCCAGGTCGGCGAACGGGAAGGGACCGCCTTCGATCTTGACGACCGCCGTGTCGCTGTCGGCGTCGGAGCCGATGACGCGACCGGGGACCTGGCGCCCGGTGGCCAGCACGACCGTGACCTCATGAGCGCCTTCCACGACGTGGGCGTTGGTCAGGATGTGGCCGTCGCTCCGGAAGATCACGCCCGACCCGCTGCCGCTGCGACTCCGTTCGACCTTCAGCTGCACGATCGTCGGCCTCACCCGGTCGGCGATCGAGACCACATCCGCCCCGGCGCCGACGAACATCGGGGTCGGCAGGACCCCGGCGGTGTCGGCCGGCCGGCTCCCTCCGCCGGCGTCGAGCAGGCTGCCGGCAACCACGGCCAGGCCGGTCGAAAGGAGGCTGGCGGCCACGGCCGACGCCACGCCCACCACCCACAGCTGCCGCCGGGCCGAGGGCCGCTTCGGACCTATCTCGGACGGGTGCCGCCAGAGGCGGTCGTCCGGAAGAGGGGGTTGGCGGTACGGCTTCGGTTCGTCATCCGGCTCGACGAACTCCATCGGGATCCACCTTACGCGGCCATACCCGTCAGGGGACTTCGCCCCACCGGTAGGATCCCCCCGTGGGCCTCGACCCCCCGTACGGACGGGACGACTGGGTGGGCGTCACCGCCGACACCCTGCCTCTCGACGCGGTCGCGGCATTCGTCGACCGTCCGGACTGCGGCGCAACGGTGGTCTTCACCGGCGTGGTGCGCGATCACTCGGAGGGCAGGCCGGGTGTCCGGTCCCTCGAGTACGAGGCGTACGAGGAGGAGGTCACGCCCCGGCTGGCTGCGATCGCGACCGAAGCCAGGACCCGATGGCCGTCGTTGGGCCGGCTGGCGCTCCTGCACCGGACCGGCGTGCTGGGCGTCGGGGAGGCCTCCGTCCTGGTGGCCGCCTCCGCCCCCCATAGGGCCGAGGCCTTCGACGCGGCCCGGTTCTGCATCGACACCCTCAAGGCCACGGCGCCCATCTGGAAGCGGGAGGCGTGGGAGGGCGGCGAGGACTGGTCCGCCTGCGCCCACCCGGTGAGCCAGGTGCCCCGGTCATGAACGCCCTCGTGTTCCTGGGAATAGCGGTCGTGCTCAGCGCGGCGGGCTGCCTCGTGCTCTGGTTCCGCAGCCGCCAGCCCGGGTCGATGGACGCCCACATCCGAGACTTCGCCCGCGAGCTGGACGCGCTGGCGCCCGGCTCGCCCCTCGACCGGCAACGGGGCCGCCCGGTCGTCCGTGAGGACGGGCCGGAGCACCCGAAGCGGAACGAACCGGGGCCCGAGCGGCCCTTCGAGCGGAGGACAGGGCCCGAGCGGCCCTTCGAGCGGAGGACAGGGCCCGAGCGGCCCTTTGAGCGGAGGACAGGCCCCGAGCGGCCCTTCGAGCGGGGAACAGGGGGGCGGCCTCCTGGCTAGGGACCTCGCCATCGACCTCGGGACGGCCAACACCCTCGTCTACGCCAAGGGCAGGGGCATCGTCCTCAACGAGCCCACGGTGATCGCCCTCAACGTCGAGACCCACGACGTCCTGGCCATGGGCCACCAGGCGTGGCAGATGATCGGCCGCACGCCGGGCTACATCCAGGCCGTCCGGCCCCTCCGCCAGGGCGCCATCACCGACTTCGAGATCACCCAACGGATGATCCGGCTGCTGCTCCAGCGGGCCGGGCTCTCGCGCTTCCAGCGACCCCGGGTGCTGCTCTGCGTCCCCTCGGCCATCACCGAGGTGGAGCGCCGGGCGGTGAAGGAGGCAGCTCGCCAGGCCGGGGCCATGGACGCCCAGCTCGTCGCGCAGCCCATGGCCGCCGCCATCGGTGCCGGGCTGCCCATCCACGAGCCGCTCGGCAACCTCATCGTCGACATCGGGGGTGGCACGTCGGAGACGGCGATGATCTCCCTGGGCGGCATCGTCGCCCTCGAGGCCATCCGGGTCGGCTCCTTCGACATCGACGCGTCGATCCAGGCCTTCGTGCGCCGCGAGTACGGCATGGCCATCGGGGAGCGCACGGCCGAGGAGATCAAGCTGGCCATCGGCTCCGCGGCACCGGTGGCCGACGACGTCAAGGCCGAGGTGCGCGGCCGCGACCTCATGAGCGGGCTGCCCAAGACGGCCATCCTGTCGCCCGAAGAGGTGCGCGACGCCATCGACGAGAACGTGCGGGCCATCGTCGAGTCGGTGATCAAGTGCCTCGGCCACGCTCCCCCCGAGCTGGCCCAGGACCTCATCCAGCAGGGCATCCACCTGGTGGGCGGGGGAGCCATGCTCCGGGGCTTCGACCAGCGGCTGGCGGAGGAGACCGAGCTGCCGGTCCACCTGGTGGAGGCGCCGCTGGAGTGCGTGGTCCTCGGCGCCGGCAAGTGCCTCGAGGCCTTCGACTCGCTCAAGGTCCTGTTCATGGGGGCCGAGAGATGAGGCACGACCTCCACCGGCCATCCGGCGCGCCTAGTCGTCGGTACTGAGGTCCTCGGCGGCCTGGCGCACCTGCCAGTCCCGGTCCTCGAGAGCCGCGGCCAGGGCGGCCTTTACGTCGGGGCCGGAGAACGGAGCGAGCGCGATCACCGCCCGGCGGCGGATCGCCGGCCGGTCACGGGTGGCGGCGAGGATCGCCGGGACGCCCCGCTCGTCGCCGATGGCGCCGAGGGCGGCGACGGCCGCCTCCCGGCACAGGGGGTCCTGGTGGTCGCGGGCGACCGCCGAGAGCCTGGGCACGATGTCGCCGGCCGCGTCCGCCCGCTCGCCGAGGGCCCAGGCGGCCATCTCGACCACACCGGCGTCGTCGTCGGCGAGCATGTCCGCCAGGTCGACACCCGGAACCCCGATCCCGACCTGGCAGCCCCGGCGCCGAACCTCGGGCGACGGGTCGGCGAGTGCGGCGCCGACCTCGTCCTGTCGAGCCTCACCCAGGCGCCCGAGCGCACCCAGCGCGGTGGCCCGGACTCCGGGGTCGGGGTCGTGAAGCAGCGACCGAGCTCTGGCCGGGTCCCCCGTATGACCGGCGAGGGCGGCGGCCCGGCGACGGTTTTCCGTGTCGGCCACCGGCCTATGCTCTCGCACGTGCGGTGTCGCTCCGTGCTCCTCGTCACGGTCCTCGGCCTGACGGGTGCGTGCTCCTCACCCACCACCCGGGCCAGTGTCGGGACCGCGGGCCCGCCATCGTCCGTCGTGACGGTGCCCCTGCCCGTGCGAGCGCCGTCCGGCTACGCCGACCCCACCGTCGAGCCGCCCGGGCCACGGCTGCCGGCGCCGATCGCCATCCCCGCCAACGACTACGCGCCCGAGCCGGTGGTCGAGATCGGCTCGATGGAGATCCCCGCCATCGGCCTGAAGCACCGCATCTTCCAGGGCGTCACCCTTCACAACATCGACGAGGGGCCGAGTCACTGGACGGGCTCGGCGCTGCCCGGCGAGATGGGCAACGCGGTGTTCGCCGGCCACCGGGCGACGAACAGCCAGCCGTTCCGCCGGATCGACGCCCTGGTGCCGGGTGACCGGGTGATCTTCAACATCCGCGGCACCCGTTCCACCTACCGCGTGACGGGGAACCTGGTGGTCCGCCCGGCCGACAGCTGGATCGCCGACCAGACACCGGCCTACACGGCCACCCTGTACGCCTGTCACCCCGTGGGCTCGACGGCGGAGCGCTACGTCGTCCGCCTCGAACTGGTGCGGTAGGACGCTGCTGCGCCCAGGTCAGGCGGTGGCGCTGCGGACCAGAAGGGCGAGGCCGAGGGCCAGGCCCCCGATCGTCAGCGCGAGGAGCGCACCGAGGACCGCCACCAGCACCACCAGGGCGACGCTCGACCGGACACGCACCCAGAGCGTGGTGCGCCTCGCCGGCAGGACCCGCAAGCGCAGGATGTCGGAGTCCGGGAGGGCGAGCGCAGGGGCGGTCGACACGCCGACGGGCGCTCGGGGGGCGGCCGGAGCGGCCGTGACCACCTGCCGATCGGGCCGGGTGGGGCGGGCCTGGTTCCGCTTTTCATGACGTGCCTTGGCGCGGGACGGTTGCCGGCGGATCGTGGGAGGCTGGTCGGGGCCATTCAGGACGACGTAAACCACTGCGGCGATCGTCGCCGCAACCACGCCAAAGCTCACGAGGAACGTGGACACGACCGAGGGAAGTCTAACGCCGCCGCAGGACGGGGAGCCCATCGCTCCTCAACCCTGGTCACGGTCATCACGCCGGTGGGCGATTGCCTTGGTGGTCCTGAGCTTCATCCTCCTCGGCGTAGGCGTCGTCGCCAGGTACGTCCAGCTCCCGTACGACACCCTCGGCCCCGGCTCGGCCCGGGCGGTGAACTCGGTGATCGAGGTGAAGGGCCATCCCTCCTACCCCCCCCAAGGCAAGGTCTTCTATACGACGGTCTCCGTCCGCGAGCGGGTGAACCCGTACGAGGCGCTCGCCGGCTGGCTCGACCCGGCGGTGGAGGTCGTTCCGGAGGTCAAGGTGCGGGGGACGGTGCCCCCTGACCAGTTCCAGCGCATGAACATCGAGGCCATGGCCGACTCCAAGACGACGGCGCAGGTCCTCGCCCTGCGCGAGCTGGGCTACACCAACCTGGGGGCGGGGGCCGAGGTGGTCGAGGTCGTCCCGGGCCAGCCCGCGGCGCCGGTGCTGAAGCCGAAGGACATCATCGTCGCCATCGACGGCAAGCCGGTGGCCACGAGCAGCGATGCGGTGGCCGCCATCCGGGCCCGCGCCGCCGGCGACACCCTGGCCATGCGGATCAAGCGCGGCGATGCTGCGCCGATCGACGTCGAGGCCGTCCTGGCCGAGGGTGAGGGGCGGCCGCTCCTGGGCGTGCGCCTCTCCACCAAGATCGAGCTGCCGTTCGACATCAACATCGACTCCGGCCGCATCGTCGGGCCCTCCGCCGGCCTGGCCTACGGGCTCGAGCTGCTCGACCTGCTGACCCCGGGCGAGCTGACAGGGGGCTCGTCGGTGGCCGCCACCGGTGAGCTGCTGGCCGACGGCACGATCGGGCCCATCGGCGGCGTGGCGCAGAAAGCGGTGACCGTCCGGCGGGCGGGCATCAAGGTCTTCCTGGTGCCGAAGGAGAACGAGGCGGAGGCGCGGGCCCACGCAGGGGGCGGCCTGGAAATCCGCGGCGTTGCCAACTTCGACGAGGCCCTGAAGGCCCTGGCCACCCTCGAGGGCAGCAACGCCTTGGCCCTGGGCAAGCCCGGCGCGGGCTCCTGATTGCTGCTGGCGGGCACCCGGGCCCTTCGGGCCACGCCCGCCAGTGCCGGCGGGGGCCCCTGCGCCGCCGGCGACGGGCACGCCTGTGCGCGCCGGCGCGATTCACCCGCCCACTGGTCTGCGCACCCGGTACTGTGACGATATCGCCACGCTGGGTGAGTAGGCGGGCGGTATCATTGAACTACAACGTCCGTCCCCGGGCACCGAGGTCGCCGATGACCGCATCTCCGCTCGTGGCCCATCCGGGCTGCCCCGCGCCACCCGGGCGCTGACCGATGTCGCAGGAGGCCGCCCAGCTGCGGTTCGCGGTGGAGTTCGCCACCTTCCTGGTGGCCGTGGCCGGGGCCACCATCGTGATGCTGCGTCCCCAACTGGTGGGGGCCAACAGGCGTTCACGTGTCGTGCTGGCCCTGGGCTTCGCCCTGGTCGCCGCCGCCGCCTTCCTGCACGGCTCACTGCTCACGGGCACGAGAGAGCTGGCGGTCATCGGTCTCCGAGGCGCCGGCATCGTCCTCCTGGCCGTGGGCACGCTCGGGTGGGAGGAGGACCGGTCGACCAGGCGGGCCCTGTGGACCGCCCTGGTGCTGATGGCCGCGGCCGAGGGCGCTTCCGCCACCGACGCCGGCACGCTCGCCGACTGGGCGCGGGGCGCGGGAGCCCTGGCCCTGGGCACCGTCCTCATCAGCTCGGCCCGCCGCTCGGTGCCCGCCCGCATCGCGGTGAGCGCCGTCGCCACCCTCCTCGTCGTCGTCCTCGCCGTGTCGCTGGCTCTGTCCATCGTGATCTCCGGCAACATCGAGAGTGAGGCACTCCGGCGGGTGGACTCCCGGGCGCTGGCCGAGGCCGAGGAGGTCCAGAACAGCTCGGGTGAGGACGCCAGGAACAGCGCCAAGCTCGTCGCCCTCACCATCCAGGGCCGCCCCGCCGACTTCCTCGTCGGACTGTCGAACCGCCCGGTGGCCGATGCCAGCGTGCTGGGGAACCTGAACGACTTCGTGCGGGAGGGCCTGCTGTCGGCTGACGGACCGCTGCTCTACGCCACCGAGAAGCGGAGGGTCATCGCCGCCGCCGGAGGTCTCGACGCCGTCGGTGCGGACGCCCTCGTGGGGTCCCGCGCCGTGACCGAGCTGCTGCAGCAGCAGCGGGTGCGGGAGGCCGGCTCCATCGAGGTGGTGGGAGGCCGGGTCCTGGCCGTCGGCGTCCACACCGTGGTCGCCGAGACGGCAGAGGGACCCCGCGTCGTCGGTCTTGTCATCGCATCTGCGGACCTGACCCGTGAGTACCTCAGCCAGAGGGTCCGGAACGACCCGAGGGTGACTCTGGCCCTCGTCGACCGGGAGCGCGTCCTCGTCAGCTACGGGCAGCCGCTGGCGAGCGGGCCGGTGCTGGGGGTCGCCCGCCGGGCCCTGACCACGGGCGGCGCCCGCACCGTCGCCGGAGGCACCTTCCTGGCCTCGCACGCGGTCCAGGCCCCCGACGGCGCGCGGGTACTCGCCGTGGTCGCCACCCTGCCGACCACCGCGGTGGACGACGCCCGCAACTCGCTGTTCCAGAGCCTCTTCCTGGTCGGCCTCCTCACCGCCCTGGTGGCGTTCTTCGTCGCGGTGATCGTGGGGGAGCGGATCGGGCAGGGGCTCCGCCGTCTCACCGTCGCCGCCGAGGCCATCCAGGCCGGTGACCTGAGCGTCCGGACCAACGTCGCCAGCCCCGACGAGGTCGGCGTGCTCAGCGCCACTTTCGACTCGATGGCCCAGTCCATCGAGACTCTGGCCGCCGAGCTGCGCCAGACGGCGGAGGAGGAAGCCAAGACCCGCACCCGGCTGGAGACCGTCGTCGCCGGGATGGGCGAGGCTCTCGTGGCGGTGGACGCGGACGGCCGGATCACCACCTTCAACGCCGCGGCCGAGGAGCTGTTCGGCGTCCGGGCCCGCGAGGCGGTCGGGCAGCTGGCCTCGTCGGTGACCAACATCGCCAGCGAGGACGGCACGGATCTCGCCCCCCGTCTGGCCCAGCCCTCGTCGAGCCCGTGGAGCTCGCCCGCGGTGGTCATCCGGGACCAGGAGACGCGCATCCCCGTGGCGCTCTCGGCCGGGAGCCTCGGCCGGCCCGGCGGAGCTCCGGTCGGAGGCGTCTATGTGCTGCGGGACATGCGGCGCGAGCGTGAGGCGGAGCGGGCCAAGAGCGAGCTGCTGTCCAACATCAGCCACGAGCTCCGGACGCCCCTGGTGCCGATCAAGGGCTACGCCGAGCTGCTGTTGCGCCGGAAGGTCCCCGAGGCCAAATCGCGGCAGTCTCTTGCCGAGATCGTCGAGGCGGCCGATCGTCTGGAGCTGGTCGTCCAACGGCTGCTCGACGTCGCCGCCCAGGAGGCCACCCCTCTGAGCATCCGGAGAGAGCCGGTTGAGGTCCGTCCGCTCCTGGAGTCGGTCGTCACCCGGTGGAAGAGCCGGGTCGACGACAAGCACCCCATCACCCGCCGGACGTCACGCAACCTGCCGGAGCTCACGGGCGACCGTCGACTGCTCGAGCGCAGCATCGACGAGCTGGTCGACAACGCGGTGAAGTTCTCGCCCGCAGGAGGCGCCGTCTCGGTGACGGCCACCGTGTCGTCCAACGGCGCCGGCGATGGGGAGGCGGCGCCCGCGGTGCGCATCTCGGTGCGCGACCACGGGATCGGCATCCCCGACGACCGCCTCGACCGCATCTTCGAAGACTTCTCGCAGGGCGACAGCTCGCCCACGCGTCAGTTCGGGGGGCTCGGCCTGGGCCTGGCCCTCGTGCGACGCGTCGTCCACGCCCACCAGGGGGAGCTGGTCTGCGAGACCGCCCCCGGTGAGGGCTCCACCTTCACGATGATCCTGCCGATAAGCCCCACCGTCAGGCCGGTTCCGCCGCAGAAAGCTGGTACCCGATGAGCAGGTCCGGATGGGGGACGGCCGTGGTGGCGATTTCGTCGGTCGCACTGAGCCTCGCGGCGTGCACCGGGTCGTCGTCGACCCCGGCGGCGGGCCGGCTCGTCGTCGAAGGCCAGGCCGAGATCACCCGGCCCGGCGAGGACCGGCGAGAGGTCGGCGGCTCCCGTGACCTCGAGGTCGGTGACCGTGTCCGTGTCCGCCAGGGGACCGCGGTCATCCGGCTCCCGGGCAACCGCCGGCTGGACATGCGGGCCGGTTCCGACGTCGAGCTGCAGGCCGGTGCGGATCAGAACCAGGTCCGACCCTTCCTGCTCGGCGGGGACCTGCTGGTGATCTCGGGCGACGGGCCCCTGACGGTCGGGATCAGCGGCGCCGAGGTGGCCGTCCGGGGCGACGCCCGGGTCTCCCGTGGCGTCTCCCTCCTGGTGGCCTCCTACCGGGGGACCACGCAGCTGAGCTCCGCAGGGTCCACGCTGACGGTGCCCACCCTTCGCCAAGCGGCCTTGCCGGCCACCGAGCAGTTCCCCACCCAGGTGTCGCCCCTGGAGTACATGGCGTCCGACGACTGGGACCAGCGCTACCTCTCCGACGCCATCGAGCTGAGCAACCAGTTGGCGGCCCGGAGCGATGGCTTCACCGCCCAGCTGGGCCCCACCGACGGGCGGTCGTTCAACTACTTCCGGGACCTGGTTCCGGGGCTGGCCGCCGAGCCGGCCTTCGTCGCCTCGATGGTCAATCCGTCCCGGCCGCCCGGAGAGACGCTGGTGGGGGCGGCCATCGTCCTCGAAGGCAGGCAGGGGACCTTCGCCGAGCGGTGGGGATCGGTATTCGCCTTTCGCGACCAGGGTGCCCCCTGGGGGCTGGTGGCCCTCGACCAAGGGGTGAGCCGGGTTGCGGTTCTCGGCGTCATCGACGGTGCCATCAGCCGCGGCCCTACGAGCTTCGCCGCCGGCCCTCCGACCCGAACGCCGAGCTCGCTGGCCCCGCCCAGCGTCGGCGGCGGCCCGGCCACCACCGCCGCGCCCCGCACCACGGCCACGACGGTCCGGCCCCGGGCCGGCGCCACGACCACGACCACGACGCCCCCCCCGAGGGCCACGACCACCACGACCGTGGCCGGTCCGTTGAACACCGGGGCGCCGCTGGTCGACGAACCGGTCAACTCCGTCGTCAACACCCTCACCGGCCTCTTGAACAGCCTGGGCGGTCGCTGAGAGGTCTGACCGTCCGCGTCCTGGCCAGCCCCGGGACGTACGCTTGACCCTCATGGGAGACGACAACATCGTCATCTCCAGCGGCCAGGTCGTCACGCCTGAGAACGTGGCGAGCCGGAGCTTCACCTCCGCTTTCCGCGGCTACCACCCAGCCGAGGTCAATCAGTTCCTGAAGCGGGTCAGTGAAGAGATGGCCGCCAGGGAGAGTCGTGAGGCGGAGCTTCGCCACGCCCTCGAGGAGGCGCGGCACCGAGCGGCCCATCCCCAGCTCGACGAGGCCACGCTCACCAACCTCCTGGGCGAGCACGCGGCCCGGCTCCTCGCCAGCGCCCGTGACACGGCCGGGTCCATCGTCGCTGAAGCTCAGCAGCAGGCCGCCGCTGTGCTCCGCGACGCAGAGCAGCGCATGGCCCGCATGCGGGACGACGCCGAGGGCCTGATGGCCCGCCGGGTGGCCGAGGCCGACGCGACCGCCGCCTCCATCCTGGAGGCGGCTCGGGCCGAAGCCCAGGCGCAGATCGAGAGCGCCACCCAGCAGGGCAAGGACATGGTGGTCGAGGCGCGAGCCGTCCGCGAGCGCATGCTGGGCGACCTGGCCCGCCGGCGCCGGGCCGCGCAGCTGCAGGTCGAGCAGCTCCGTGCCGCCCGTGACCGCCTGCTCGCGGCCCACGACGTCGTGCGGCGGACGGTCGAAGAAGCCACCGCCGAGCTGGAGGCGTCCGAGCCGGAGGCCCGCATGGCGGCCGAGGCCGTGGCCGACCGGGCCGAGGAGCCCAGCGGTCGTCGGGACGAGCCCTTCGAGGTCCGCACGTCTGCGCCCCGGCCCCGCGCCGTCCATGCCCCAGCGGAGCCCGAGCGGGCCATGGCCATGGTGGCCACCGCCGCCGCGCCCGCCGTGCGCGAAAGGCGGGAGACGGCCGTGCCGGCCGGCGCCCTGTTCCGCCGGATCGAGGAGAAGCCGCCGCTCGCCCCCGAACGGCCTCCGCTACGTCCCCAGACCGTCGCCGGCGCCGTGGCCGGGCGCACGCAGGTGACCCTGCCGCCTCCTGAGCGCCCGTCGCCCGATCTCCCGCCCGCCCGACCTGCCCCGGAAGCAGTGGCGGCTCCGGCAGCCGTCCCGCCGCCCTCTCCTCCGCCTCCCATCGCCGTGCCAGCCGCCCCGCCGGCCCAACCGTCCGAGCCACCCGTTGCCTCCGCCAACGCGTCGAGCCCTGCATCCAGCTCCGAACTGGCCACCAGCGAGGTGCCGGCCATCACCGGCGACGCCCCGCCCGGCGACGTCGAGCTGCTGTTCGCCCGCCTGCGGGCCGGCAGCGATCTGCCCGACATCGATGAGCCACTCACCGGCCTGTTCGACCCCGAGCCGGAGCCCCCGGCCCCCGAACCTCCGGTGGTCGACGCCGTCGCCGGCGAGAGCGCCCTGGAAGGGCGCGACGACCTGCTCGACAACCTCGAGGCGGGCCTCACGCGGGCGCTCAAGCGGGTGCTGGGCGACGAGCAGAACGAGGTCCTCGACAGCCTGCGCCGGCTCGGGCCGTCGGCGGGGCTCGGCGTCCTCCCCGACACCGACGTTCAGACGGCCGCCTATCGCGACGCGGCCCTGCCCTGGCTGCAGCAGTCGGCCCGGGCCGGGGTCGGGTTCGTGTCCGACCAGAGGTCCGGACCGGATGCGGAAGCCGGCCAGCCCTCCGTCGATGCCCAGGCCGAGGTGCTGGCCCGCGACCTCGTCGAGCCCCTCAGGGAGCGCTTGTCCCGGGCGGTCGCCGGCGGGCCGGACGCCGACGACCCGTCGGTGGTCGCCGAGAGCCTGCGGGCCACCTACCGCCAGTGGAAGGTGCAGCAGGTCGAGGAGCGCGCCCGCCACCACGTCATGGCCGCATTCAGCCTCGGCGCCTTCGCCGCCAGCCCCGACGTCGCCGTCTTCCGGTGGTTGGTCGACGACGACGGCCACTGCCCCGACTGCGACGACAACGCGCTGGCCGGGCCGACCCCCAAGGGGCAGCCGTTCCCCACCGGGCAGCTGCACCCCCCGGCCCACCCAGGCTGCCGGTGCCTGCTGGTCCCCGTCACCTCCTGAGCCGGCGACGGGCTCGCGCCCGAGCCACCTAGAGTTCGCCGCCGACCTAGGCTGATCTGCACAACCCAGCAGTCCCCGGAAGGAAGAAAGTGCGCGCTCCCACCGACATAGCCGGCCGCCGGAGTCGCCCGGCGCGGGGCCGCGTCGTCGCCGTCGTCGTCGCCGTCGCCCTCTTCTTCGTCCTGGTGTCGCTACGCGGCATCGCCGGCTTCTACACCGACTACCTCTGGTTCGACGAGCTGAACTTCACGTCGGTCTGGCGGTCGGTCCTGGGGGTCAAGATCGCCCTCGGCGTGATCTTCACGCTCCTGTTCTTCGCCCTGCTGTGGGCCAACCTGGCCATCGCCGACCTGATCGCTCCCACGTTCCGGCCGTTGGGCCCGGAGGAGCAGCTGATAGAGCGGTACTACGAAGCGGTCGGCCAGCGGACCGGCTTGGTCCGGGCCGCGGTGGCGGCAGCCTTCGCTCTCATCGCCGGGCCCGGGGCGTCCGGTCAGTGGGGCGCGTGGACACTCTTCCGCAACCACGTGCCGTTCGAGACCCGCGACGCCCTGTTCCAGAAGGACGTCGGCTTCTTCGTCTTCCAGCTGCCATTCGCCAAGTTCGTGGTCGACTGGTTGTTCGCCTCACTGGTGATCGTCGCCATCATCACCGCGGTGGCCCACTACCTCAACGGCGGCATCCGTTTCCAGACGCCGATGCAGAAGGTCACGCCCCAGGTGAAGGCCCACCTCTCTGTGCTCATGGCGGTGCTGGCCATGCTCAAGGCGGTCGACTACTACCTCGAGAAGTACGAGCTGGTGTACTCCACCCGCGGCGTGGTCCAGGGCGCGGGCTACACCGACGTCAAGGCCGAGCTTCCCGCCATGCAGCTGCTCCTGGGCATCTCGCTCATAGCCGCCGCCCTCTTCATCTACAACATCTTCCGGCGGGGATGGGTCCTCCCGGTGATCGCCCTCGGCCTCTGGGCCATGGTGTCCGTGGTGGTGGGCGGCGCCATCCCGGCCGCCATCCAGCAGTTCCGGGTCCAGCCCACGGAGTCGTCGAGGGAGCGGCCGTACATCGACCGCAACATCAGGGCCACGAAAGCGGCGTTCGGCCTGCGCGACGTCCAGGTCAACAACTTCGACGCCGACAACAGCGTCACCGCTGCCGACCTCGACAACAACAAGTCGACGATCGAGAACGTCCGTTTGTGGGACCCCGACCCCGGCATCCTGGGGCAGACCTACAACCAGCTCCAGCAGATCCGGAACTTCTACCAGTTCAACGATGTCGACGTCGACCGGTACGTGGTCGAAGGGGGCCGCATCCGCCAGGAGCTGATCTCCGCTCGGGAGCTGAACATCGACGGCATCCCGTCGCAGTCCTGGGTCAACCAGCACCTCGTCTACACCCACGGCTACGGCGCGGTCATGACGCCCAGCAGCGGGGTGGAGCCCGACGGGAAGCCCGCCCTCCAGCTCAAGGACCTCCCGCCCGCGGGAACGCCATCCATCGCCCAGCCCGCCATCTACTACGGCCAGGTCATGAGCGGCTACGCCATCGTCAACAGCGGCCAGCGGGAGATCGACTACGCCGAGGCCGACGGCACCAACCACACGACCGAGTACAGCGGCAGCGGTGGGGTGAAGATCGACTCGTTCGTCCGGCGGGCGGCTCTCTCCCTGCGGTTCGGCGACATCAACCCGCTGATCTCCAGCTTCGTCACCAGGGAGTCGCGCGCCATCTACGTCCGCGACATCGACGAGCGGGTCCGCAAGGCCGCACCGTTCCTCCGCTTCGACAGCGACCCCTATCCGATCATCCACCAGGGCAAGATCCAGTGGCTCTACGACGGGTACACGACCACCAGTCGCTATCCGTACAGCCAGTCGGCCGACACGTCCCGCCTGGATCCGTCGAGCGACCTGAACGCCAACTTCAACTACGTCCGCAACTCGGTGAAGGTGCTGATCGACTCCTACACCGGGAAGATGACGTACTACATCGTCGACCAGGGCGACCCCATCATCAAGGCGTGGCAGAAGGCATTCCCCAAGCTCTTCACCTCGGGCGCCGAGATCGATCCGGAGCTGAGGCGTCACTTCCGGTACCCGGAGGACATGTTCCGTGTCCAGACGAACATGTTCGGCCGCTACCACATCTCCGACGCCGGCGAGTTCTACAACAACACCGACGCGTGGGACATCGCCCAGGAGCCGGGCGCAGTGAGCAACGCCACCCCACTCGTGCCCGCCACCAACGCCGCCGGCCAGGCCACCCAGGCGCGGGAGCCCCGCATGGACCCCTACTACCTGCTCATGCGCCTGCCCGACGAGACCACCGAGGACTTCCTGCTCCTCCAACCGTTCGTTCCCCGGTCGCGAGACGACAGCGTCAAGGTGCTGAGCGCCTTCATGGTCGCCAAGAGCGACACCGACAACTACGGCCAGCTCGAGGCCTACGTCATGCCTCGCAACCGGCAGGTCGACGGCCCCGCCATCGTCAACGCCCGAATCAACCAGCAGCCGGACGTCTCCCGGGAGATCACGCTGCTGGGCACCGCCGGGTCGAAGGTCCGCCTCGGGAACCTCCTGTTGATCCCCATCGAGCAGTCCCTGCTCTACATCCGGCCGCTGTACGTCGAGGCCGAGGGCACACCGGTGCCCCAGTTGAAGAAGGTCATCGTGGTCTACGGCGCCAGCGTCGTCATCAAGGACTCCCTGCGCGAGGCCATCGGCACGATCTTCCCCGGTAGCTCACCTGCCACCCTCGAGCAGCAGGGCCTCGGGGTGACCTCACCTCCGACCGGCCAGACGCCGCCGGCCCCTGGTGGCGGCACCACGCCTGCTCCGCCCGTGCTGACCAGTGTCAACGAGCTGCTCACCGAGGCCACGGCCCGCTTCACCGCCGCCGAGGAGGCGCTGAAGGCCGGCGACCTGGCCACGTACCAGAAGGCCACCAACGACGCCAAGGATCTCGTCCGCCGGGCCACGGAGGCGGCCAGGGCCACCTCGGGCCCGGCACCCACCACGTCGACGACGAGACCGACGGCGTAGGTGTAACCTGGGAAGACCGCCGCGGGGTGGAGCAGTCTGGTAGCTCGTCGGGCTCATAACCCGAAGGTCGCAGGTTCAAATCCTGCCCCCGCCACCAAAGAAAGCAGGAGCAGGGCCGGTGCGAGAGCACCGGCCCTGCTCCTTTTCACCGACCTTCCATCGGATTCAGGGTGACCCGCGTGGGGCAGGGATGCCGGGTCGGCGGCGTTCCGTGAACCAGCCGCGGCCACTGGAAGGAAGGACCGACGTGAGTGTGCTGACGAACGGTTTGGGCGAAGCCGAGGACACCTTGGTGTCGAACCTGGTCGGAGAGGGTTCCAAGAAAGGCTCCACCTTCTTCGGCCGAGCCGGTGATGTCGTCCGGCGTCCGCCGGCATGGGCCGCCATTGCCGCCGGTCTCTGCGCCACCGGTGAACGGGGACGCCGGGCTGCGCTCCGGGGCAGCGCCTGTTACCTCTCCGCAGCCGCCGTCCACCTGCCGATCAAGGCGCTTGTGGGCCGGCGGCACCCCCCCGGCGCGGAGCGCCACCAGCTCGGTCCGATCACCTCCTCCTTTCCCTCCGGCCATGCGGCCAGCGACCTCGCTTTCGTGTTCGGCGCGGCACAGGAGCTGCCTCCTGCGTTCGTGCCACTCTCGGCGTGCACCCTTGCCGTCCACTGGTCGCTCGTTCGCAAGCGAGCGCACTACCCGAGCGACGTCCTGGCCGGCGGTGCCCTGGGCATCGCCGTGGCCCTGACCATGTGGAAGGTTTGGCCACCCGGGCGCCCCGCCCGGGAGAAGACGCCGCTCGTCCCGTCGGGCGTCGAAGGCGACCGCCCGGGCACAGAGCCCGACGTGCCGGCGAGTGGCACAGCCGTCGTGCCCTGAAGCCTCAGAGTCGGTCGGTCACCAGCAGCGCGATCCCTCCGATCATGAGGCCGAGCGTCGCGAACAACAGCCCCATCACGAGCAACATCACCCCCAGAACGCCACCGCCGGCCTTGCCCTCGAGGGCGGCGCGGCTGGGATCGGCAGGGTCGTACAGGACCGTCACCTCGTCGCCTTCGCGCGCCGCCGCCGGCCGACGTCCGTACATGGCTTCGGTGTGAATCTGCCGGCCGTCAGCTGTGTCGAAGCGGAGGATTGGGAACCATGTCCCGCTGCCGATGTTCCTGCCCACCGACCGGTAGCGGAGGTCGGTGACGACTCCTGGCGATCGGAGGGCGACTGCCTGGAAGCGACGCGCAGCCCGAAGCGTCCGGAACCCGGTGCTGGCCAGAACGACCCCGACAAGCGTGAACAGCGCCGGGACCAGAATGAGTGGTTCCACGCCTCCTCCGCGACATCGGAATGCCCTCGCCGGCCACCGGCTCCACGGCCGTGGCCAGCATAAGCGCCTGGTCGGCACGGCGCGGTCGGAACGGCACAGTGGCACTCGCTGAGCTCGAACCACGGGCACCGGTCAGGCCCCAACCTCCCCCGGTAGGGAGGGGAGGTTGGGGCCGCCCGCTGTTTGCCGGTGAGCGCCTTCGGGGTTGCAGGCGGTGAGGCGTGTCCTTCCCCGGTGGCTCATACCCCCGCAACGAGTAACCGTCGGGGCTCACTGATCGGATACCGCCAATCGAAAACATTCACGCCGCAAAGGCGCAGATGATGGCGACCCGCTATGCCGAGGAGCGTTGACTTCGGGCCGAGCGATCCCCCTGCTCGTCAGCCCTGGCGACGGCCCTGTGCCAACCGCGTCGACGTCCTGAAGTTCGAGCATGAGGCGTATCCCGCCAGCGCGTGGAGACGCTCGCGCTCGAGCCGCATCTTGAGCTCCCGCGTCGTCCTCAGCCCCTGCTGCACCAGCTCACTCGCCCGTTCTGCGTCGCCCGTCCGGTTCCGGTCCAGCAGCATTGCCGCATACGCGCGCTGGGTCCGCACCACGAAGGTCCTGGCGCCGATCTGCCCGTTGACTGCGAGCGCCTCCTCGAAGTGACGCTCTGCGTCGTCCCACCGTCGCATCGCCGTGGCAAGGATGGCGAGCGATCGCCAGACCGAGCCCAGGCAGAACTGCCCGATCCCGACCACGACGAGCCGGCGTGCGAAGGGCAGGATCCGGTCGTAGAGCACCTCCGCCCGCTCCTCGTCCCCGAGGATGGCGCAGGTCTCGGCCAGAAGGGTCATGCCGGTGGACCACGTCCAGTCGAGGGGTAGATCGAATCCGCCGGAGGCCAGCAGCTCGAACTGCTCACGACCCTCCTCCAGCCGACCGTCCTCGCAGTACGCGAGGGCCAGGCCGGCGCGGAAGGTGGGGATGGCGGGCAGCTCGTCGACGTAGGGCCGGAGGAAGTTGACGGCGTCTCCCAACCGGCCCTGGTCCCACCAGGCGACGCACAGCTGGACGGCCATGAGCAGGGGCGCGTCCGGTTGTCTCGAGCGCTGACCGAGCTCGAACGCGGCGAAGATGCCGTCCTCGGCATCGGCCGACCCGGTGAGCAGGAGCTGCATCGTCTCCGCAGTCCTCGTGAGCCAGTTCCAGATCGGCTGGCGCAGGTCACCGGCCAGACGCGTCGCCGTTGCCAACTCCTCACGGGCACGAGCGACATCTGCTGCTTCGAAGAGGCAGATGGCCAGGTACAGGCGGCCCCGGAAGATGAGCTCCCGGTTGTCGACCTCCGCCGCCACCTGCAACAGCTCTTCCAGCAGGACCAGGCGCTCGTCCAGCGTGGTCGGGTCCCATGTGGCGACGATGCGCGCCACCAGCACCTCGGCCAGGCCCGCCCGGTCATCCAGGCGACGAACCATGGCGGTGGCGCTCTCGCACAGCGCCCGTCGCCGGTCACGGGCGGTTGTCCAGTACTGCTCGACGGCCAGCTGGCTCAGCAGGTTCGCTCGGAGCACGCTGTCGCCCGGTTCGAGTGCAGCGAGCGCCTCTTCGTGGAGGGCGACTATGGCGTGGTCCACGCGTCCTATCTCGCCGAACCAAGCGGCGGTCCGGGAGCTCCCCAGGGCGGCTCGGGCGAAGCGCTCGCCGTCGCCCAGTTCACGACTCAGGCGAGCGGCCTCGAACATCGTCAAACGGAAACGGGTGTCACCGGCGCGGCGCTGGGCGTCGCCGAGGGCGAGGAGGAGGTCACAGCGCAGGGGCGATTGCTCCCGGCTGCCGGTCTCCAGCATGGTCAAACTCCGCTGGAAGTGGTCGGCGGCCTCTTCGTACGCCAGCTCCGTCAGGGCCTTGTCGCCCGCCTGGCGGGCGTACATGACCGCCTTGGTCGTATCCCCCGTCGGGCCCGCCGAGAACCAGTGGTGGGCCAGAGACGGTAGTTGGGCCTCCGGCTGCGGCCAGAGCGCCTCGAGAGCCTCCGCCACCTTTCGGTGCACCTGAGCTCGCCGGGTAGGGCCCAGGGCGTCGTACAGCGAGTGGCGAATCAGCGCATGGGCGAAGCTGAACCGGCCGACCCGGCCCGGGACCTCCGTGACGAGCGCGGCGGCCATCGCCTCCTCGACGACGTCGAGCATCTCGTGCTCCGTGAGCCCGGTGGCGCCGCTGGTCACGTCGAGGTCGAACTCCATACCGATCACTGCGGCGACCGGAAGGGCGCGGTTCACCTCGGGGGAGAGCCGCTCGAGCCGACGGCGGATCACATCTCGCACGCTGTCGGGGATGCCGACTTTCTCGAGATCCGGCGTAGTGAGGAAAGGATCGTCGCCGCCGGCGATGGCGAGTAACTCGTCAAGGTGCCGCACGATCTCGGTGACGAAGAACGGGTTGCCGTCGGTCTCTCTCCAGAGGGCTTTGGCCAGGGTGGCGACGCCACCTTGGAGCCGGCGTCCAGCGGTGTGCTCCACCAGGCTGGCGACGTCCGCCTCGTCGAGTCCCCCGAGGACGATGCGTTCCAGGCCCTGCTGGCGCCCGAGGTCGGCCAGGACCTCCCTGAGGGGATGGGTCGGCGCGAGCTCGGTGTGGCGGTGGGTGGCCACCAGGAGCACGGCCATGGGCTCGACCGACGTCACCAGATGGCGGAAGAGCAGCACGGTCGGCTTGGTCGCCCAATGGAGATCCTCGAGCACGAGGACGACCGGGGCAGCCTCCGACGCCCGCGCCAACAGGTTGGCGACGGCCTGGAACAGCTGATAGCGGTCGGTCTCGGCGTCGGCCGCGGGCGGACGGGGTACCTGCGGCACCCGTCCGGCCAGGCCGGGGACCATGCGGGCCAGCTCGCCTCCGCAGTCCCGCAGGTGGGCCGCCAGCTCCTCGTCGCCGCAGCCCCCGATGTACAGGCCCAGGGCGTCGATGAAGGGCTGGTAGGGGACGCCGAGCTCCGGGTGACAGCGTCCGTAGAGCACCCGGGCGCCGTGGGAGTGGGCGGCAAGGGCCGCCTCGTTCACGAGTCGGGTCTTGCCGATGCCGGGCTCACCGGCGACGAGGACCACCTGGCGCTCGCCGGCCGTCGCGCGCCTCCATGCGTCGCCCAGAAGGCCCAGCTCGGTGCGGCGCCCGAGGAAGCGGACATCCTGGGACACGCGGAGTTGGGCCGGCATGGTCAGGGGCCGGGCAACCGGCCTCGCCGCCGCCCCGGCGAGGGCGGGTTCGTGGGTGAGGATCGCCTGTTCCAGTTCCCGCAGGGCGGGGCTGGGGTCGATGCCGAGCTCCTCCACCAGCACCCGCCGGGTCTCCTGGTAGCCGGCGAGCGCCTCTGCCTGTCGCCCGGAGCGGTAGAGCGCCACCATCTGTTGTGCCCTCAGCCGCTCGCGGAACGGGTACTCGGCCACCAGGGCGTCGAGCTCGCCCACCGATTCGGCGTGCCGGCCCAGCGCGAGCTCGGCGTCGTACAGATCCTCGACCGCGCCCAGGCGGGCGTGTTCGAGGCGCACGGCGTGCGGGTGGAAGGCGGGGTGTTCGGCCACGTCCTCCAACGCCCGGCCCCGCCACAGCGCGAGGGCTTGACGCAGGATTTCGGCGGCACGGGCGGGGGCGCCCGCGGCCAGTGCCTCACGGGCCTCGACCACGAGGGCGCCGAACCGTAGGGCGTCGACCTGTTGGGGCTCGACCTGCAGGAGGTAACCCGGTCGTTTGGTTATGAGGATTCGTGGAGGTGCGGCCGCCGCTCGTTCCGGCTCGAGCAGCTTGCGGAGGTTGGACACATACACCTGCAGCACGGCGCCGGGGTCGGCCGGGGGGACATCGCCCCACAGCACGTCGGCCAGGCGGTTGGCGGAGACAACCTCGTTGGCGCGCGTCACCAGCATGGCCAGAACGGCCCGCTGCTTGGGCCCACCCAGAGTGAGCGGCCATTGGTCTCGAACCACTTCGACCGGTCCCAGCAGCCGGAACTCCATAGCGCTTCCTTCTGGCCCCCAGACCCCTCGGCGCTCCTGCGACTGTGTCCACCGGAGCTCGGTGACTGAACGCTAGCGCGCATCCGAAGGGGCGAAAGGTGGTGGGCCGCCAACCGTCGGCGATGCGTCTTTTGGCCGGCCTTAAGCGTTCGTGAAGGACCCACCCTCATCATTCGACCTGTCCCAGCCTCCAAGGCTCCAACGAGCCCGTGGTCGAGTCGCTGGCGGAGCTGGAAGGGGGGATGCGGATGGATGGCGGTCCGGGCCGTGGCGCGCCGTGACGAGCGGGTCGGCGTCCGACTCGCCGACCCCGGCAGGGCCCGGTCCCCGCACCGTTCCCCCCATCACCGGATTCTTCGGGGTGATGGCGCGATCCCCCAGCTTTGACACGGCGTTCCAGCAGGTGCTCCGGGCGGCACAGACCGGCGCCGACTGGGCATTCACCCGTCTCTACGAGTCGCTGGCGCCCGCGGTCGTCGGCTACCTGCGAGCCCAGGGAGCGGACGACCCTGAGGGCCTCACCAGTGATGTGTTCGTCAAGGTCTTCACCGCCTCCGGTTCCTTCGCCGGCAGCGAGGCCGAGTTCCGCAGCTGGGTCTTCACCATCGCTCGGTGCCGTCTGATCGATGCCCGGCGAGCGAAGACCAGGGTCGATGATGCGCAGCGCCTGAACAGGGCGGACCTCTCCGACCTTCACGGAACCACCACTGCGGCCGCCGAGGACGAGGTCATGGCCAGGCTCGCCGCTGAGCGGGTGGCCCAGCTCCTGGGCGAGCTGACCCCCGGCCAGCGCGACGTGCTTTCCCTCCGACTCGTCGTCGGGATGTCGGTCGACGAAGTTGCAGCTGTCCTCGACAAGCCGCCGACCGCGGTGAAGGCGCTCCAGCGGCGGGCGCTGGCCACGCTCCGCCGGAGACTGGGGGTCCAGACGCCCGGTTCGATCAGCGCGGTGAGTTGAGGCCCTCGGTATCGTCGGACCGTCATGAGAACCCTGATCGTCTCCGAGTTCGTGACCCTCGACGGTGTGATGGAGGGGTGCACATCCTCCTCGAGCACGTCCTCGTCCCCCGCACGTTCCGGTCAGGGGTGCGGGTCGACAGCGACAACCCGGCGTGACTGACGACGACGCACCGCTGCCCGCCGGAGACTTCTCGGTCTGGCTGCGCGGGATGCAGGGGGCGCTGCGGGGAGAGGTCGACTCCGTTGTGCCGTGCGGCAGCTGCACGGCCTGCTGCACGTCGTCCCAGTTCGTCCATATCGGCCCTGACGAGCTCGACACGCTGGCCCACATCCCGGCCGAGCTGCTGTTCCCGGCGCCTCGGATGCCGCGGGGCAACGTCGTCCTCGGCTATGACGAGAAGGGTCACTGCCCGATGCTCGCCGACGGCGGGTGCTCCATCTACGAGCACCGGCCCAGGACCTGCCGGACCTACGACTGCCGGATCTTCCCGGCGGCGGGCGTCGAACCCGGTGATGATCACGACGACAAGGCGGCCATCGCCCGGCGAGCCCGGCGCTGGCGGTTCGACGTCGCCGGCGACGTTGACGAGACCCGGCACGACGCCGTCCGCGCCGCCGCCCGGTACGTCACGGAGCGTCGCGGTGACCTTCCTGAAGCCGCCGTTCCTACCACCCCGACCCAAGCTGCGGTCCTCGCCGTGCGCATCCACGGGGCGTTCCTCAGGAGCGATGACGACACGGGCCGTTCCATCGTCGTCGATCCCGAACCCGACGCGATCCGGGTGGTCCTGAGCCCTCGCCGTCGCTGATCGAGCCTGCTACGGCGGAGGTCCGGTTGCCGACGTGGGATGCTCGAAGGTGGACGAGCCAGGCCCGCGCCGGCTGTCCCGAGACGCCACGATTCCCGTGTCGCTCGAGCGCCGGGGCCCTGCCCGGTAGGAGTGCCCCGCCACATGACACGCACAAACAACGAGCCGGTCCCCGGCAACGACCCGGTCACCGGCGACGACCCCGTGACCTTCTCCGACCTCGGTCTGCGGCCCGAGCTGCTCACCGCCCTGGGCGGTCTGGGGTACGAAGAGCCCACGCCGATCCAGCGCGAGGCCATCCCGCCGCTGATCGAGGGCCGTGACCTGCTCGGCCAGGCGGCAACGGGCACGGGCAAGACCGCCGCCTTCGCTCTCCCGCTGCTGCAGCACCTGGTGGCGGGCAACCGTTCGAAGCAGCCCGGGGCGCTGGTCCTCGTACCCACCCGGGAGCTCGCCATCCAGGTCTCCGAGGCCGTGCACCGCTACGGCCGGGAGCTGGGCGCCCGTGTCCTTCCGATCTACGGCGGCCAGCCGATCGGCCGCCAGCTGGGCGCCCTCGACCGCGGTGTCGACGTGGTGGTGGCCACGCCCGGCCGGGCCCTCGACCACATCGGCCGCGGCACCCTGCGGCTGGACGGGCTCAAGGTCGTGGTCCTCGACGAGGCCGACGAGATGCTCGACATGGGCTTCGCCGAGGACATCGAGGCCATCCTGCAGGCCACGCCGGCCGAACGGCAGACCGTCCTCTTCTCCGCCACCATGCCGGCCCGGATCGACGGCATCGCCCGCCGTCACCTGCGCAACCCGGTCCGCATCCATATGGGACGGGCCCGGGCCGACTCCGGGCAGGCCCCACTGGTGCGCCAGATCGCCTATGTCGTCCCCCGGGCGTTCAAGACCGCCACCCTCGGACGGATCCTCGACGTCGAGTCGCCGACTGCGGCTCTCGTGTTCTGTCGCACGCGCGACGAGGTCGACCAGGTCGCCAGCACGCTCAACGGGCGCGGGTACCGGGCCGAGGCGCTGCACGGCGGCATGACCCAGGAGCAGCGCGACCGGGTGATGGGCCGGCTGCGCTCAGGGACCGCAGATCTCCTGGTGGCCACCGACGTGGCCGCTCGCGGGCTCGACATCGACCAGCTGACCCACGTCGTGAACTACGAGGTCCCCTCGGCGCCCGACTCCTACGTCCACCGCATCGGCCGCGTCGGTCGGGCCGGCCGGGAGGGCGTGGCCATCACCCTGGTCGAGCCGCGCGAGCACCGGATGCTCAAGACCATCGAGCGGGTCACCAAGCAGCGGATCGTCGTCGAGAAGGTGCCGACCACCGCCGACCTCCGGTCCCGCCGTCTGGAGCTCACCCGTGCCGCGCTGGAGGAGGCGATCCTCGAGGACGACTTCGAGAACTTCCGCGTGGTGGTCGAGACGCTCACCGACAAGTACGACGTGATGGAGGTCGCTCTCGCCGCCGTGAAGCTGGCCCACGAGGCAAGTGGCGTGGTCCCGAACGACGACGAGATCCCCCAGATCACACCTGCCCCGGACCGGGAGAGTCGCGGCCCGAAGGGCGCGGGGTCCCGGCCGCCTCGTCCGCCGCGCTCGGCCGGGGCGGGGATGACCCGCCTGTTCGTGGGCGCCGGGCGCAGCGCGGGGATCCGGCCCCAGGATCTCGTCGGCGCCATCGCCGGCGAGACCCGGCTCAGCGGGCGGGACATCGGCGCCATCGAGATCGCCGACCGCTTCACCTTGGTGGAGGTGCCGGAGTCGGCGGCCGATGAGGTGGTGACCGCCCTGCGGGCCAGCACCATCAAGGGCAAGAAGGCGACGGTGCGCCGGGCCCACGAGGACCGCTGAGGAGTTCATCCAGACGAAATAATTCGGCATCAGTGTCGACACATTCAGTGTTCAGACTCGGGCCGGTGATGCTGGCACCCTCCGGTGCTCTGCGCCCGCCCATTGAACACTGGAGGTTCTTGTCGTGCCGGAAATAGATACCGGTGATACCGCTTGGGTGCTGATCTCGTCGGCCCTGGTGCTCTTCATGACGCCAGGGCTTGCCCTCTTCTACGGCGGGATGGTGCGCAGCAAGAACGTGCTGGCCATGCTCATGCAGAACTTCTTCGCCATGGGGATCGTGACGGTCTTCTGGGTGCTGTTCGGTTACTCGCTGGCCTTCGGCGACCTCGGCAACGCCGGCTGGATCGGCAACTTCGACTTCGTCGGCCTGAAGGACCTGACCAACGGCGTCACGGGCACCATCCCGACGCTTGCGTTCGTGGCCTTCCAGCTGACGTTCGCGGTGATCACCCCGGCGCTGATCACCGGCGCCATCGCCGACCGCATGCGCTGGGTGGCGTGGGTCGGCTTCATCGCCGCCTGGTCGGTGCTGGTGTACCTGCCGGTGGCCCACTGGGTCTTCGCCGGTGGCTGGCTGGCCGATAGGGGCGCGCTCGACTTCGCCGGCGGCACGGTCGTGCACGTCAACGCGGGTGCGGCCGCACTGGCGCTGGTCATCCTCCTCGGAAAACGGAAGGGCTGGCCCAGGGACCCCATGCCGCCCCACTCGCTCCCGCTGACCCTGCTGGGCACCGGCATCCTGTGGTTCGGCTGGTTCGGCTTCAACGCCGGCTCGGCGCTGTCCGCCAACGGCGTGGCCGCCCAGGCCTTCCTGAACACCTTCGTCGCCGCGGCCGCGGGCATGATCGGCTGGCTCGTCGTCGAGCGCATGAAGTCGGGCCACGCCACCACCCTCGGTGCGGCGTCCGGCGCGGTCGCCGGCCTGGTGGCCATCACGCCGTGCGCCGGCTTCGTCGGTGGCATGGCGCCGGTGATCATCGGCCTCATCACCGGGGCGGTGTGCTTCCTGGCCATCCAGCTCAAGTTCAAGTTCGGCTACGACGACTCACTCGACGTGGTGGCCGTGCACCTGGTGGGCGGCCTCCTCGGGTCCCTGATGGTCGGGCTGTTCGCCGACGACGCGGTGAACGAGCTCGCCACCGACGGGCTCTTCCTCGGAGGCGGCGCCGACCTCCTCGTCGAGCAGATCATCGCCGTGGCCGCCGTCTTCATCTTCTCCTTCGTCGTCTCCTATGTCATCGGCCTGGTGCTCAAGGCGCTCCTGCCCAAGGGGATCAGGGTGACGGACGGCGAGGAAGACACCGGCCTCGACCTGACGCAGCATTCCGAGACCGGCTATTCGCTCGAGCGAGTCTGAGAGGGGAGAGGACATGAAGCTCATCATCGCCATCATCAAGCCCTTCCGCCTCGACGAGGTGAAGACCGCGCTGCTCGGGATGGGAGTGCAGGGCATGACCGTCACCGAGGTGCGTGGGTTCGGCCGCCAGCGGGGCCACACCGAGGTCTACCGCGGGGCCGAGTACAAGATCGACTTCGTGCCGAAGCTCCGGCTGGAGATCGTCGTCGACGAACCGGACGCCGAGCGCGTCGCCCAGGAGCTGATGGAGCACGCCCGGACCGGCCAGATCGGCGACGGCAAGCTGTGGATCGTCCCGATCGACGCCGTCTACCGCATCCGGACCGGCGAGGCGGGGACGGACGCCATCTGATCTGAGACCGACGGGATGACCGGCGGCAGGGCGCATGCCCCGCCGCCGGTCACTCCCGGATCCCGCCGAGGATCAGGACGGCGCCGAAGACGAAGAACGACACCGCCGCCCCGATCTTGATCGCCCGGGCGGGGACGCGGCTCCCGAGCTGCCCGCCCACGACAATGGCCAGCGCGTCGGCGGCCACCATGCCGAGCGTCGACCCCAGCCAGGTCCCGAACGCCCCTTCGGTGGTGGCCAGAGTGATGGTGGCCAGCATGGTCTTGTCGCCCAGCTCGGCCATGAAGAACGCCACGCTGGCCGCCACGACGGCGGACCGGTTCGACCGATCCGCCCTTGCCTCCTCCTCGGCGGTGAGGGAGTCGCCCCGCAGGGTCCACAGGCCGAAGCCGAGGAAGGCCAGGCCGGCGGCGACCGAGATCGCGTCGGTGGGGAACGCGGCGCCGACCGACATGCCGACCAGCACCGACGCGGCGTGCACGACGGCTGTCGCCACGGTGATCCCGACGAGCACGGGAAGCGCCCGGTAGCGGGCCGCGAAGGCGAGGGCCATGAGCTGGCTCTTGTCGCCCAGTTCGGCGACGAAGATCACTCCGAAGCTCAGGAGCAGCGCATCCATGGAAGTCGTCCTCTCGGCCCGGAGAAGACGGCGACCGGAGCCGCGACCTCGACCGGGCATCCGTTGTCGGGTGCCGGTCGAAGGTCTCGCCCACCCGCCAGCAGCGGGCCCGGGGGCCGGGGCTCATCACCCAGCGTGTCGACCACCCGGCGTAGGACTACTCCCCTTCGCCGAGGCCGAGTGTACCGGCTGCCGGCTATCCCGCGATGCGGCCTGAGCGCTCGCCGTCACCGGCGGCCCAGGCCATCACACTGCCTTCCGGAGGGCCCGCGGGCCTGCGGTCGCGCGGCTTGACTCTTGTCGGGACGAGCGGCGGGAAGGTTGCGGACGGACCACGCAACGGGCCGATCCCGAACGCCAGCACCATCGAGCGGATGGGGCCGGAGAGGGCTCCGGTCGGGTCCTACGCCCCGTCGTCGCTCGCCGCTCAGTCGTTCGCCTCCCTCTGGGCCGAGGTCGCGGCGCGACTCTGGGCGTGAACCTTCACTGTCCCGTCATGCTCCGGCCAGCTCCCGGCTCCGCCGGAGCCATGTGGGCCTCCTAGCCTCCCAGGCATGGCCACCAGCGCTCTTCGTCGTCCTTCCGGTTGCCCCGCTTGCGCAGGTCCGACTCAGGCGCCCGCCCTGTGTGCCGAGTGCGCGGAGGCGTTCGCGCTGGCCCGCCGCGCCCATCCGACCACCGCCCAGGCGGTTGTCCTGGCCGCCGACGACATGGATATGTGGGACGCCTGGTCGCTGCTCGGCGACGTAGGTAGCCGCCCCTTGCGCGCCGTCACCGATTGATTGACGCCCGGCCCCGCCTGTGCGGCCGCGTCTTAGGCGAGCACGCTCCGGAGCAGGTCCAGCCGGTCCGGCAGCGCTCGGTACCAGACCCAGCGTCCCCGCTTCTCGCCCACGATCAACCCGGCGTCGGCCAGGATCTTCAGATGATGGGAGATGGTGGGCTGGGAGCGGC
>CADCTB010000005.1 GCA_902805665.1 uncultured Acidimicrobiales bacterium
CCGCAGATCACCAGGTTCTCCGTCGGGTCGCACCCGGTCTCAACGTGGCGGCGCAGGCGGTTCAGCCAGGCCAGCTTGGCCTCGTAGTGCTCGCTGCCGACCTGGCGCCCGTTGGGCACGTAGATACTGGCCACCCGCACGCCGGCGCACGTGGCCCACAGCAGGCGGGCCTCGGTGCTCTCGTCCTCGGCCTGGTCGGAAAAACCGGCCATGACGTCGTCGAGGCCCACCTTGCTCAAGATGGCCACCCCGTTCCAACGGCCCTCGCCACAGTGCGCCGACTCGTAGCCCAGGGCCGAGAAGGCCAAGGCGGGGAAGGCGCTGTCGGCCAGCTTTGTCTCCTGCATGCACAGCACGTCGGGCCGGGCGTAGGCCAGCCACTCCTCGACCTTGGGGAGCCGCACTTTGAGCGAGTTGACGTTCCAGGTGGCGATCCGCATGTCGGCTTCGACTCTAGGGCCGCACCGGAAGTTCTTCGGGCTTTCGAACACCCTGGCGGTGCTCGAAAGCCCGGAAAGCGGTCAGGCCTTCCTCGTCCTCTTGGCCGCCACTTTCTTGACCGGAGGCGCCGCAGCCTCGGCCTCATCGGCGACGCTCGCCGCCTTCCTCCGTGAACGGGTGGCCTTCTTGACCGGCTCCTCGGCGACGGCAACCGGCTCCGCCGCCTTCTTACGGGAACGGGTGGCCTTCTTGGGCAGCTCCTCGACTGCCACCGGCTCCTCGGCCAGCACGGCCGCCACCTTCTTCCGGGATCGGGTGGCCTTCTTGGGAAGCTCCTCGACGGCGACGGGCTGCTCGACCACGAGGGCCGCTGCCTTCTTGCGGGTGCGACGGACCGGCTTGGGCTCGGACACGATCTGCTCCGGACCGGCGCCCGTGCGGGCCGCGCTGCGGCGGGGGCCGGCAGGCCGGACCGGCTCGGGCTCCAGCTCCGGCTCGGCCGCCGGGACCTCGGCGGCGACAGCCGGCTCCGGCACCACGGCGGCGGCCTTGCGGCTGCGGCGGGCTCGCGCCGGAGGAGCTTCGGCGACAGCGACCTCTACCGGGACAGCGGGCTCCGGCTCCGGCGCGGGCTCGACGGCAGCCGGCGCAGCCTTTCGACCCCGCCCGCGCCGCGGTGCCGGAGCCGGTTCGACGGGGGCCTCGGCAACGACCTCGACCGGGAGGTCGACCGGCTGGGCGCCGACGTCGATCTCGGCCTCGACCGTCTCGTCGGTCGGTGCCCCGGCCACCTTCGCCAGGCCCGGCAGGGCCAGCTCGATGCCGCGGCGCGGTGCGTCGAGGGCCTGGATCACGAAGGTACGGACTTCGCCTCGGGTGAGGATCTCCTTGGCGCTGCGAGGCGGCGGGTCGCCGAGCCCCGAGACCGGCGCATAGCAGCGGGCTCCGCCGGCGGTGACGAACGCCCCGTGGGACGTGAAGCCCTCGACGGTTCCTTCCACCTCGGTGCCCAACGGGTGGTCGGCGATGAACGTGATGAACGGCAGCGGCTCGTTGACGGCCTCGGGCGTCGTCGTCTCGGCGGTCGTCGAGCGGCCCCGCCGGCGGCTCCCCCGCTTCGCCACCGCCGGCGCATCAGGCGAGATCGCCTCGGCCGTGGCCTCGGCGATGGCGGCCGACGTCGGCTCCGGTCGGACGGCTGCCGCCGCGGTGCGCTTGCGGGCCCGGTCGGCGTCGCGCGTGGCCACCCGGCTCTTCGGTCCCCGCACGGGTGTGCGCGGCGTGAAGATCCAACCCACCCCCGGCACGGGCTTGCCCCCGACGAGGCGGCCCTCCTCGAACAACCAGGTGTACTCGCCGTGGAATTCCTGGAACGAGTCGTTGGACAGCACGTCGGCGCCGATCCGGTCGGCGATGCGCAGCAGGAATCCGTCGCCCCTGCCGATGGCTCCCGCAGGAGGCGACACGATCTCGCCGGCCTCCTCGGCCTCCTCGAAGATCTTGCGCTCGGACTCGTCGATGCGGTAGCCGAACGACGCGTCGACGACGACGATGATCTCGTCGTCGGGCCGCTCGGAATGGAATGAGCGGACGGCCTCGTCGAGTTGGGCCAGGCTCGGGGTGTTACGGCCCTCGGTGGCCAGGTTCGACCCGTCGACGACCACGCGACGGCCTGTGTTCGGACGCGGTGCCATGTCGCGATCAGTCAAGCATTCCGCACGGCTCGAACGTGCGATACGCCTGGCTACAGGTCGCGGAACGCCCCGGCGAGAAGGTCGGCCTGCTCCCGCTGGTGAACGGTGAGGATGCCGGTGGCCGGGCTGGCGGACTCCGGCCGGCTGACGTGACGGAGCGAGTAGTCCTCACGGAGAAGGCGGTGGAGACGGCCGTGGACGAAGGTCCAGGGCCCCATGTTCTCCGGCTCCTCCTGGAGCCACACCACCTCGCGGGCAGCCGGGTACCTCGAGATGGCGTCGAGCACGAGCATCTCGGGCCAGGGGTACAGCTGCTCGACCCGGACGACCGCGACGGGAAGTCCGTGCTCGTCGCGGTGGGCCATGGCGTCGTAGGCCACCTTCCCGGAGGCCAGGATCACGCGGCGGACGACCGACGGGTCGGTGACGCCCGGGTCGTCGAGCACCTCCTTGAACCGGCCGGTGGTGAGCTCGTCGACCGGCGAACGGGCGTGGCGGGCCCGCAGCAGGGACTTCGGGGTGAACACGATCAGCGGGCGGCGCACCGACCGGCGGACCTGGCGGCGCAGGAGGTGGAAGTACTGGGCCGCCGTCGTGGCGTTGACGACCTGCATGTTGTCGCCTGCGCACAAGGTGAGAAAGCGCTCGATCCGGGCCGACGAGTGCTCGGGGCCCTGCCCCTCGTAGCCGTGCGGCAGCAACAGGACGAGCCCCGACGCCTGGCCCCATTTCCCGTGGCCGGCGGTGATGAACTGGTCGATGACGATCTGGGCGCCGTTGGCGAAGTCGCCGAACTGGGCCTCCCACGCCACCAGCGCGTCGGTGTGCACGGTGGAGTAGCCGTACTCGAACCCGAGCGCGGCGTACTCCGAGAGCAGCGAGTCGTACATCCACAGCTTGCCGCCACCGCGCGACAGGCCCGACAGCGGCATCCACTCGGCGCCGGTCTCGTAGTCGACGAGGACCTGATGACGCTGCGAGAAGGTGCCTCGGCGGGAGTCCTGACCGGAGAGGCGGACGTCGGTGCCCTCCACCAGCAGCGACCCGAAGGCCAGCGCCTCGGCCATCGACCAGTCGACCTCGCCGACGTCGTACAGCTCGCGGCGGGCCTGGAGGGTGCGGGCCAGCTTCGGATGGACGGTGAAGCCGGCAGGGGGCGAGTCCATGGCCGTCGCCACCCGGTCGAGCACGTCGGCGGACACGCCGGTCTCCACGGAGAGCAGCGGGCGGGGAACCGTGGGCGGCGCTTCGTCGGGCGCTCCGGCCGGGGCGGGCGGCGTCGAGTGACGGGTCTCCTCCAGCGCGACCTGCATGCGGGCCGAGAAGTCGTCGAGGGCCTTCTCGGCCTCGTCCAGGCTGATGTCGCCCCGGCGGACCAGGGTCTCGGTGTAGAGCTTGCGCACCGAGCGCCGGGCCTCGATGCGCTTGTACATCAGCGGCTGGGTGTACGAGGGGTCGTCGCCCTCGTTGTGGCCGTGGCGCCGGTAGCAGACCATGTCGATCACGACGTCCTTGTGGAACCGCTGGCGGAACCCGAACGCGAGGCGGGCCACCCGCACGACGGCCTCGGGGTCGTCGCCGTTGACGTGGAAGATCGGGGCCTGGACCGTTTTGGCCACGTCGGTCGGGTACATCGACGACCGGGCCTCGGCGGGGGCGGTGGTGAACCCCAGCTGGTTGTTGACCACGACGTGGATCGTGCCGCCGACTCGGTAGCCCCGGAGGGCCGACAGGTTGAGCGTCTCGGCGACCACGCCCTGGCCGGCGAAGGCGGCGTCGCCGTGGATGACCAGGGCGAGCGCCGAGAACGCCTCCGGGTCGTCGATCAGGTCCTGGCGGGCCCTGACCATGCCCTCGACCACGGGGTCCACGGCTTCGAGGTGCGACGGGTTCGACGCCAGGCTCACCGGCAGGCTGACGCCCGAGCGGCCGACGAACTTGCCAACTGCGCCGAGGTGGTACTTCACGTCGCCCGTGCCCTGGGTGGTGGCCGGGTCGAGGTCGCCCTCGAACTCCCGGAAGATCTGGCGGAACGACTTGCCCACCAGGTTGGCCAGCACGTTGAGCCGGCCCCGGTGGGCCATGCCCAGCACCGCCTCCTGGTAGCCCGCCGACGCGGAGAGGTCGAGGATCTCGTCGACCAGGGGGATCAGGCTCTCGGCGCCCTCGAGGCCGAAGCGCTTGTGACCCGTGTACTTGGTGTGCAGGAAGCGCTCGAACGCCTCTGCCGCATTGAGCCGGTCGAGGATGTGGAGCTGTTCGGGAGTGGTGAGCTCGGAGAGGACGCCCTCCACCTGCTGCTGGATCCACTGCTTCTGGTCGGGCTCCTGGATGTGCATGTACTCGACGCCGATGCGCCGGCAGTAGGCGTCGCGCAGCACGCCGAGCAGCTCGCCCAGGGGCATGAGGCTGCGGCCGGCCACGCCGTCGGTGAAGAACTCCCGCTCCAGATCCCAGATCGTGAGGCCGTAGGTGGCGGGGTCGAGCTCCGGGTGGGTGTGGGGCTCCTTCCATGACAGCGGGTCGAGGTCGGCGATCAGGTGCCCCCTGACCCGGTACATGTTGGTCAGGGTCTGGACGTGGACCTGCTTCTCCCGTTGGACGCCGCCGTTGCCCATGAGCTGGTCGAGCGGGTTGACGTCGGGCCGCCAGCGGACCGACTCGTACGGCACGCCCAGGGAGCGGAAGACCTCGTCGTAGAAGCCGTCGGCGCCGAGCAGCAGCTCCTCCATGCGCCGGAGGTAGAGCCCCGACTCGGCGCCCTGGATGACCCGGTGGTCGTAGGTGGAGGTGAGCGTCAGCACCTTGGAGATGCCCAGCTGGGCCATGACCTGGGGATCGGCGCCGGCGTACTCGGCCGGCCAGCCCAGCGCGCCCACGCCCACGATCACGCTCTGGCCGGGCATGAGCCGGGGCACCGACGAGACCGTGCCCAGCGTGCCGGGGTTGGTGAGGGTCATGGTGACGCCGGCGAAGTCGTCAGGGCCGATCTTGTTGCTGCGGACGCGACGGACGACGTCCTCGTAGGCGGCATGGAAGGCGGCGAACTCGAGGGTGTCGGCCTGGGGGATGCAGGGCACGAGCAGGGTGCGGGAGCCGTCGGAACGGGCGACGTCGATGGCCAGGCCCAGCCCCACGCGAGGCGGGAGGGCCACGCCGCCCTGCCCCTCGTCACTCTCGGCGTAGATGTTCCGCATCGCCGGCACCGCGTCCAACGCCTTGACCACCGCGTAGCCGATGAGGTGGGTGAAACTGACCTTGTTGCCACCGATGCGGGCCAGGTGGCCGTTGAGGACCTTGCGGTTCACCTCGAGCAGCCGGGCCGGGACGACGCGGGCGCTGGTGGCGGTAGGCACCGCCAGGCTGGCCTCCATGTTCGCCACCAGGCGGGCCGCCGCGCCCCGCAGCGGGCGCAGGTTGTCGACGGGCGCCACCGGCTTGGAAGCCGGCCGCGACGGAGGCGGCGCCGGGCGGACAGTTGCCTCCTCCGGCTCCGCCGGCACGTCTGCCTCCCGCCGGTAGTCGGCGAAGAAGTCGCGCCAGCTCACGGTGACCGAGGAAGGATCGGCTCGGTATTGGTCGTACATCTCGTCGACCAGCCAGGCGTTGGGCCCGAAGGTCGCCTGGCGCTCCTCTGCCATGGGGTTCATTCTACCGGCACCCCCCCGCAGTCCCGACCGGGCTACGCTCTGGGCACATGCCGGGTGTTGTCACTACCGGCCGCGTGGTGGACGACCGCTACCGCCTCATCGAGGTTCTCGACGAGGGCGGCATGGGAATCCTGTGGCGGGCCGAGGATCTGATCTTCGAGCGGGCCGTCACCGTCAAAGAGCTGCGGTTTCCCGACCCGCTCGACCACATGCAGCGCCGGGCGCTGGCCGCCAGGGTGCGCCGTGAGGCCCGGGCGATGGCCGCGGTCCACCATCCCGGCCTGGCCAGGATCGTCGCCGTGGTCGACGACGGCGACCGCCCGTGGGTCGTCACCGAGGTCATCGAGTCGCCGACGCTGGCCGAGGTCGTCCGGCGCGACGGCCCCATGGATCCGGAGCACGCCGCCCTGCTCGGCATCCGGCTGCTCGAGGTCCTCGAAGCCGCCACCGACCAGGACATGGTCCACCGTTTCCTCCAGCCGTCGAAGGTCTACGTCGATCCTGCGGGCGACGTGCGCCTTGCCGACTTCGGCATCGCCTGCCTGATCGGCGATCCCACGGTGGATCGGAGCGGGGCGGTCGGCGGTGTGTCGTTCATGTCCCCCGAGCAGTCGGGCACGGCCGAGGCCGACATCTGGTCGCTCGGCGCCGTCCTCTACTTCGCGGTCGAGGGCGAGCCGCCGTTCGCTGGCGAGGACTCGGCGGCCATCCTGGAGGCCGTCGCCGCCGACCCGCCCCGGCCGGCCCAGCGCGCCGGCTCCCTGAGCCGGGTGCTCGAGCTGACCCTGCAGAAGGACCCCGACGAGCGTCCGTCGGCCGACGAGCTGCGCACCTTGCTCGAGGTGGCGGCCGGCGACCTGGCCTCCCAACCGGAGCCCGAGCCCTCACCCGACTCCGACGACGACACCAGCATGTGGGCCCCCATGGAGCTCGACCTCCGTCCGGTCGAGGAGTCCCCGCCCACCGGCGACTCGGAGCCGCCCGTGAGCGGCGACTCCGAGCCGGTCGACGACGCCCCCGATGCTGCGGCCGAGCCGGCCGAGGCGCCGCCGCCTCCGCCGCCCTTGCCGCCCCGCGTCGCCCTTGCCCGCATGTTCTCCCCGGACCCCGGCACTCCGCCGGCGCTGTTCACGCCGGAGGAGGAACACCGTGAGCCGGCGCCGCCCTGGCCTGTCCCCCGCCATCGCAGCAACTGGACCGTCGCCATGTGCGCCGCCGTCATGCTGGTCCTCGTCGCCATCCTGTTCACCAACGGACGCGAGATCTTGACCGATGAAGGGCAGACGGCCCGCATCATCGCGTCGGTCGACTGGTGGGAGTACACCGACCCTGAAACCGGGTTCCGGATCGACTTCCCCAAGGACTGGCGGGTCAGCCGCGAGGGCAATTACACGGACTTCCGCCATCTGGACTCTGTCGCCGCCCTGCGGGTCGTGGTCCAGGACTCCAATGCCCGTAGCGCCGAGGCGGTCTGGCTGGACCTGGAACAGCGGTTCAAAGACGAGCAGCAGAGCTACAGCCGTATACGGCTCGAGGCCACGGAGTTCCGCGGCTTCTCCGCGGCCGAGTGGGAGTTCACGTACACGAAGGCGGACATACAGCTCCGCAACCTGGACCTGGGAGTGGTCACCGGCGCCAAGGCCTTCACCCTGAACTTCGAGGCCCGGGCCGACAACTGGTCGATCGTGAAGGCGTTCATGGACCGGTTCCAGTCCTCGTTCCGCCCCCCGCCGACCTGAGCCGCCACTCCGAGCCCCACTCCGTCGGCAGGCCGACGGACATGAAGAGGTCGGGGCTGGGGTGCACGGCGGACGCCCGTTCGAGCCCCACTCCGTCGGCACGCCGACGGACATGAAGAGGTCGGGGCTGGGGTGCACGGCGGACGCCCGTTCGAGCCCCACTCCGTCGGCAGGCCGACGGACATGAAGAGGTCGGGGCTGGGGTGCACGGCGGACGCACCCCGAGCCCCGACGCCCGGCAATGTGACAGATCGCCGGAGGCGGAGTCAAGTCCAGGGGCCCAGAATTACTCAACTGGCCCCGCCCGGGTGCCGATACGTTGGACATGACCGTTCAGAGCATTTTCACCAGCCGTGCGGTGACGCGTCTCATCGAGGCCGGCAACACCGCCACGTGCGCCGTCTGCCGGCTGCCGGTCAAGTTCCGGGCCAAGGCCAGGCTGCAGCAGGTGATCGCCAACGTCTACACAGACGGCGTCTGGGAGCGGGTCGAGCACTACCACGTCGACTGCTACGAGAACGCCAGCCGGCCCTACGGGCCCGCCTCCTGATCGCGGCGTTGACCTGGCCCTAGGGGCCGGGTTGTATCCTCGACCCCATGGTCCCTGACGGGCTGCTCGGTGTCGCCGAGGTCGGTCGCCTCACCGGGCTGAGCCGCAAGGCGCTGCGCCATTACGAGGAGCTCGGTCTGGTCACGCCGGCCACCCGCACCCACGCCGGCTATCGCCTGTACGACGGCGAGGCTCTCCGCCGCATCGAACTGGTGAACCGGGCCAAGGTCCTCGGTCTCCGTCTCAGCGAGGCCAAGGAGTTCCTGCACGTGGCCGAGGGCTGCTGCGGCGACCACCACCCCGAGCTCGCCGCCATCGTCGAGGGAAAGCTGGCCGAGACGGAAGCGCGCATCGCCGAGCTCCAGTCGCTCCGGGGCACCCTGCACGGCGTGCTCGACCGGCTGGCCAGCAACGAAGGCCTGCATCGCTGCGAGGAGGCGCTCTGCACCTGCCGGACGCCGCTCACCATCGGCCGCAAGGGCAGCTGAAAATCGTCGATTCGGCCCGCGAATGGAGCGGGGCGGCTCAGCTGGAGGAGGCCAGCGCTTCCTGCACGGCGGCCCACAGGGCGTGATTGAGCGCCGCCTGCGACTCCTGGATGCGATGCACGCTGTCGGAGCGGGCCACCAGGCACTCGGCCACGGGAGTGCCCTCGGCCGCCATGCGGCCGCCGTCGTAGCCCGACAGGCCGACGGTGAGCATGCCCTGCTTGCGGGCCTCGGCGAAGGCCCGCATCAGGTTCTCGGAGTTGCCGCTGGTCGAGAAGCCCATGGCGATGTCGTGCGCCCGCCCGTGGGCGATGAGCTGACGGGAGAAGACGAGGTCGAAGCCCACGTCGTTGCCGAGGGCGGTCATCACCGCCTGGTCCTCGGCCAGTGAGCGGGCCGGTAACGCCCGTCCCCAGGGCGGCTGGGTGTAGAGGTGGGCGACCGCCTCTGCGTCGGTGGCGCTGCCGCCGTTGCCGAAGGTGAACAGCCGCCCACCGGCCTGGAACCGCTCCGCCATTGCCGTCGCGGTGGCGTGCACCTGGGCCGCCGACTGGGTGAGGGTCGCCTCGCGGAGCGCCGAGCTCTGCAGCCACTTCCCCTCGGCGGATCGGGCCAGGTCCTCCAGGAGCGTCCCGGAGTCGGTCTCGTCACCCTCGATGAAGGGGTACAGGAAGTCGGTGGTCTCGGGCATCAGACCGGCCGGCCCGGCTGGGTAGGGGCGGTGATGGCGAACCCGGCGTGGACCAGCACCAGGTCGCCAGGGGCGGGCGGGTCGATGAGCGACACGTCGATGTGCTCGTGGCCGTCGGGCGTGCGGACCAGGGCCTCGTCGCCGTCGACTGAAACGACCTCGGCCGGCCGGCCCTCGTCCGAGCAGGTGATGCACACCTCGTCGGTGCACTCGGGCTCGGGCTTCAGCAGCCCGGGGTGCTCGAAGCACACGTGGGTCAGCTCCCAGAGCAGGTGGTAGATCCGGACGAACAGCTCGGAGGCTTGGAGGGCGTTTTCGGTGTCGAGCCAGATGACGTGGTTCGCCGAGCCAGGCTCCGGCCGGCGCCCTCCGGCACCGATCCACACCGTCTCGACCCCCCATGCCGCGCCCCGACGCATGGTCTCCACGACTGCGGGGTCGTCGGCGTCGGCCAGCACCAGCACGATGTCGCCGGGAACGACCGACGCCCGGAGGCTGGCCACCATGTCGGCTGCGGGCGGCACGGTGACGGCCGGCAGCGCCCGCTTGCCCATGATCACCGGGTGCACGAACTCCACCGCCACGTGGTGGGCGTGGAACGGCCAGTTGGGTGAGGCGCACCACATGGTGCCCCCGGCCGAGAACCGCCGGGCGAGGGCCAGCGATGCCCGGGCCAGGTCGGCGGCGACCCCCCCGACCTCGTCGCTCACGGCGGTCACGGTCACCTGCTTCGTGTCAGCCACGGATCCAGTGTCCCACCCGGAGGTCCGTTCGGAACCGAAAGTTCCACCTGAAATCCGTTCTGAGTAGATGTAGCGTACATCTAGGCCGCGAACACCGGCCTCAAACAGTTAGTGGTCGCAGACCCGATCTCAGGAGAGATGCTGCATGGCAGATGTCAGGGCACGGCGTTCAACTGGCAGTCGTTCAATGTCGCGGACCCGTGAACTTGTTCCCGACTCCCCTCGTGAATCCGTTGCGCCAACGAGCGATCCGGGCATCGAGAACTGGCGGGAGAACCCCCTCGACCCGATGGCGCCCATCGGCATCCGCTCCCGGGCCGTGGAGCCGGACTCCAGCCGCATCCGCCTCGG
>CADCTB010000006.1 GCA_902805665.1 uncultured Acidimicrobiales bacterium
GACCGAGGACGTGTCAGCGCGGTGGCGCGAGGAGGCGACCTTCACTCCCCGGGCGCCCCAATCGGTGGTCGACAGTCGCCACGCCACCTGGCGGCGGGCCGTCGACCGCTCGCGGCGCTGGGCCTGAGGCCGTTCCCTGTACCGGAACGGTACGTTCCTGGCGCTTTGCAGTGTCCGGAACGGGAGGGGGTCAGCTGGCGGCGATGGGCAGCGGCCGGTCGACCCCCAGGTTCGTCATCACGTACTGGGCGATCTTGCACAGGGCGGCCAGTTGGTGGCGCTCGCGGGAGCGGAACGGCCGGCCCTGGCGGCCGAGCAGGAGGGCGAGGCGCGCCTGGCCCGGTGTGGCCTCGCCCAGGGGGGCCCAGGCCACGTCGTCAGGGCCGCACTCGCCCGCGCTCACCGCCGCCGACGACTCGCTCCCGGCCACGAACGCCACCAGCCAGGCGGGCGGGGGCGGGGCGCCGTGGGAGGCCAGCAGCGTCCGCTCGTCGAGGTCGATCACCACCGCCCACTCAGACCCGAAGTCGCGACGGGCGTGAGCCACCAGGGAGTCCAGGAGCTGGCTGAAGGAGGCGGCGCCGACCAGGAGAGCGGCGGTCTCCAGCGCGTCGAGACGGGGATCGGCCAGCTCCGCCGGCGCCGGTCGGACGTCCTCCACGTCGACGCCGTCCACCTGGTCGATCTCGGCCAGCAGGAGCGACACCAGGCTGGCGTCCGGGAGCTCCACCACCAGCTCGTCGATGGCCCGGCCCGCGCCCCGCTCGAGGATGTCGATCCCCACGACGCTGCCCCGCACCGCGCCGATACGGCTCGCGACCTGCCCGAGGGCCCCGGGACGGTCGGGCACCCAGACGCGGACGACGAAGGTCTCCATGCAGGCAAGCTACGCGTCATACGTGAACGGACTGTTTCCGACCCGTCACGTTTCGTGAATCGATCGATGCCGCGGGACACCCGTTGCCGATCCCACGTAGGGGGACGACGATGAGCGCCCTCGCGGAGCTGCAGGCCGGCGCAGTCGGGGACCAGTTCATCGCGCTGCTCGAGCGGACGATCCGGGCGGTCGGCGTCTCCCGGAACTTCCCGCCGCCCGACGGGTTCGCCCAGTGGGACGCCGACGCGGTCCACTCCACGGCGTCGGAGTTCATGAGCGACGGTCAGACGCCCCGCCGCCTCACCGACCTCGCCCTGCATTGCGCCTCCGACCAGGCGGTGCGCGCCCGCCTCCAGGGGACGGTCCGCAACTTCCTCGCCGACCTCGGCCGGCGCACGCCGATCGGAAAGCTGGTGGTCAGGATCAACGACGTCCTCAGCCGGGAGCCCGGCTTCATCCGCGTCCAGGGCCGGTGGGCCCGCGAGGGCGGCCCGACGGCCGCCGGCCGGGACGACCCCGACGGCTTGAGCCGCGCCATCCGCGGCCACGAGGTGATCGTCCCCTCATGGGGCCACGACGCGCACCGCTCCGCGCCCGTGGCCGACCGCGCCACGCTCGTGTCGCTGTGCGGCGCCCTCCTCGACGCCGCGGAAGGCTCGCTCACGCCTCGCGCCCTGGCCCGGGCCATCGGCCACCGCCTCGGCCTGGGCGAGGCGCCGCTCTCGATGGACGTCAGCGCCCTGGACCATCCCGCGCCGGGCGAGACGACGGGTGCCGACCGGACCGGGAGCGACGCCCTCCGCTACCTGCGCGCCGTCGAGGTGCTGGCCCAGCTGAACGACCGGGAGCGCCTGGCTGTCGCCCGCCCCGAGTACACGGTGCGGCAGCTCGCGCCCGTGCTCGGGGTGAGCACGTCGCAGTCGCACGTGATCCGCATGCGGGCGGTCACCATCATCAAGTCCGAGCTGGTCGACGACGACGACGCCGAAGGCATCGCCCTGCTGGTCATGGAGCTGGGCCGGACGTGGGCCGATCGCATGGACACCGCCGCCCGATCCACCGTACAGGTGGCGCGATGACCACTCCCGGGTCGACGCATCCCCTCGACATCGACCTCGCCGACCTCGTCGACGGGATCCTCGACGAGCCCCGGGCCCTGCAGCTGGAGGCTCACCTCACCGGCTGCATCGTGTGCCGCATCAAGCGCCTGCGCCTCAGCCAGGCCCCGCCGGCCGGGCCCGCCCGCGGCGGCGAGCCGTTCCCCTTCCCGGGCTTCGAGGTGCCCCGCCTGGACGAAGGCGCGGTGCCGGCGACGGGAGAGCTGTGGCTCGCCGGCGACGAGGAGCGTGTCCTGGTCCTGGTTCTCGGCCCGCACGGGGTCGAGACAGTGCTGGTCGCTCCGGTGACGTTCGACGTCGAGGCGGCCGACGACCAGACGGTGGTCGTCGACGCGGCGCGCTCGCCGCTCGGGACCGGCATCGTCGTCCATCCCGTCCAGGCCACCGCCCTCCCTCGAACGGTGCTGGCCGGCCGGCTGGCCACGCTCGCCACCGCAGCCGAGCTGCCCGCACTCCTCGCCGGCGACGCACCGGGCACCAGGCGAGGCCCGGCGATCGACACCGACGCCGATCCCCGGCTGGAGCTGCGTGGGCACATCGCCGACCGGCTCGGCGACGTGGAGCACGATCGGGTCAGGTCCACGTTGATCGACGACCTTCAGGCGCTCCGGGGCGCGGCCTGCGCGGTGCGGGCCCTCGACACGTGGCCCGACCTGCCCGACGCCGACCGCCGCGGCTGGGTGCCGCTGGCCATGGTCGACGAGGTGGGCGTGGTCCTCGTCGTGCTCGACACGCCCCACGGCCTGGTCGACGACCGGGACTTCGACGTGGCCCGGGCCGTCCTCACCCGTTGCAACGCGAGCGCCCTGGTGGTGCTCACCCGGGAGCTCAGCGACTCGGCCGACGTGTTCGACGCCGCGTCCCTGAACCACGGCATCGACATGCCCTCCGGCGCCCACACCCCACCCCGTCCGTTGATCGCCGGCCTCGTCGCCTTCGACGCCGTCACCAAGTACCTCGACCAGCATTCGGGGGCCCGCGCCATGAGCCTGCCCACCCGAGGCCCCCTCGCCCGCGTCGACGTGGGCGACATCCTCCGCGACGCAGCCGCCGGCGCGGTCGCCGACTCCGTCCGCAAGGGCGCCCGGTTCAAGGTCGTCCCCAAGCGCCGGGGCTATGAGTCCCTCGCCGGTGCCCCCGACGCCCTCGGAGAGGCGCTCGGACAGGCGTTCACCGGTGGCTCGGTCGCCGAGGCCCTGCTCGACCTGGCCCGCCGGAGCGACGAGGACGAGACCCCGTGATCAGGCACATCACCCTCGAGAACTGGCGGGCGTACCGGAACCTCGACCTCGACGTCGACCCGGGCACCACGTTCCTGGTCGCGCCCAACGGCGTGGGCAAGAGCTCGCTGCTGGAGGCCATCCGCTGGGCGCTCGCCGCGGGCCACGTCGACCAGCGGGCCTCGATGGTGCGCCAGGGCCACGCCCAGGCGTCTGTGTCGGTCACGCTCGACGTCCCCCAAGGCGAGCTCGCCGTCACCCGATCCCTGCGCATCGTGCGGTCGCGGCTGGCCGCGGAGACCGTCGCCACCCTGGACGGCCGGCCGGTCGACGAGGCCGAGGCCTCCCGCCTGCTGGAGGCGTCGTGGTCGGCCGACGCCAGATTCGTCTCCCGGACGGCGTTCCTCACCGAGGATCTCCGACGCGACGGCGACGACCCCAACCTGCGCACCCACTTGTGCCGGGCCTACTCCCTCGACGACCTCCAGCGCGCCATCGCCGAGATCGAGCCCGTGCTCACCCAGCTGTCACGCAGCCTGAAGGCGTCGCGCGCCGAGCTGTCGGGCACCAGGGACCAGCTCAACGCGGCAGCCGACGAGCTCGGCACTCTCACCCTGGGCGTGGCCGCCGCACGCGAGAACGTCGAGTCGGCCCGGGCCGCCCACGCCCAGGCCCGGGCCGCGCTCGACGAGGCGCGGGCGGCGGCCGTCCTCCGAGCCGGCGCGGCCGGCTGGCGCGAGAGCCATGAACGCCTGCTGGCCGCGGCCGTCCCGGTGGTCGGGCAGCTGCCGCCCGAGACGCCGCTGGCCGACGCCCTGGTCGATCTGGAAGGCCGGCTGGGCGCCCAGGTCGACGAGGTCCGGGCCCGGCACGCGGCCCTGCGGGCCAGGCTCGACGCGGCCGAGACGTCGCTGGCCACCCTGCACGACGCCGAGGCCGCCTGCCCCGTGTGCCTGCGCGGGCTCGACGACGAAAGCCGGGAGCGGGCGGAGGAGCTCCATCGGGCCAACCTCGAGGCGGTGCGCGCCGACCTGGCCCAGCTCGACGACTCCGCCGTGACCGCCGCCCTCGACACCGTTCGCCGCCTGACCCGGGAGGCGGCCACGCTCGGTCCACCGCCCCCGGAGCCAGACGTCGACGACCTCGACGCCCGCGTCGACGCCGAGGCCGCCGCGCTGGCCGTGCTGGAGGCGGCGGTCGCCGGCCAGCGGGAGGCGGAGATGAAGGCCCAGGCCGGGCTGACCAGGGTGGAGGCCATCCGGGCCGACATCGAGGCGGCCGACGCCCTCACCGAGCGCTACCGCGCCGAGGCGCTGCTCGAGGCGGGCAAGGCCGCGCTGCACCAGACGGTCACCGCGGTGCTCGGCCGCCAGCTGCAGCCGCTGGCCGCCGAGGTGAACCGGCGGTGGGACGCCGTGTTCCCCGACCGGCCGAACCTCCACCTGACCCCCGACGGCGAGCTGTCCCGGATGATCGACGGGACACCGCTGGAGTTCGGCGCCTTCAGCGCCGGCGAGCAGACGGTGGCCAAGCTGATGATGCGGCTCACCACCCTGCTGGCGACGACCACGGTGCCGTTCTGCTGGATCGACGAGCCGCTGGAGCACCTCGACCCCGTGTCACGCCAGCTGGTGGGCAGCACCCTCGCCCACCTGAGCGCCACGGGTGGCCTGGAGCAGATCTTCGTCACCACCTACGAGGAGCCGCTGGCCCGCCGGCTGGCCGAGCTGCAACCGGGCCGGGTGCGGGTCCAGTACCTGCGTACTGCGCCTTCCTCGTAGATCCCTCTTGACCTCAACTTTAGTTGAGGTCTTAAGGTGCAAGAAGTCGGAGCCGGACCGATGAGAAAAACACGAGCCGGCGGTCCGACGTATGTGGAACGTTGCAAGGGAAGCCGGAGCCGGAGGAACTGATGTCTACGAACTACGCAGTCGAAGCGAGTGGGTTGGTCAAGCGTTACGGCTCGACCACAGCCCTCGCCGGTATCGACCTCGAGGTGCCGACCGGCACTGTCATCGCCGTGCTGGGGCCGAACGGGGCGGGCAAGACCACCGGGGTCCGCATCCTCACCACCCTCACCGATGCCGACGAGGGGCAAGCCACGGTCGCCGGGTTCGACGTCCGCACCCAGGGCAACGAGGTGCGGCGCCGGATCGGCCTGGCCGCCCAGGACGCAACCGTCGACCCGCTCCTCACCGGGCGCGAGAACCTGGTCATGCTCGGCGAGCTCCACCAGATGCGCCGCTCCGAGGCCGCGACCAGGGCCGCGCAGCTCCTCGGTGAGTTCGACCTGAACGAGGCGGCGGACCGGAGGACCTCCGGGTACTCCGGCGGCATGCGTCGCCGGCTCGACCTGGCCGCCACCCTGGTCTCCCGTCCCGACGTCCTGTTCCTCGACGAGCCCACCACCGGCCTCGACCCCCGGGGCCGCAGCGAGCTCTGGACCGTCATCGACACCCTCGTCGGACACGGCACCACGGTCGTGCTCACCACCCAGTACCTGGAAGAGGCCGAGCGCCTGGCCGACGACATCGTCGTCATCGACCACGGCCGCATCATCGCCCGGGGCGACGCCCGCAAGCTCAAGCGGGAGGTCGGCGGCGACCAGGTGCAGGTCGTGGTGGTCGAGCCCGGCCACCTGCCCGAGGCCACCCGCCTCGTGGCCGAGATCACCGGCGTCGAGCCCAAGGTCGACCCCAACGCCCGCTCGGTCACCGCGGCCACGAGCCAAGGCGTCGAGACTCTGGTGCTGGCGGCCAAGGCCTTCACCGAGGCCCAGATCGCCGTCGACGACATGAGCCTGCGCCAGCCCACCCTCGACGAGGTCTTCCTCACCCTCACCGGATCCACCACCGACGACGACACTCCCCAGGAGGCGTAGACATGGCCGCCATCACGCTTGAGAACGAGACCATCGCCCACGACGGCCCCCGGCCGGCCCGAGGGATGTTCCACGACACCTGGGTCGTCGCCCGGCGGGGGCTGGTGCACATGAAGCGCCAGCCCGAGGCCCTGGCCGACGCCACCATCCAGCCCATCATGTTCGTGCTGCTGTTCGCCTACGTGTTCGGAGGCGCCATCTCGGTCCCCGCCGGCGGGAACTACCGCGAGTTCCTCATGGGCGGCATCTTCGCTCAGACCATCGTGTTCACCGCCTTCGGGGTGGCCATGTCGCTGGCGTACGACCGCAAGAACCAGGCAGTCGACCGCTTCCGGGCCCTGCCCATCGCCCGCGGTGCGGTGCTCGGTGGCCACGCGGTCGCCAACCTGATCAAGGCGGTGCTGCCCATCGTGCTGATGTCGCTGTGCGGCCTCCTCATCGGCTGGCGCATCCGCGACGGCCTGGTCAGCGCCCTGCTCGGCTACCTGCTGCTGTTCGCCTTCGCCTTCGCCATGATCTGGGTCGGCATCCTGCTCGGCAGCCTGGTGGCCACGCCGGAGGCGGTGCAGGGCATCGGCTTCGCCGTCATCTTCCCGATCACGTTCATGGCCAGCACCTTCGTGCCCACCGAGACCATGCCCGGCTTCCTGAAGACCATCGCCGAGTGGAACCCGGTGACCACGCTCTCCAACGCCGCCCGGGAGCTGTTCGGCAACCCCAGCACGGTCGCCGGCCCCGACGCCCCCTGGTCGATCGCCCACCCGATCGAGTACTCGATCATCTGGACCATCGCAATCGTCGCGGTCTGCGCCCCGCTGGCGGTCCGGACGTACCAGCGGTCGGTCGCCAAGTAGTCCCCGGTGCATTCCGCGTCGTGAACCGGCCTCAAACCGCCGAGATCACGACGCGGAACGCACCCGATCCAGCACCCAGACGTCCTGGCGGCCCGTCTGCGCCGGAGCCTCCACCTCGACATCCTCGGTCCGGTCGAGCCGGTAGCCGAGCTTCGGGGGGATGGCCCCGCTGGCCACGTTGGCCGGGTCGCACCGGATCTCGATCCGGTGGACGAGTGGGAACGCGGCAAAGGCCACCTCGGTGAGGGCCCGGGCGGCGGCAGTGGCATAGCCCCGGCCGGTCCGGTCGCTGCGCACCCAGTAGCCGATCTCCAGGGTGCCGGGGCCTCGGCGGTCGTGGAAGCCGAAGCCGCCCACCAGCTCCCCGGCGCCGCCGTCCTCGAACAGCCCGAACCCCATGAACTGGCCCGGCGCAAGGGACCGGAGGAACGCCTCGACGGTCTCGAGGGTCGGGGTCTCCATCGCCCACGGCATGAAGCCGCGCAGCTCGGGCAGGCTGGCCTCGATCGCGGCCAGCAGCGTCGGAGCGTCGTCGACCCGCCACCCACGCAGCACGAGGCCGTGGGCACCGACTGCGATCTGGTCGGGAACCCCGGCGGTGGGGCGGCTCAGGCGGCCGCCGGCCGTTCCCGCCGCCACACGGCGACGATCTCGGCGCTGCGGATGCTGGCCATGCGGACGCTCCAGCAGTCGACCGCGGTGCGGCCCTCCTCCAGGGCGAAGAAGGTGGTGAACGGGCCGTCGGGCTGATAGGCGTCGGCACCCTCGACGATCTCCACCGTGCCGTCCTTGAGCTGCACCTCGAAGCTGGCCATGCGGTCGAACCTACGACGGGAGGCCTGTGGGGAGGAAGACGGCCTGCCTGTGGATTTCCTGGGGATCAGACCGCGGCGATGCCCCGCCACAGGATGTCGAGGACCCGTTCGGGCAGGCCGTCGTCGATCTCCATGCCGGTGATGAGGAACCGGTGCATGAGGAGGGCGACGACGGCGTCGGCCACCACTTCCGGGTCGACGCCGGGGCGCACCTCGCCCCGCTCGACGCCCCGGCGGACCGTCTCGAGCACCCGGGCCCGGCGGGGCTGCACGAAGCCGTCGCGGAACGCGGTGGCCAGCTCGGCGTTGCGGGCCAGCTCGGTGACGAGGGCGGGCATCACCCGGCCCGCGTCCGACGTGCGGATGTGGTCCATGAACCCCCGCACGAAGAGCAGCAGGTCGTCGCGGGCCGAGCCGGTGTCGGGCGGCTGCGAACGGCTCTCCCGGCACGAGCTGATGGCCTCGACGACCAGGTCCGACTTGGAGGCCCAGCGCCGGTACACGGTGGCCTTGCCCACACCGGCGAGGGCAGCGACCCCTTCCATGGTGACCCCGCCGTAGCCCTCGTCGGCCAGCAGGTCGACGGTGGCCCGGAGGATGGCCCGGTCGGCCTCCAGGCTGCGCGGACGCCCGGGCGGCCGCTGCACCTCGACCACGGGGATGTCTGTCATGCGGTGGCGACCTCCAGGTCGGAGTCGAGCTCGCCCGTGTCGTGCGGGGTGGGCTCGTCCTCCATTCTGGCCCTTGACGGGAGGAAGGCGAGGGCGACCAGCGATCCGAACAGGGCCACCCCGGCCGCGACCAGGACGCCGACACCCATTCCGTCGACGTACGCCGACTTGGCCGAGGCCGCGAGTGCCGTCCCCTGGTCACCGCCGAGCTGCCGGGCGAGGTCGAGGGCGGCGCCAACGGACGCCTTGGCGGCAGCCGGGACCGCGTCACCCAGCGATGAGGCGTACGTCGAGGCCAGCAGTGAGCCGAGGATCGCTACACCGAGGGCCCCGCCGATCTGACGGGTGGTGTCGTTCACCGCGGAGCCCACCCCGGCCTTGGCCCGGGGAAGCGAGCCCATGATCGACTCGGTGGCCGGGGCCATGGTCATTCCCATGCCGAGGCCCATGACGAGCATGTGGGCCAGGACCGGCCCGTATCCCGACGTCACCGTGGCGAACGACAGGAGCACCAGCGCCAGCGAGACGACCGCCAGGCCGGTGGCGACGACGAGCTTGGTGCCGATCCGCTCGACCAGCCGGGCGCTGAGAGGGGCGGCCACCATCAGGACCAACGCGACGGGCGCCACCCGCAGGCCCGCCTCCAGCGCGTTGTAGCCGAGCACGAACTGGAGGTACTGCGTCTGCAGGAACGTCGACCCGAAGAGGGCGAAGAACACCATCGTGACCCCGATGCTGGCCGCGCTGAACCGGGGGTTGGCGAAGAAGTGGACGTCGAGCATGGGGTGGTCGGTGCGCAGCTCCCAGGCGATGAACCCGCCGATGAACGCGGCGGCGGCGGCAAAGGCGGCAAGGGTGGTGCCGTCGGTCCAACCGAGGACCGGTGCCTCGATGATGGCCCACACCAGGACGACCAGTCCGACGATCGAGAGCAGCGCCCCGATGGGGTCGAGCCCCCGGGGCGAGGGGTCCTTGGACTCGGGGACGAAGAGGCGCCCACCCGTCAAGGCCAGGGCGACGATCGGGATGTTCACCATGAACACCGACCCCCACCAGAAGTGCTCGAGCAGCCAACCGCCACTGAGGGGGCCGATGGCGATGCCCATGGCCGAGAAGCCGGCCCAGACCGCGATGGCCCGGGCCCGTTCGGCCGGCACGGTGAACACGTTGCTGATGATGGAGAGGGTCGCCGGCATGATCAGCGCTCCGCCGATGCCCATGACGGCCCGGGTGGCGATGAGCTGGTCGGCGGAGCCGGCCAGCGCCGACGCCACCGATCCGATGCCGAAGATCAGCAGCCCGATGCTCAGCCCCCGACGGCGGCCGAAGCGGTCGCCCAGGCTGCCGGCGGTGAGGAGGAGGCCGGCGAAGACGAGGGTGTAGGAGTCGACGATCCACTGCAGCTGCGACGTGGTCGCCCCCAGATCGCGCACCAGGGTGGGCAGGGCCACGTTGAGGATGGTGTTGTCCACGCCGATCACCATCAGGCTGAGGCACATCACCGCCAGCGTCCACCAGCGGCGGGCGTGGATTGCTGCTGCGTCCATGGTTCCTCGCGTCCCGTCTTTCCGAAACGAACCCGTCTCGTTTCGGAAAAAACTCTACCTGCTCGGACGGAGGTCGGTCTACGGTTTCCTTCGCCGCCGGCCGCTGCCCCGCCGCCGGAGGCCGGTCACGCGGAGCACAACTGCCTCGGCGAGCAGGCTCCGAGGCCGATCAAAGCTTGGTGAGCGCTTTTCGCATGTTGCGCACGGCCTGGCCGATGCGCTGCTCGTTCTCGATGAGCGCGAAGCGCACGAACCCGTCGCCCGTAGGACCGAAGCCCACGCCGGGGGAGGTGGCCACCTTGGCCTCCTCGACCAGGAACGAGGAGAACGCGAGCGAGCCCCCCA
>CADCTB010000007.1 GCA_902805665.1 uncultured Acidimicrobiales bacterium
AGGTGTCCCAGTCGCTGGCCAGCATGGCGTCGCGGAACTTCTTGGACCCGTTGGCGTTGGTGCGCTCCCCCACCACCAGGAACGAGGTGTCCTGGTGAAAGGGCACCGACGAGTAGATCGACGCCGCGCCCGCCTCGTGCACGGGATCGCGGCGGGCCGGCTCCAGGTCGCGGCAGCGCTCCACGACAGCCTTGAGGTGCTCGGGGCCGGAGCCGCAACAGCCGCCGATGACGCTCACGCCCAGCTCGGACACGAACCGGGCGTGATGCTCGGCCAGCTGGTCAGGAGTCAGGTCGTAGTGCATCTTGCCGTCGACCACCGACGGCAGGCCGGCGTTGGGCAGGCAGGAGATCGGCACCCGGCAGTGCTGGGAGAGGTGCCGGAGGTGCTCGTGCATCTCGGTGGGGCCGGTGGCGCAGTTGATGCCGATGACGTCGGGCCGAAGGGCGTCGAGGGCCACCAGGGCGGCGCCGATCTCGGTGCCGGGGAGCATCCGGCCCGTGAGCTCGATCGTCACCTGGACCTGCAGCGGCACCTCGCGGCCCACCGCGGCCATGGCCCGCCGGCAGGCGATGAGGGCCGCCTTGGCCTGGAGCAGGTCGAAGACCGTCTCGACCAGCAGCAGGTCGACGCCACCTTCCAGCAGGCCTCGCGCCTGAACCTCGTACGCGTCACGGAACTCGGCGAAGCGGATCTGGCCGAGGGAGGGGAACTTGGTGCCCGGACCGATGGAGCCGGCCACCCATCCCCCGTACCCGTCCGCCACCTCACGGGCGATGCGCGCCGCCTTGACGTTCAGCTCGTGGGCCCGCTCGGCGATGCCGTACTCGCCAAGGGTGTAGGAGAGCGAGCCGAAGGAGTTGGTCTCCACCACCTCGCTGCCCACCTCGAAGAAGGAGTTGTGCAGCTGGGCGATGGCGTCCGGCCGGGTGTCGACGAGGATCTCGTTGCACCCCTCGAACTGCGGCCCGCCGAAGTCGTCGGCGGTGAGCTCCATCCGCTGGAGGTTGGTCCCCGTTGCGCCGTCGAAGATGACGACCCGTTCTCTGACGGCCTCCAGGTAGCTCTTCATCGCTCCAGGTTACCGGGGGCATCCGCAGGACCGCCCCGGGGTTTCATCACGAGGGGTCGCGTAGCCTCCGCCTAGCAGCTAGGGGAACGGCCGGACATACTCGGGGGCGACAGCCCTACGTGGTCCGACTCCGCCGCTACGGACCAGTGGGCCGACCAGCCGGTGAAGGTCCTCGCCGCCAAAGCGTAAGGGTTCGGTGCTCGCCGATCCGGCGCCGGTCTACCGTGCGCAGGATGCACGAGCACGAAAACGGGGAGCAGCGGTTGGGCCCGGAGGCGGGCGCCGCGGAGTGGGACGCGAGATACACCGAGCGCGACGGGGCGATGTGGAGCGGGCGGCCGAACGGGCGGCTCGTCGCGGAGCTCCGCGACCTCGCGCCAGGCCGGGCGCTCGACGTCGGCTGTGGAGAGGGTGGCGACGCCATCTGGCTCGCGGCGCGCGGCTGGACGGTCACGGCGATCGACATCTCCGAGGTGGCCCTGTCCCGGGCGCGACAGGCCGCCGAGCTGGCCGGCGCCGCGGTCGAGTGGGTCTGCGGGGACGCCCTGCAGGCACCGTTTCCTGCCCGCTCGTTCGACGTGGTGTCGATGCAGTATCCGGCGCTGCCCAAAGCCGCCGGCGACGCTGCCGTGCGGCGGTTGCTCGACACGGTGCGCCCTGGCGGGCTCCTTCTCGCCGTCTACCACGACCTCGATGACGAGCACCGCGAGCACATGAAGGCGAAAGGCACCGACCCGGCCCACTACGTCGATGCCGACGATCTCGGCCGGCTGCTCGGCGACGACTTCACGGTCGAGCTGCACGTGATCGAGCCGCGCATCGACCCGCCACCCGACAACCCGCATATCGCGGACGTCGTGCTGCGTGCCCGGCGTCGCTGACGCCGCACGAGCCTGGAGCCTGTTACTGCGCCGGCGGGACGTCGACCCGGTGAGACGACGACACACTGGTGCGGAGCTCCGCGGCGAGGTCCGTCACCTCTTCGATCGAGAGCTTGCTTCCTTCCCCAAGATGGGCGTCGAACGCCTCACGCGAAAGGGCCCCGCGTAGCGCTTTCTCCGTGCGGTCGAGGTTGGACAGGTCGTGAACCCATACCTCTGCATCCCGCACCCGCCGCACCCGCTGGGCCGCCCCCAGTAGGCGCGTGCCGGCCTCGGGCTCCCCCACATCGGCCGCCACCGCCGCCAGTGCTTCGAGCGTAGGGGCTTCGCCGGCATTGCTCAGCCCGGCAACGAGGTCCAGTGACTCTCCAAGGGAGGCAGTGGCCCCGATGTAGTCAGCCACCCCGATCTGGGCCCATCCCAGGTTCAGCAGCGCCATACCCAACAGAAGCGCCTCACCCACCTCTCGGGCTCCAGCCACGCTCTGCCGCAACGTCCCGATGGCCTCACCGTCCCTGCCCTGGGTAAGCAGCACGCGTCCCAGGGCGTAGCGAACCAGCGCCGTCCCCCACGTGTCGCCGGACGCGGAGAAGAGAGACAGCGCCTCGGCGAGCGCGGCTTGTCCGGCTGACGCGTCGCCACCGATGCCCAGGATGAAGCCCTGGAGCGCCTGCGCCATCGCCTGCCCCTGCGAGTCGCCGAGCCGCCGGCATATCTCTTCTGAGCGCTTGAGGTGGGGTAGGGCGCGAGTGAAGTCACCCGACCCGAAAGCCAGGATCCCCAGCACGGCATGGGCGACTGTCTGACCTTCGTCGGCTACGCCCTCACTCGCCGCCAGTACCTCCTCCATCCAACCGCTTGCCTCCGCCATCTGCCCGCGAGACCACCAGAAGTGCCAAAGGTCCCGCCCGGTGCGGGCCACCGAATCTGCGTGGCCCTGGGTGAGCAACCACCGCGTGGCCGTCCGCAGGTTGTCACCGTCGGCGCTCAGACGCTTCCACCATCGATCCTGGTCACCCGTGCGCAGCCGCGGTCCCGCCTCCTCCGCCAGACGCCGGAAGTATTCGGCGTGGCGATTGCGGACGCGACCCGAGTCGCCCCGCTCGTCGAGCTTGACCACGGCGAACTCTTGCAACGTCGCGAGCATCGCGAACCGGGGCTCCCCGCCGACGACGCCGCGGCGGTGGACGAAGCTCTTGTCGGCCAATGAGACCAACCCGCGAAAGACGTCGTCGACTCCTTCGCCGCCGCACACCTCCTCGGCCGCGCCCAAGGACCATCCCCCGGCAAACACTCCGAGCCGTTCGAAGAGCCTCCGGTCGTCGTCCTCGAGCAGGTCGTAGCTCCACGCGATGGTGTTGCGCAGCGAGCGTTGGCGGTCCGGCAGATCGATCGGCCCTCCGGTGAGCAGCGTCAGGCGGCTGGCGAGCTTGGCCAGGATCGTCTCCAGAGGCAGTAGCCGAACCCAAGCGGCGGCGAGCTCGATCGCCAACGGCATGCCGTCGAGACGCCGGCAGATTTCGCGAACGACGGGGCGGTTGTCGTCGCTCAGGGCGAAGTCGTGGCGCGCAGCTCGGGCCCGCTCGACGAACAGCTCGACCGCCTCCGCTTCACCTCCCCCACCGGGAGCGACCGTGACGGTCAGCGGGGAGACCTCGTACTCGTGCTCGCCGGATATACGCAGCACCTCCCGGCTCGTCACGAGGACCGTCACCCGGCGGGCGGAGGTCACCAGGGCGCCTACGTCGGCGGCGGCGCCGATCACCTGCTCGAAGTTGTCGAGCACGAGCAGGACGTGTCGCTGGGCGAGGTAGGTGGCGATCGTCGCCGATGCCTCTCGCCCGTCCTCGTGCAGTCCGAGCGTGTCGCGGATTGCAGGCAGCACCAAGGAGGGGTCCGTCACCGAGCCGAGCATGACGACCACGACCCCGTCCTCGAACCTCCGCTCGAGACGGGCGGCAACTTCGAGCGCGAGCCGGGTCTTGCCCACGCCGCCCGGCCCCGTGAACGTCAGGAGGCGCACGCCGTCGGTCTCCAGCAGCTCGACGACTGATCGCACGGTCTCCTGCCGCCCGACGAATCTGCCCAGCGCCACCGGTAGTCCGGAGGAGGACGAGGTGCGAAGCGGCGGGAAGTCGCCGGGGAGCCCCTCCACCTCAACCTGAAACAGCCGCTGGGGGCGGGCGAAGTCCTTGAGCCGGTGCTCGCCGAGATCCCGCAGCGCGGCCCCGCCCGGCAGCGCGTCCCGGACGAAGGCGGCCGTTGTCTCGGAGAGCACGACCTGCCCGCCGTGCGTCGCCGCCGCGATCCGAGCGGCGCGGTGGACTTCGAGCCCGACGAACCCTTCCCCGACCCGAGTCGCCTCGCCCGTGTGCAGACCCATTCGCACGCGCACGGCTCGACCACCTGGCCACGGGTGCCGGGTCAGGGCCCGTTGCCGGTCGATGCCGGCCCGCACGGCTGACCGCGCCGTGGGAAACACGACGAAGAACGAGTCGCCCTGGGTGTCGACCTCCTGTCCCCCGTTGGCTGCGAAGGCGGACCGGAGTAACCGGCGGTGGGCGGCGAGGTACTCGGCGTAGTCAGGGCCGGCGTCCTGGAGCAGCCGGGTGGAGCCCTCGATGTCGGTGAAGAGGAACGTGACGACGCTCGGGGTTCGTGCGGAATCGGGCGTGGACTGCGACCGGAGGGCGAACTGCTCGCTCGCCACCGGCTCATTCGGGTGAACGTCTGCGCCGCCGTCGGCCACGACCGAGAACGTAATTGAGCGGTCGGGAGGCCGGCGGATCGCTCACCAGGCGCCTATTCATCCGTCCGAAGGAACTGCGACGGCGCGGAACAACAGCCACTCGCCCTGAATGCCTTTCAGGACATGCGACCCCCCGGCGGAGAATTCCAGGCCGGACCCCAGCACGAGGTCCTTCACGGTGCTCGTTACCATCACCTCACCAGCTTGCGCGATGGCGCCCACGCGGGCGCCGATGTGAACGGCCATGCCTGAGATCGCACCACCACGAAGCTCCACCTCCCCGGTGTGAACGCCGGCGTGCACCTGGATACCGAGGTCGCTTGCGGCGTCGCGGATGGAGAGGGCGCAGCGAACGGCGCGAGCCGGTCCGTCGAAAGTGACCAGGAACCCATCTCCGGCGTTGTCGATCTCGTTGCCACGAAATCGTTCCAGGACGCGGCGGACCGCCTTTCGGTAAGCGCTCAGAAGGTCCCGCCACCGCCGGTCGCCGATGGCTTCGGCGAGCGGGGTGGACCCGGAGATGTCGATGAACAGCACGGTTGCCAGCACGCGATCGGTGGCCCCGATTCGCCGCGCGCCCGTCAGGAACTCCTCGACCTCGTCGAGGACCACGTCAACGTCGCCGACGTAGGGGATCGCGTCCGCGCCCGGAAGCTCAAGGTAGCGCGCCGCCGGCAGTTGCTTGGCGAACCAACGGGCGGCGTCGGCATTGATGAGCGGCGTGTCACGGCGGTGGATGACAAGCGTCGGGGCCTGCACCGTCGGCAGTATTGCCGTCACGTCGAGCTCGAGCATCGAGCGAAAGAACCCTGCGGCGGCATTGGGAGTGACCGAGGACCGTTCGAGCCGCCGCCACCAGGCCGCGAACCTCGGGTCGCCCGCCACCGAGGGAGCCAGCATCGGAAGAAACGTGCCCTCGCCCCAGCTTGACTCGATCGCCTCCGCCCACTGATCGAGGACCTGGGGGTCGATATTCATCGGCTCGGGGGTGCCATGGTCGCGAGGCTTCACGATCAGCGAGCCGATGACGAGGGCCGTGACTCGGTCCGGATACTGCGCGGCGAACAGCAACGCGACGGCGGCGCCGTCGGCCCATCCGGTGACGGCCGCTCGCTCCGAGCCAACCGCATCGAGCACCGCTCGCAGGTCAGCAACGTGCTCCTCGAGCGTCGGCAGGCCCGACACCCGATCGGACAACCCCGTCCCGCGCTTGTCGAACAGGATGAGGCGGCTGAACTGAGCGAAGTGCTCGAGGAACCGGGCTGCCTCCGGGAGCTCCCAAGCGGTCTCCCAATTCGAGATCCAACCGGGCACGAAGACGACATCGAACGGGCCACGGCCGACGACCTGGTAGCCGATGTCCACGCCACCCGAGCGGACGAACTTCGTCGCCGGGAATGCCGACATCGGCCGAAATCTACCGGGGGCAGCCGGCGGCTGCTCGGCGTGCGGTGGCCAGGCTCGGTGCCGAGCGAGCACCGGTCGGAGGGATGCGGTTTTGCGCGCGCTACGACGGTGCGGAGACGACGAGGGATGCCGGCATCCCAGAGTGTGGAGCCTTCGTTGGCCACACTGGTGGCTCTACGACCCCAGACCCAGGAGCATGGATGAACCGCAAGGAACTCGTCGGCGCCGTCGCCACCCACACCGGAATGGAGACTCGTGAGGTGGACAAGGCCTTGAAGGGGGTGACCGAGGTGATCGAAGCGGTTGCGGCCAAGGGGGAGCAGGTCACGATCAGCGGCTTCGCCAAGTTCGCCCGCGTCGACCGCCCCGCCCGCATGGCCAGGAATCCCGCCACGGGTGCGCCGGTGAAGGTGAAGGCATCCAAGAAGGCGAAGATCACCCCGCTCAAGGGCTTCAAGGACGCGGTCATGAGCGTCTCGGCTGCCCCGAAGCTCGCCAAGGGCGTGTGGCCCCCTGCGGCGAAGGCGCCCGCGAAGGCGGCACCGGCGAGAACCGCCGCCGCCGCCTCCACCGCCAAGGCTCCGACAGCCAAGGCTGCCTCGGCCACCTCGCCGACCAAGCGGCCGGCGACGAAGGCTGCCCCGGCGCCGAAGAGGGCTGCGGTCGGGAAGACGGCCGTCAAGAAGCGGTAGCAGCAAGAAAAAACCTGACCTGCGTGCCGTTGGACGCGGTTGGCTCTTCGGCGAGGATGTGATCGTGCGGTACGGCCTCTCTGTCCCCAACTTCGCCGACCCCTCCGGTCTGGTGGAGCTCGCCGTGGCCAGCGAAGCAGCCGGCTGGGACGGCTTCTTCTTGTGGGACCACATTGTCGTGGACCGGTCGTCGCCTCCTCCGATCTGCGAGCCGTGGACCACCCTCGCCGCGGTGGCCGTGATGACCACGAGGATCCGCCTGGGCACGCTGATCACACCCGTGCCACGGCGTCGCCCATGGGTCCTTGCCCGCCAGGTCTGCACGGTGGACCACCTCTCCGGGGGTCGAGCGGTTCTCGGAGTGGGGCTCGGCGTTCCGGCCCAGGAGGAATACGCGGCCCTCGGCGAGCCGGCTGATCCCAAGCGTCATGGCGCGATCCTCGACGAGGCGCTGACGGTGATCGACGCCCTGTGGTCCGGAGAGGCGGTACACCATCGGGGCGTCTACTTCGAGATCGATGGCGTTCGCTTCAGCCCGCGACCACTCCAGCAGCCACGGATTCCGATCTGGTGCGCGGCATCACTTCCATCACGCGCTGGTGTGCGACGTGGCGCCCGATGGGACGGCGTCGCACCCATGTACTCGGCGCCGGGGGAGATGCGCCCGGTGACGCCGGAAGAAGTCGCCTCAGTCGCCACGGATCTGCGCGACCGCGGCCGAGCCGAGAGTTCGGACGTGGTGGTCTGGACGGTCGGGCCGAGCGCGGAGCTTCGGCTCGCCTATGCGCAGGCGGGCGCGACCTGGCTGGTCGAAGGACCTGCTCCGGGGCCGGACTGGCTCGAGGCCGCCGCCGCCATCGCAAAAGCAGGCCCCCCAGTCGCGTAGCCGGCGATCGCGTCAGCCCGACGTTGCGCCCGCAGCGCGCAGAGCCAGAGGTTCTGGGCAGCGACCTGCCGGGCGCTCTGCAACTGCGCCGACGGGTTGGCGCGCCCGGCGTGGCTCATCACCGGATGGCTCAGATGACTTCCGATGGTCCAGTGGCCGGCCGGTCATCACGACGGCATCGCTGCCCACCGACTGCCTGAGACCGAGAGGGAAGGACTGTATGAGGGCACGGAAACTGGCCATTGGGGGGGTAGGAGGGATCGCCGCCGGCGGGATCCTTCTTCGCAGCGGCGGCTTGGGCGTGCGTATCGGGGCCGGTGGTGAACCTGTCGACTGTGTCGGCGAAGCCCGGCCAGGAGGTAACCCTCACCGGCACCGGCTTCCGGAACGCCAACGACCAGCTGGTCGTTCGCTTCAACGCGCTGGACGGTCCCGTCCTGGCCACTGTCACCCCACCGATCGTGGGCGGCACCATCAGCGCCACGTTCAACGTCCCGCAGGGCACCACTCCGGGGAACTATGTCCTCGTCGTGAGCCAGACGAAGGCGGACGGTTCTCTGAGCTTGTCGCCCATCCGCGCCGTTCTCACCGTCACCGGTGTTGCCGGCACCCAGCCGGTGGTGGGCGCAGCCGCCGCGACCACGGACACATCGCCCCGTGCGCCGGGACTCGTCACGAGTGACGATTCCGTCAGCACCGGCACGCTGGCGCTGGTGGCCCTGGGCGTCGGCGGCGTGGGCATGTTCCTCGCCGGCATGGCCGCCCTCTTCGCAGGTCGAAAGAATCCCGCTCCCGAGGTGGCGCGAGCCCGCAGCTGACGCCGCATCTCGTCGACCGCATCGTCGGTCCCAGCAGAGGAGGTCCCCTCCCCCCGAGAGGGGACCTCCTCGCGTCGGGGCACTACCTCGGAGCTGTGCCAGGGTCCGACCCTCCACGCAACGTGACAGATTGATACTGCGTGCCGCGTCCGTTCAGATTCGTCCTGCTCATCGTCTTCGCCGGCACGGGGTTCTCGGCACTCACGCTTCAGGTCGTCTGGCAGCGGGTCATCTCGCTTCATGCCGGCGTCGACCTGTTCTCGATCGCGACCGTGGTGTCCGCCTTCCTCGCGGGTCTCGGCATGGGCAGCCTGCTCGGCGGAGTGCTGGCAGATCGGCTCGGCCCTCGACGGTCACTGCTCGCCTTCGCCGCTGCCAATGCGGGGATCGGCGTCTTCGCCTGGTTCAGCATCTGGCTCTTCTACGACCTCTACCGATCTTCGGTCCCGGTCCTCGACGGCACGTTGTCGGCGTTCGCCTTCAACTTCACCCTGCTCATCGTGCCGACGACCCTCATGGGCCTCTCCTTGCCGCTGGTGGCCCGGGGACTGGTCGAGCAGATCGACGAGGCGGCACCGATGGTGGGCCGTCTCTATGCGGTGAACACCATCGGCGCCGGCGTGGGCGCCGGCATTGGCGGGTGGCTCCTCCTGGGCAACCTCGGCTTCCTGGGCACCGTCCGCCTGGCGGGGTCGCTGAACCTGGGCGCCGCGGCGCTGATTCTCACCCTCTGGAAGGCCGCCTCCACCGGACCGGCTGAGCCCGTGGTGGCAGAGCCCCGTTCGGAAGCCCAGCCGGCGTCGGTCCGCCCCTGGAAATGGCTCGGGCTCTACGGCCTCACCGGCGCGGTGGCGCTGGGGTTGGAGCTCGTGTTCTTCAGGGTGATCGACGCTTTGATGCGTACGAACTCCTACACGTTCGGTCACCTGCTGAGCATGTACCTGCTCCTCTTCGGCGCCGGTGCGGCCATCGCATCACGGCTCGTCCGACGGACGACGCGGCCGGCTCGCTGGTTCCTCGGCCTGCAGTACGGCGTTGGGCTCACGGCACTGACCGGTCTTCTCCTCCTCATCGAAGTTCCGGCCCGGCTCGGCCTGAGCGGGCCGTTCGACCGCCACTTCGCCTTGGGCGGCTACAACACCGGGGGCTACCGGCTCGACTCGGCCGACGAGCTCATCCGGCTCGGCATGGTCAATCTCCTCGGGCCGCTCCTGATCATGGGTGCTCCTGTGGTCCTGATGGGGATGTCGTTCCCGTTCATCCAGGCATTGGTCAGCGAGCGTGTCGACACACTCGGCCGCCGTACCGGACTGCTCTTGTTCGCCAATGTCGCCGGCAATGTCATGGGGACGCTGGTCGTGGGCTTTGTGCTGGTCGACCGTCTGGGCACGTCCGGGAGCATGCGGTTGCTGGCGGGCCTCCTGGTCCTGCCCGGGCTGGCCGCGGCAGCCTTGGCCGCCACCCGCCTGCGGAGGGTGCAGCTGAGTCTCATCGCCGCGGGCGTCCTCGGCGCCCTTCTCGCCGTCTTCCCGTCCAACACCGAGCTGTGGGCCTACCTTCACGACTCGCAGGGTGAGAGCAGGTTCGCCTTGGACGAGGATCGCGCCTGTGTGACAGCGCTGAAGCAGGTCGGGACCGACGACCTCCTCTACGTGAACGCGGCGTCGCAGAACGGCTATCCGTTCGACGACTTCCACGTCTTGATCGGGCTGATGCCGACGCTGATCCACCAGGCGCCCAGCCGGGTGTTGGCCGTCGGCCTCGGGATCGGGGCGACCCCCTACGGCATGTCGCGTGACCGGCGCGTCGAGCA
>CADCTB010000008.1 GCA_902805665.1 uncultured Acidimicrobiales bacterium
GTCGAGGACATGGCTTTCTCCTTGTATCGGTTCAAGCGACAGCGGTTCGCTGCCGTTACCTTGACCACGAACGACCGCTCGGATTTCGACACCTTCGCCGACACTTCCTCGAAGGATCCGAGCCGGTCCGGGTCTGAGCCTCACCGCGTGACTACCGGTCTCAACCGACATGCAGACTGGAACCGGTGCCTCGGTTGATCCAACTCGTCATCGCCGCCTTGCTGCTCACCGGATGTGGAGGCGGGAACGGCGCCCCTCAGCAAGGCGACCGGCCGCAGCCGGACGCATTCGTTACCGCCGCCGGATCCGGCGATGCCGCGACGGTCGGCCGGGCGATCTCCGCCGGCATCGATGTCCGAGGCGGTCATTCTCGGCGACGGGGGGCCGGCACACCAACGGATCGTCCGGCTCCTTGTCGCCGCCGGCGCCGACGTGGAGCTGGCCGACCGAGACGGAGTCACGCCGTTCGAGCACGCCCGGCGTCGCGGATTCCGTGAGATAGCTCAGCTGCTCGAATAGGCACCTGGCCAACGGTACCTGCGGGCTCCGGCTGGAGCCTTCGAGTCCCGCCAGAACACTCCAACGGTCGTAAGAATGTCGCGTGACCGACGATCGGTGCGACCTCCTCTGTCTTGACCTTCCCCGAGCGGAGGCCATCCGCAAGCGCCGTCTCGGGCTCGAGGCGGCGCAGCGGCTCGCCGGCCGCGCCGGAGGTTCGCCCGCTCCCTGACCCAGCTCAGGTCGCAGACGCAAAAGCTCGCCCGCGTCTAGCGGCGCGGCAGCGAGCGTCAACCTCTCGGACCGGCCAGACGAACCTGGTGTCGCAGCACCTCCGAGCTCTCCGATCCCAGAGTTTGGTGCGTTCCCGCCGCCATGCTCACCGGAGACAATCAGAGAACGGCCCGGGCGTTGGCCCGGACGGCTGGCGTAGGCGAGGTCCACGCCGGTCTGAGGCCTGTCGACAAGGCCGCAGTTGTCGAGCTTCTGGCAGATGCGACACTGCCGGAGTGATCTCCCCCTACCGGCTGGGCAGGTGTTGCTGGCGGCTGACGGCCACGAGACTGTCGTGGCTTGGGTCGAAGGCGGAGGGGCGCCGATCGTGTCGGTCCTCTCACCGATGAGCGTGCAGGACGCCGGCGAATGGGCGTTGGCGGAGGACGCCGTGGGTGTGCTGACCCGCAGGATCGGCGAGGAGCAGGCCTACTGGCGGGGGCCCGGAGCGGAGGTCCCGTTCAACAAGGCTCATCTTCTCCCCCTCCGAGACCTGCATCACCGGCCGGCACATGCCCCGGTTGGGCGGAGTTCGGATCGTCGGTCCGTCGACGTCAGCGCCGGTTACCTGGCGTACTGGGCGGACCGGGCGTGGTCCTCGCTCCATCCTGACTCCCATGCAAGAACGCGACGACTGTTCAAAGGGGAGCTCCGGGAGATCCTCGTGAGGGCGCACATTGCCGGCTCTCCGGAAGCCGAGGAGGTGGAGGTGAACCGCTACGACATGTTTCTGGAGGGCCCACCGCATCTTCGAGGGATGATCCGGAATCGCCACATCGAGCGCCTTCAGGCGGCGATCAGCGACGGCGAGGACGCCATCAGCCCCCACTTTCACGCAGGCCCACCCCATCACCTCCAGCTCGACCCGATCGGTTAGGCGTACAGCGTGCCCGTGCCGCGGCTTCGACTCTTGGCCACGAGCGGCGATTCCGGCGTCGACCGTGCGGTCGAGCACGTGATCTCGACCACGGCGCCCGCCTTCGCCGAGTGCGAGGTCGGCTACTACCTGCACGGGAGCGCGGCAGCGCGCGCAATGACCTCGCTCAGTGACATCGACCTCCTGGCGCTGGGCAACGAGGTTCTCTCACCGAGCCGGCGAGAGGAGGCGAGCGCGTTGATGAACGGTGGGGCCGGACATCTGGACGATCGACTCGACTTCAAGGCGTTCTCGTGGCGCGAGTTCGCGCATGACCCATGGGTGGACCTCGATGCGGCTGTGCACGTCTACGGGAAGGACTGGCGGCCGACCATCGGGCGACCGTCGGTCGATCAGCGCGCCAGAGAGTCGGTGCTCATGGTCTGTGCGTCGGCGGCGGGCCTGCGGAACCGGACCGCCCTCCCTTCTCCACTTGCACCGATCCCTGCAGTCTCGATGGAGCGACCGCTCCACAAGTACGTCGGATGGCTGATCTCGGCGCTGCTGGCCGCCCGCCATGGGCATGTCCCGCCCAGCCGGCAGGAGGCGCTCGCCTCGCTGGAGAGGTTCGAGCCGAAGCGCGCCGCGGTGTTGCGTGGTCTTCACGACACGGCACGGGAAAGTCGCGCACCTGCGAACGAGCGGGCCGAGCTCGCCCTTCGGATCGGCGAGCTCGAAACCGAGGTCATCGAGCTCCTGAGAGACCAGGCGAGAACCCGGGTCGGCCCCTTGGGCCCGGCGTCATGGGCGGTGGTCCAGGACTACGGCGAATAGGTGACAGTCGTCGTATTGGGACAGCCCCCAGCGCCACGCCGGCTTCTTCCCGGGCCAGTCGGGTGACCGCTGGTAGGGGTCGAGTCGCCGGCGGCGCATCTTGAGCTCGGCGGCGACGCGACCGATCCGTATCGAGGCGGCGCGTTCCAAGTCGTCCCCGCCCGGTGTTTTCCCTCGAGGCCCGTGCCACACCACCCACTGAACGTACGACGACCGCCTGCGGCACACTTGTCGTGTGATCGTTGTCAACATCGAGACCGTGCCAGGCCACAGGATCGTCGAGCTACGCGGACTCGTCCAAGGCAACACCATCCGGGCCAAGCACCTTGGGCGCGACATCGGGGCGGGCCTGAAGAACCTCGTCGGCGGCGAGTTGCGTGCCTACACCGAACTGATGACCGAGGCCCGGCGCGAGGCGTTGGAGCGGATGATCGAGCAGGCCCGCCAACTCAACGCCAACGCGGTCGTGAACGTCAGGTTCACGACCACGAACGTCGCAAGCGGCGCTGCGGAGCTGTACGCCTACGGGACGGCGGTGGTCGTCGTCGCCGACTCCGACGTGACCCCGCCGACGGGCTGAGCCCCATGGGCCCGTTCGAGCTCTCCTTCTTCGTCCTGCCGATCGTTGTGCTCCTGGTCGGCGCGGTCGCCGGCTCGGTGATCGAGCGCCGTCATCTCGCGTCCCTCGCTCGGCGTGAGGAACTGCCCAGCCCGATCCTCACCGACCTCGGCGCGCCGCCGGCGGGAATCGTCACCGGCGATGCCCGACTCGTCTTCGGCGAGGCGGTGTTGGGGGCCGACCGCGGCAAGGAGTTCGTCTCGTCGCTCCGCAACCTGGTGGGGGGCGAGGTCGTCTCGCTCCAGAAGCTCATGACCCGGGCCCGGCGTGAGGCCCGTCTGCGCATGGTGGACGAAGCTCGAGCCTTGGGGGCGGACTTCGTGCTCAACGTCCGCTTCGAGATCTGCGAGGTCGGCGGCAAGGCAGCCGACGTGATCTGCTACGGCACCGCGGTACGCCGGCGGTGAGGTAGTGACGTAGGTGGGCCCTGATCGTGAGCCCTTCCCGGATCAGCTCGTAGACGAGCCGGCGCTCGAGTGGCTGGGCGAAAAGCTTACGGCACGGGACGACAGGTGGACGCCCGCTCCGCGATGGCGTCAGGCAGCCGCCGCCGTGGCCGCCGCACTGGTCGCCGGCCCCTTCGCTGTCGTCTCTGCCCTCGTCCTGAACTCCACGACCGCCCTCGGGTTCGGCGCCCTCGCGCTCGTCGTCGTCATAGGTCCCTTGATCGAGGAGCTCGTGAAGGGCGCCGCTGCCATCCATCTCGTCGAGCGCCGTCCGCACCTGGTCCCCGCGGGATGGGTGCTCATCGCCATCGGGCTCGTCAGCGGCCTCGTCTTCGCCGCGCTGGAGAACGTCTGGTACCTCGTCATCGTGGTCGACGAGCCAAGCCGGGAGCTCGTGATATGGCGGTGGGTGTTCGGGCCGCTCGTCCATGGCTCCGGCTCAGCGCTCGTCGGCATAGGCGCGGCGCGGGCGTGGCGCGCGGCCGAGGCGGAACGAGCGTGGCCCGACTTCGCCGTCATCCGCCCCTGGATCGTTGCTGCCGCCGTCGTTCACGGGACCGCCAATGCGGCGAGCCTCGTGCTCTCGGCGCTCGACGTCATCGAATGAGAACGGGCCCGCCCGAGTCGGGTTGAGCCGGCGACATCGGTTCGTGGTCGCTGCCCGACTGCCCAAGGCCGGCGGGGAGCATGGACGGCTCCAGCCCGTTGAGGTCACGTCGCCAGGTAACGGTTGACGGTAACGGGCCGAGCCAGGGTGATCGTCAGCGGGGCGTCCAGATTCGGTCGCCGGGGCCGCACGGGTAGATCGCCAGAAGGGGACCGAAGAGGGGTTACTAGCCTCCGTCGACCGCGTCGGTCCTGTTCTGCCGGGGTAGCTGGTTTTCCGGCTTCTGCGCCTCGAACCGAAGCCATCCCAGAATATCCGAGGGTATAGGAGCATCGGTGCGGCGCGGTGCGTCTGGGCCGTCAGGCCTTCTGTCCGGGGAAGGCTGCCTAGCCGAACCAGGGAGGCCCTGGAGGGCGACCGCCGGCGTGGGCCAGCGAAAAGGATTGGTGGAGAAGTCACCCCTACGTCGATCAGCGAGGAGGAACGCCCCGCCAAGGAGGACCAGGAGCAGGCCAGCCATCACGGGGCCGCCAGAGCCCTGCCCGGTGCGGGCCAACGAAGCCGTACCGGGGCTGGCGGCGGCGGTGATGACCCCACCGGTGGTGGGGACTGTCGTGACCGCAAGGATCGTCGTGCCGGGGGCCGTGCCGACCGGAACCGCGGTGGTGGTCGTCGTGCCCGGAGTTGTGGTGGTCGTGGTGGTCGCCGGCGCGGTGGTCGTCGTCAACACCGTGGTGGTGGTCGTCGCGCCATTGTCGCCACCGCCACCGCCACCGCCACCGCCACCGCCACCGCCACCGCCACCGCCGCCACCGCCACCGCCACCGCCACCAATCGTGGTCGTGGTCGTAGCCGGAGTGGTAGTGGTCGTAGCCGGAGTGGTCGTGGTCGTCGCCGGTGTCGTCGTGGTCGTCGCCGGTGTCGTCGTGGTCGTGGGAACCAGAGGTTGTCAATACCTTCGGCGTCCGCGCGCTCACCTTCGCCAAGGAGGCGACCCACGCCGGATTGAGACCGCCCTCGGCCGTTGCCGACCCGGTCGAACCCCGTCCACGGGCTCCTCGGCGGCATTGTGATCCCAATCCGTGGCGTTGCTCCCACCTCGGCCGAACCAGCACACCGGCTCGATTCGTCGCCCCGAACGGACGAGGACGAGCTCGGCCCAACCCCCGGTGAAGGCGGCGGACACGCGGAGTTCACGGAACGCGGCCCTCGCCCTCGTCTCCGAGTCGTAGGCGCCGCGGAGATCGCGAAGGCCGCCGGCCGCCCCGCTCCCCATGTCGGCGAACAACAGGTAGTGTCTGCTCGGAAGCAGATCGGCCGCCTCGAGCCCGAGACCACTGATGAAAGCGGCAAGGGGCATCTCCACGACGTCGTGTTCATGCCGGTGGTCGACGAGCCGGACGACCCGGCGACTACGGACGTATTCGACCACCGCGCCCCCCGCAGGAGTGGCGACGACGCTTCTCGGTCTGCCCATCTCAGGACACCAGGGCAAGGTCGGACGCGGCGTCGGCCGATGGCCTGACCTGGACGAGGAAGGCCTGCAGCGCGTCGCCCTCCAGGCTCTCGGCCCTCACGAGCTCCGCCGCCATCTCGTCGAGCAGACCGATGTTGGCGGAGACGACTCCCAAGGCTGATTCGCACGCTGCATCCACGATGGCCCTGGTCTCGGCGTCGATCGCCGTCGCCGTCTCCTCCGACCACTCCGGCGACGAGTCGTCACCGGCCGGCCCCGCCGGGGAGATGGCGAGAGGACCGAACCGCTCGCCCATTCCGCACTCCCAGACCATCCGGCGGGCCAGGTCGGTCGCCCGTAAGAGGTCGTCGTTCGACCCGGTCGACGCCTCTCCGAGGCATGTCCGTTCGGCCGCCCATCCCCCCATGAGGACCGCGACGCGGGCGGCAAGCTCGCTGCGGGTGGCCAGGACCCGGTCACCTTCCGCCGCCTGGAGGGTGAAGCCGCCTGCGTGGCCGCGAGCCAGGACCGACACCTTCATCACCGGCGCAGCTGCCGGCTGGACGGCGGCCACCAGGGCGTGGCCGGCCTCGTGGACCGCGATCCGGCGCCGGTCGTCGGCGGTCAGGATGCGGCTGCGCCGCGAGGGGCCGGAGACGACCCGCTCGACGGCCTCGGACAGGTCGGCCGCCTCGATCGACGGTGAAGACCGGCGAGTGGCAAGGAGGGCCGCCTCGTTGACGACGTTGGCCAGATCGGCTGCGGAGAAGCCTGCCGTGGAGCGGGCGATCGACGCCAGGTCGACACCGGGGCCAAGGGGCTTGCCCTTGGCGTGGATCCCCAGGATGGCCTCCCGGCCCCGATGGTCCGGAGGGTCGATCGTGACCCGGCGGTCGAAGCGACCGGGACGCAGCAGCGCTGCGTCGAGGATGTCCGGCCGGTTCGTGGCGGCCATCACGACCACGCCGCACTCTGCTCCGAACCCGTCCATCTCCACCAGGAGCTGGTTGAGGGTCGCCTCCCGCTCGTCCGATCCTCCGGCGGCCGAGGTGCTCCGGGCCCGGCCGACGGCATCGATCTCGTCGATGAAGACGATGGCCGGAGCGGCGGCCCGCACCTGGGCGAACAGGTCCCGGATCCGGGCCGCGCCCACCCCGACGTACATCTCCACGAAGTCGGAGCCGGAGATCGAGAAGAACGGGACGGCCGCCTCGCCGGCGACGGCCCTGGCCAGGCGGGTCTTCCCGCAACCTGGGGGGCCCGAGAGCAGGACACCCTTGGGGACGGCAGCCCCCATCGCCGCGAACCGGCCGGGCTGGCTGAGGTACTCGGCGATCTCCCGCAGCTCCTCGACCGCCTCGTCCGCCCCCGCCACCTCGGCGAATGTGAGCGTCTGGTCGGCGTCGGTGACGCCACGCGCCCCGGCCCGGCCGAAGCCGCCCAGGGGCGTCCCGTTGCGGCTCGTCAGGTACAGGATCACGAAGATGTCCCCGAGTATCAGCACCGGCAGCATGGTGCTCAGCGGCCCGACCACGCTCTTGAGCGGTTGGGGCTGGACGGCCGTGGGGACCTTGGCCGCCTCGAGCGCCCCGATCAGCCGGGCGAACAGTGTCTCGTGCCCGCCGGAGAAGTCGATCCAGTACCGCTGCCCACCGCCGTAGGCGCCGACGATGCGGTCGTCGGCCGAAAGGATGGTGGCCGACCCGATCTGGCCGCGCTCCACCATGGTCAGGAACTGGTCGATGCGGAGTTGGCGGCCGGTGGAATCGGGCCGGGCCCAGTACCCGAGGATCAGCGCGTAGGTCGCGATCAGAACCGGTAGGGCGAGCGCGCAGAGCAGGACAGCCGGACGGCGGGGGTCCTTGTCGGCGGTGGCAGGGGTGTCATGGGGACGGTTTCGAGTGGTCATGCCGGCATCCTCCGGCGCGGATGTCGAGGCGGAACGGAGCCGGAGTGGAGCCGGTCACGCCCGAGGACATCTCCCCCTCGGGCACAGCCGCCCTCCCTCGCCGGACGAGGCCAGGAGCCCGGTGTCGGTCGTCCCTATTCCGCCCCAGAGCACCACCTCACCGCCGGTCCACAGGCTGATCGGCAGAAGCCGCGCCGGCCAGGGCCCGATCTCACGCCATGCACCGGTTGCCGGGTCGAGTGCGGCCCCGGTTCCCAGGAGGCCTGCACCGCCACCCGGAGCCCCACCCCACACGACCATCTCCTCGCCCGTCCACACGATGGCGAAGCCCCGCCGCTCGTTCATCGGGGACGGTGGAAGGGCGCGCCAGCGGTCCGTCCCCGGCTCGTAGCCGGCACCGTCGTCGAACGCCCGCTCGGACGACTCACCGCCCCAGACGAGCATCTGCCCGCCGCTCCAGACGGCAAAGGTGAACCGGGCGGCCAGGGGCGATGGGGGCAACGTGCGCCAGCGGTCGGAGGCCGGGTCATAGGCGGCCCCGTCGTCGAAATACCGACGGCCGGACTGGCCTCCCCACACGAGCATCTCCTGGCCGGTCCACACCGGCACGGCGATGCGGGGCAGGAGCGGACCGGGAGCCAGCAGGCGCCAGCGGTCGGCGGCAGGGTCGTAGGCGGCGCCCGCCGGCAGGTCGTCCTCCATGTCCTCTACTCCGGCTCCCTGGCCCCACACCAGCATCTCCTTGCCGGTCCACACACCCGGCACCTGGGCGACCGTGCCGGGCGGCGCGCCGAAGCGGCCGGCCAGGGGTGACGGAGCGAGGGACCGCCACCGGTTTCCATCCGGGTCGAACGCGGCCCCGTCGTCGAGGAACCGGTCGCCCACCATCCCACCCCAGACGAGCAACTCCTTGTCGCTCCACACCGCGAGGGCCCCGGACCTGGCCGACAGCGGCGACGGTGGCAGCGGCCGCCAGGTATCGGTCCGAGGGTCGTACGCCGCCCCGTCGGCGTGCGGCCGGACGCCCGGCCCGGCGCAGGCGCCCTGGCACCCCGCCCCGCCCCAGACGAGGACCTCCCGGCCGGTCCAGGCTGCGGCGGGGAGGAACCGGCCGCTCAGCGGCGCGGCAGCCATGGGCCGCCAGCGCGCCTGACCCGGTTCGCGAACCGAACGGGAAGGGGAGCCGCACCCGGCTGCGACAACGGCCGCCAGACCCAGCGTCAGGACAGAGCGTGGGAGGATCGCGCCGCTCAGTCCACGCATCGGAGCCGCCATTGGAATTCCGCATCCTCGGGGCGCTGGAGGTGGTCGACGCCGGGCGCCCGGTGGAGGTCGGCGCGGCCAAGGAGCTGGCCCTTCTGGTCGACCTGGTGCTGCACGCCAACCAGATCGTCTCCCGGGAGCGCCTCATGGAAGTGGTGTGGGGGGACAGCCCGCCCGCCACCGCGACCACCACGCTCAACACCTATGTGTCCCACCTGCGAGCCGCCCTGGAGCCCGGACGGGCGCCACGGGCCCAGTCCCGGGTGCTCCTCACCCGGGACCCAGGCTACCTGCTCGCCGTCGATCCGGAGCAGGTCGACGCGCTGCGCTTCGAACGCCTCGTCGCCGAGGGCGGCCGGGCGCTGGCCGCGGGAGACCCAGCGACGGCAGCGGCCACGCTTCGCGAGGCGCTGGCACTGTGGCGCGGCGCGGCCCTCGCCGACTTCGTCTACGAGCCGTTCGCACAGGCCGAAGCGACACGGCTGGAGGAGCTGCGGCTGACGACCCTGGAGCGTCGGGTGGAGGCCGACCTCGCCCTCGGCCGCCACCACGATCTGGTCTCCGAGCTCCGAGGCCTCGTCGACGCCCACCCGCTCAGGGAGCGTCTGTGGGGCCAGCTCATGCTCGCTCTCTACCGGTGCGGCCGCCAGAGCGAGGCCCTCCGGGCCTACGGCGAGCTGCGCGAGGTGCTGGCCGAGGAGCTCGGCATCGACCCGAGTCCTACCCTGCGCCAGCTCGAGGACGACCTGCTCCACCAACGTCCGGGGCTCGACGCGCCGACGGCTCCAGCCCCGACGACCGAGGCTGCGGTCCCGACCAACCTGCCGGCCCGGCTCACGACCTTCATCGGCCGGGAGGACGACATCGCCGAGCTCAGTCGTCTCTGCGGGCGGGCCCGGCTCGTGACCCTCGTCGGGGCCGGGGGCGTGGGGAAGAGCCGCCTGGCGTTGGAGGTGGCGTCGGGCCTCCGGGCCGCGCACCCGGACGGGGTCTTCCTGGTGGAGCTGGCGCCACTGTCCGATGCGAGTGGGCTGCACCGTCAGGTGCTGGCCTCCGTCGGCGCGGCCGAGGACGACCGTCGAAGCCCGGCCGACACGCTTCTGGATCACCTGTCGAATCGCCGGGTCCTGCTCCTGCTCGACAACTGCGAGCACCTGGTGGAGGCGTCCGCCGCGCTGGCCCAGGACGTGCTGGGCGCCTGTCCGGGCGTTCGCATCCTGGCCACCAGCCGCGAGCTTCTGCGGGTCCCGGGTGAGACCGCGTGGCGCGTCCCGTCGCTGTCGACGCCGCCGCCGGGCACCGCTCTGGAGGAGCTGGAGGGCTTCGAGGCCGCCCGTCTGTTCCTGGAGCGGGCCCGGATCACGTCCCCAGGCCTTCAGCTTTCGGCTGCGGACGCGCAGCATGTGGCCCGCATCTGCAAGCGCCTCGACGGAATTCCACTCGCCATCGAACTGGCTGCGGCCCGGACTCGACTGTTGTCGATCAGCGACATCGCCGAGCGGCTCGAC
>CADCTB010000009.1 GCA_902805665.1 uncultured Acidimicrobiales bacterium
GGGCTGCCTGATCGAGAAGGAGATGGCGACTCCGGACAACTACCCACTGACCATGAACGCGCTGCTGGCGGCCTGCAACCAGACGTCGAATCGCAACCCTGTCACCCGGTTCGACGAAGCCACGGTGAGCAACGCCCTGGAGAACCTCCGGGCCGCGAACGTGGTTCGAATCGTCTACAGCCGGTCAAACCGGGTCGACAAGTTCCGCCACGTCCTCGACGAAGTGCTGGCCCTGGAGCCGCGCCACCTTGCGGTCCTCTCGGTGCTCATGGTGCGGGGACCGCAGACGGGCAGCGAGTTGCGAACGCGCACCGAGCGGCTCCATCCCTTCGCCAACCAGGAGGAGGTCGACGAGACGCTCCGCGAGCTCGCGGGCCGCAACGAGCCGCTGGTCGCCCGGCTCGAACGGCAGCCGGGCCAGAAGGAGAGCCGCTGGGCCCATATGGTCGGCGGCGACCTGTCCTTGGCCCTCGCCGGCCCTGAGGACGATCGCCGGCAGCGTCACCACGACGAGGACGACAGCCGGCCGACGGCCCGGACGGACCGGTTGGGGGCCTTGGAGGACACCGTGGCCGAGCTGCGCGCCGACCTCGATCGGCTCCACGCCTCCCACCGGAAGCTGGTGGCGCGCCTGGGGGAATCCGACGACGACCTCGATGTCTAGACCGAGGGCCGCCGCATCCCTCCTGGCCGTCATCGGCCTCGCTGTTCTCATCCTCCTCGGCCTGGGGTTGGGGCCCGCAGATGCCCAGGCGGGCACCGAGCGCATCACCGGCTACAACGTCGAGATCCAGGTGGAAGCCACCGGCTCCATGCTCGTCACGGAGACGATCGACTACGACTTCGCGTCGAACAACCGCCACGGCATCTTCCGCGAGATCCCGGTCCGCACCGGCTACGACGACCGCTACGAGCGCATCTTCCCGCTGAAGGTGATCTCCGTGACCGGATCGGAGGGGACCCCCGACGAGTACGAGTCCGAGACCGCCGGCAGCTACAAGCGGCTCAAGATCGGCGACCCGGACAAGGAGATCACGGGCGCTCACCGCTACACGATCGTGTACCGGGTGGACGCCGCCCTCAACGGCTTCCCGGAGCACGACGAGCTGTACTGGAACGCCATCGGCACCGAATGGAACGTGCCGATAGAGCGGGCCGCCGTGCGGGTGACCACCCCGTCCGACATCACCCAGGTGGCGTGCTTCGGGGGAGGAAGCGGTTCGCGGCTGCCGTGCTCGGAGGCCGACGGGGCCGGCAGGATCGCCGGCTTCTCCCAAGGCGGGCTCGGCCAGGGGGAGGGCGTCACGGTGGTGGTGGGCTTTGCCAAGGGTGCGGTTCCCGAACCGGTGCCGGTGCTCGACGAGCGGTGGAGCTTCAGGCGGGCGTTCGCGGCCACCCCCGCCACCGTTGGCATCAGCGTGGCTCTTCTGGCCGCCCTGCTGTTCGGTGTCCTCCGGCTGGCCTGGCGCACCGGACGCGACCGCCGCTACGCAGGCTCCCCGGTGGACACCGCCTTTGCCACCTCGGGGCAGGAGGAGGCGGTGCGCCCGTCCTTCGGTCCCTTCGGCGCCGAGGAGACGCCGGTCGAGTTCGTCCCTCCCGACGGGCTGCGCCCGGGCCAGGTCGGCACCCTCGTCGACGAGGCGGCCAACACCCTCGACGTCACGGCGACGATCGTCGATCTGGCCGTGCGCGGCTACCTGCGCATCGACGAGATCCCGAAGAAGGGCTTCTTCGGCAAGCCCGACTGGGACCTCACCAAGCTGAAGGAGGGCGGTGACCTGCGCCCGTACGAGCGGGAGCTGTTGGACGGGCTGTTCAAGGGCGGTGACGAGGTGAAGCTGTCGGCGTTGCGCAACACCTTTGCGGAACGGCTGAAGAAGGTGCAGGAGGCGCTCTATGACGACGTGGTCGGCCAGGGGTGGTTCGTCGGCCGCCCCGACAAGGTCCGGCTCCGCTGGCAGGTCATCGGCGCCATCGCAGTCGTCCTCGCCATTGCCGTGGTGGTGGGCCTGGCTGCCTTCACCCGTGCCGGCCTGGTCGGCATCCCGTTGGTCGTCGGAGCCATCGCGCTTCTGGCTTCGGCCAAGCGCATGCCCCGCCGGACGGCCAAGGGGACGGGCGTGCTGCGCCGCGCCGAGGGCTTCCGGCGGTTCATCGACGAGTCGGAGAAGGACCGGGCCCGCTTCGCGGAGCAGCAGCACCTGTTCTCCGAGTACCTGCCCTACGCGATCGTCTTCGGCGCCACCGAGAAGTGGGCCCGGGCGTTCGCCGGGCTCGACGGCGAGCTGCCGCAACCCGGCTGGTACGGGGGCTCCTCGCACTTCACCGCCGCCGGCTTCTCGAGCTCCATCGACGGGTTCGCAGTGACTACGGCCGGCACCATCACGTCCACCCCCGCAGGCTCGGGCTCGAGCGGCTTCTCGGGCGGAGGGTTCTCCGGTGGCGGTGGCGGCGGAGGCGGGGGAGGCTCCTGGTGAGCGGCTTCGCCGGTGACAGCGTGCGTCTTACACTGGTGTCGTGACCACGTTCGGCTGGAGCGCCTACAGGCGAGGCTCGGCCGATGAGTGACGACCTGCTGATCGTCACCCCCGCGGCGTTGCTCGACGCAGTCAGCCGGGCCGTGGTGGCGACCCATCCCGACGGCAGCATCATCTATTGGAACCGCGGCGCCGAACTGCTCTACGGCTGGTCGTCCGAGGAGGTGGTGGGAAGCAACATCCTCGACGTCCTCGTCCCCCGGGCGGAGGCCGGCGAAGCGGCAGCCATCCTGGAGCGGGTTCGCGTCGGCGAGGAGTGGACCGGCGAGTTCGTGGCCCGGCACAAGGACGGGCGCACGCTGCATGTCGTCGTGACCGACCGGGCCGTCCTCGACGACGACGGCCGGGTGGTCGCTGTGGTGGGCGAGTCCGAGGACATCTCCCGTGCCCGCCGCCTCGAGGCGGAGCTGCGCATGACCCGCGACGAGCAGCAGCTGGCGCTGTCCGCCGGCCGGCTGGGCGTGCTGCGGTGGGACAAGCACACCCAGCGCGTGGTGCTCGACGCCACGGCCGAGAGGCTGCTCGGGCTCAAGCCCGGGACGTTCGACGGCACCTTCGAGTCCTGGACGGCCATGATCCACCCCGCCGACCGGGCCCGGGTGGTGACCACGCTCGACCGGACGGTGGAGACCCGAGGCAGCTACGACCTGGAGTACCGGGTCATCTGGCCCGACGCGTCCATTCACTGGCTGCAGGGCCGCGGCCAGGTCACCCTCGACGACCAGGGCGAGGTGACGGGGCGCATCGGGTGCATGGCCGACATCACCGCGCGGCGCCTGGCCGACGAGGAGCGGGCCCATCTGCTGGCCGTCGAGCGATCGACCCGGTCGGAAGCGGAGACCGTCGCCAACCGGCTCCGCGGCCTGCAGGCGGTCACCATGTCGCTCATCCGCGCCGTCGATGCGCGATCGGTCGCCGAAGCCGTGCTGGCGGAGGGCGTGCCGGCCCTCGGCGGCCGCACCGGATCGATCCTCCTCGTAGCCGAGGACGGCGAGACGGTCGACCTGGTGCACGAGATCGGCTACGCCGAGCTGGTCAAGGACCGCTGGGGCAGCTTCCCGCTGGCCGCACCACTCCCGGCGAACGACGCCATTCGCACCGGTCAGATCGTGCTGCTCAACGGGCCCGTGGATGGCGACGAGCGCTATCCGGGGCTCCGGGGCGTCCCCGTGGTGGACGACGCCGCCGTCGCCATTGCTCCGCTCATCGACGAGGACGGCACTGCGTTCGGAGCGCTGGTGGTGGGCTTCCCCGAGCGTCGCGTGTTCGACGAGGGCGAGCTGCGGGTGCTGTCCGCCCTTGCCGCCCAGGCCGCCACCGCCCTGCGCCGGGCCGCTCTGTACGAGGACGCCCGGGCCGCCGCCGCCGCTGAGCGGGAGGCACGCATGGCTGCCGAGCGGGCCCAGGAGCGGCTGGCCTTCCTGGCCGAGGCGTCCTCCACCCTCGCCTCCTCGGTCCTCGACCTCGAGACGACCCTGGCTCAGGTGGTCGAGCTGGCCGTACCCCGGCTGGCCGACGGCTGCGCCATCCAGCTGACCGACGAACGGGGCCGGGGTTGGCTGGTGGCCGTGTCCCATGCCGATCCGGGGAAGGTCGACCGCCTCCGCCGCCTGATCGACGGCACCGACGACTGGGACGACGGTGCTGCCGAGCGCCTGACCGTCATTCCTCTCAGGTCCCAGAGCCGGGCCGTGGGCGCGCTCACGCTGCTCACCGAGGGCGAACGGTTCCTGCAGGATGCCGACCTCCAGCTGGCCGAGCAGCTGGCGGTGCGGGCCGGAGCCGCCATCGAGAACGCCCGCTTGTTCGCCGACCGCAGCCGGGTGGCCAAGAGCCTCCAGGCCAGTCTCCTGCCGCCCAGCCTGCCCGCCGTCCCTGACCTCGAGCTCGGCGCCCGGTATGCGCCGGCCGGTGAGGGCGTCGAGGTCGGCGGCGACTTCTACGACGCCTTCGCCGTCGACGGTGGTAAGTGGCTGCTCGTGGTGGGCGACGTCCGGGGCAAGGGCGTCGATGCCGCCGCGGTCACCGGGCGGGCCCGCCACACCATCCGCTCGATCGCCCTCTACGAGTCGCGGCCGAGCGCGATCCTCAACCACCTCAACCGGGTCCTCCTCGCCGCCGAGGCCGACCGCGTCGCCGCGGTGCGCCGGCTGGACGAGACGCCGTGGGAGCTCACCGAGCCCCGGTTCTGCACCGTGGCGGTGGCTGTGGTCGAGCCCAGGGCGGGAGGGGCCAGCCTGACGGTGTGCTCCGGTGGCCACCCGCTGCCGCTCGTGGCCCGGGCGGATGGGAGGGTCGAGGCCGTGGGCCGGCCGGGCGGGCTCCTGGGCGCGTCGGCCGACATCGAGCTGCACGACGTCGACGTCGACCTCGGCCCGGGCGAGGCGCTGGTGTGCTTCACGGACGGGATCGTCGAGCGCCACCACGGGCGTCAGTTCTTCGACGAGAGCGGCATCGGCGCCGTCCTGCGGGCGGCCGCAGGATCCGACGCCGCCACCCTGGCCGCCCGGATCGAACAGGCGGCACGGAGCCGCTTCGCCGACACCCCACACGACGACATGGCCGTGCTGGTCGCACGGGTGCCTCCGGCATGAGCACCGCCGGCCATCGCCGCCAGTTCCCCGCCACGCCGGCCAGCGCGGCGGCGGCGCGCCGCTTCGTGGAATCGGTGCTGACCGGCACGGAGCTCGACCACGTCGCCTACCCCGCCACCATGCTGGTCAGCGAGCTGGTCACCAATGCGATCCTCCACAGCGGCACGCCCCTCGAAGTCGTCGTCATCCCCGATGGGCCTCGGCTCCGGGTCGAGGTGCACGACGGCAGTGCGCAGATGGCTGTCCGGAAGCACTACTCCAACATGTCCGGCACGGGCCGGGGGCTGATGCTGGTGGAGCGGATGGCGGCAGACTGGGGGTCCGAGCCCACCGCCGAGGGCAAGGTGGTCTGGTTCGAGCTCGACGGCCTGGCCGCGCCGATGTTCGACTTTCTCGGCGTCGACGCGTTGTGAGGGGCTGAAGGCCACAGGGTAGGGATCGGTCAGAGACTGACCAAGGAGGTACCCATGCCCGCCAAGGATGAGATGCCGGCAACGCTGAAGCGATCTCCGGCCAAGGCCCAGCGCACGTGGGCCAAGGCCCACGACTCCGCCGTCGAGACGTACGGCGAGGGCGAGCGGGCCCACCGGACCGCCTTCTCCGCCCTCAAGCACAGCTTCGAGAAGGTGGGCGACCGGTGGCAGCCCAAGAAGCAGAAGGGCCCCTCCGACCCTCAGGCCGCCAAGGGCGGCGGGTCGGCCCGGAAGGGCGGCAAGACCTTCGGCGGGGTCGATGTGCTCGGCAACACCCGCAAGACGCTCTACGAACGGGCCAAGGCGCTGGGTGTCAAGGGCCGCTCTTCGATGTCGAAGGAGGAGCTGGGCGAGGCCATCGCCCGCAAGCAGAAGTAAGGCCGACTCGGGAGCCGAGGGTTTCGGGGCGGGACCACGGCGGAACAACCTTTGTGGGCCGTCGACGAGAAGGGAGGCGCCCGATGGGAACTGTCGTCTCGTGGCGCTTCGCCGGCGACTGCAGCCACATGAGCCGCAGCCACATGGGCGGTACGTCCTCGCCCCCCGTCCCGATCACGTCCGCCATTCCGTCGGGGACACCGGTTCCGAATATCCGGTCGTCCCGCTCATGAGAGGACAAGCTGTGAGGGTCTCGCTCATGCTCTGCCTTCCAAGGGACTCCTCGACGTTGTCCGTCGTGCGCCACATCGCCGCTGCCGCCCTGGAGGAGCTGGGCGTGGTGACCGAGGAGATCGACGACGTCTCGCTCGCCCTCACCGAGGCGGCGGCCAACGTCGTGAAGCACTCCGGCGAGGGCGATCAGTACGAGGTCCACCTGATCCTCGAGAACTCCACGTGTGAGATCCGTGTGGTCGACACCGGTCACGGGTTCGATTCCAGCTCGCTTGCAGTCTCCATGGCCGGGCCCTCCGAGGAACAGGGCCGCGGCATGGCCCTCATGGCCGCCCTCGTGGACTCGGTGCGCTTCGAGTCCCGCCCGGAGGACGGCACCATCGTGCACCTGGTCAAGGATCTCAGCCTGCGGCCCGACGGCCCCCTCGATCGCCTGGTCGCCCAGGAGCCGGCTGCCACTCCATGAACACCAGGGTGGCGTCGTCCTCGAGCTCGCCACCCCGGTGTTCCCGCAGCCGCCGGACGAGCCGCCGCAGCACTTCGGCCACCGGCAGGTTGCTCCCGAGGAACTCCTCGGCGTCGTCGATGAGGCGCTCGACACCGAACTGAGGCCCACCCTTGGGCCGGGCCTCGACGACCCCATCTGAGTAGAAGAGGACCCGGTCGCCCGGCTGGAGCCGGACCTCGCCGACGTGGGTGACGTCGATGCCCAGGCCCAGGGGCAGGCACGGCTCCGCCTTCATCTCCCCGACGACCTTCGATCCTCGGACCAGGAGCGGAGGCGGATGGCCGGCATTGACCCACCGGAAGCCGCCGGTGCCCACGTCGAGCTGGCAGATGTGCCCGGTGACGAACCCCTCCTCCTCCTCGAGGTGCTCCACGAGCGCGTCGTCCATCTGCTCCGCGATGACCGCCAGGTCGAGGCCGCGCCGCCGGCCATGACGGAAGCCGCCGAGGGCCAGGGTGCTGGCCAGGGTGGAGTGCACGCCGTGGCCCATGGCGTCGAGGATGGCGAAGCTGAAGAGCTCGCCGTTCATCGAGTAGTCGAAGGCGTCGCCGGCCACGAAATACGCAGGCTCGAGGATGCCGGCGATGGCCAGCTCCGGCGACGAGAAGGCGAGCGGCGGCATGAGCATGTCCCACTGCATCTCGGCAGCGAGGTTCATCGGCCGGCGGCGCCGGCGTAGCTCCACCAGGTCGGTGTAGCGCCCCGCGGTATGGACCAGGTGCCCCGCGAGCAGGCCGAGGTCGTCGCAGAGGGCAAGCAGCTCGTCGTCGAGCTCGGCGAAGCCGAACTCGATGACGCCGATGCGCTCGGCCCGCTCCCGGACCGGCGCCCAGACCCGCCAGCCGCCGTCGACCGCCGTCGACACGACCTCTTGGAGCTGGAAGGCCCGGCCGGCCAGTGTGCCCTCGACGTTGACGCCCTTCGGCTCCTCGGCGAGGAGGTCGACGGCGATGCCGACCGGTTGCAGGCTGAGCTGCTCGTAGTCGACGACGTAAAGAACGAGGTGGTTGCCACCGGCGTCCTGGAGGGCGGCGCCGATGTCGGCAGCCAGCAGGTCGGGGGCCGTCAGCGAGGCTCGGCGCAGGAGATCACCGATGATCTCCCGGCTGTGCACCGGGACAGCTTATGGACCCCCGGACCGGCCGGGCCATCCGCTCCTAGAGGCCGCGCCGGCGACCGCGACCGCGGTAGGCGTAGCCGCCTCCGCCGAAGAGCAGGAAGAGCACGAGGACGATGAGCAGGATGGTGAGCATGTTTGGTTCGTGCCCCGGGGCGTGACCGGGCAAACACTCAGCGCGAGCGTCGCCTCCGCACCGGAACGACGGCCGGGGCCGGCACCGACGAGTAGCGCGCGGCCAGCGCCAGCGTGAGCACGACGTTGACGAGAAGCGTTGCCAGTGTCATACCGGCGATCTGTTCCATGCCTTGTCTACGGCGCAGCATCACATCGTGTATGGGATCGAGTGAGCTCCATACCGTGGTCGAGCTGCCGGCGAAGCCCTGACGCGTCTGCGGCGAGCGCGGTGATCTGCATGCCGGGACCGGCCAGTGCGAGGACCACTGCGGTCGGGCCGAGGACGGTCGAGCCGGGCGACGCGGCCCACGGCGCTCCGACGAGCAGAACCGAGCCCACCGCCCGAGCACCGGCAGTCACCGCCGGGCCGGCCGCCGCCGGGTGCTCCGGGCCCACCGCCAGCTCGGTGCGGAGCAGGGGTGCGCCGTCGAGGTCGACGCTCGCCGAGCTCGACACCGACCCGGGTGGCTCGGCGGGACTTATCCAGCGAGGACGAAGAGGGCGACTACTGCGATCACAATCACCAGTGCGACAAGGCGGAGCGGCCATCCGAACCCCGGCCCGACGTCGCCGCCGTCGTCGTCATACCAGTCCCAGTTGTCGGGATCGTTCGGATCGGGGGGCGCCGGCCCCACCGGCGTCGGCATCAGCGCATTTCTAGTCCACCGCGCTCGGCGGGGGCGGACTTCAGGTTTCGAGCCGCTCCTCCAGCCGGATGGTGACCGTGTCGCCGGCCTCCTTGGAGATCGCCTTGCGGACGTCGGCCTTCATCGGCAGCTTGTGCGTGCCGTCGCCGATGGCCATGAACGAGCTGCGGAACGGATGACCGTCGACGGTGCCTCGGACTTTCACCAGACCCCGGGTGCGGAAGTACTCAGCCGAGCTCTCCATGACGACATACGTCCAGCCGCCCTTGTTCGGGCTCTTCTGCAGCGTGGCCGTGAACTCCTTGCTCAGCGTGCTCATGTCAGGGTCCTCCTGGTCGACCTCTCTCAACAGAGACGAACGGGCGGGCGGGAACTCACCGCCCACCGGTCACCCCGGCCCGCTCCCGCGGGCCTCCATCCGCTCGAGCGCAGCAGCGGAGCGTTGGGCGGCCTGGTTGACGCTCCGTATCCCGAGGACGATGGTGTTGAGCGCACGGAGCACGTACACCAGCACTGCGATCGGTATCACCCAACTGACCAGGAACAGTACGAAACCCACGGCGTCCAACGGCCCCTCCTTCCGGTCGGGCGGAAGTCTCACCCATCACCGAGGCTCATGTCTCGTTGTGCGGTACAGAATGGGCGGCATGGGACGGCTCGAAACCGATCCGGTCATCGCCTTCGAGTCAGCCGACGAGTGGGAGGCATGGCTCTCCGGCAACCACACGACAGCCAGCGGCGTGTGGATCAAGATCGCGAAGAAGGCGTCCGGGATCCCGACCGTCACCCACGCGGAAGCGCTCGATGTCGCCCTGTGCTACGGCTGGATCGACGGCCAGCGCAACCGGTTCGACGACATCTGGTTCCTTCAACGGTTCACGCCTCGCCGGGCCCGCAGCACCTGGTCGAAGGTCAACTGCGCCAAGGTCGAGCAGCTCATCGAGGAGGGCCGCATGCAGCCAGGCGGCCTACGCGAGATCGAGCGAGCCAAGGCCGACGGCCGGTGGGACGCCGCCTATGACGCCCAGAGCAAGGCCACCGTCCCGCCGGACCTCCAGCACGCACTCGACGACAACCCGGCGGCTGCGGCGTTCTTCGCCACGCTGAACAGTCAGAACCGCTTCGCCATCCTCCACCGGATTCAGGATGCGAAAAAGCCCGAGACCCGAGCCCGGCGCATCGAGAAGTTCATCACCATGCTCAACGACGGGACCAAGGTGTATCCCTAGCTGCGGACGCCGGACGGGTTTCCTCACCCGGCCACGCCGATGACGATGCGGGGGCCCTGCGCCGGGTCGAGCCAGCGGAAGACGTCTATCAGCTGCCCGGCCGGGAGCGACACGCAGCCCGCCGTGGGGCCGCCGTTGGAGACGTGGAGGAAGATGGCGCTGCCCAGCCCGGGCGTGCGCGTCGTGTTGTAGGCGATCACCGCTCCGTGGTCGTAGGCCGGGCTGACGTACATCGGTTCCGGCTCCCGGCCCGCCTGCTCCGCGGCGAGGTCGACCCAGGTGTTGTAGCGGGAGCTGGCCGGATCGTCGTCCCACACGATGGACCGGCTGGTGATCCGCCGGTACGGGAACCTCACGCCAGGGGAA
>CADCTB010000010.1 GCA_902805665.1 uncultured Acidimicrobiales bacterium
GTCGCTGCTGAGCCTCGGCACCAGGACACTCGTGGCCAGTGTCGTGGCCGTGCCCGACGAGCACACCGCTCAGCTCATGCTGGCCGTTCACCGTCTGCTCCGGGCCGGGTCCTCGCCGGCCGAGGCCCTGTGCCGGGCCCAGGGCGAAACGGACTCGTCCGACCCTTTGGCCGTGGCCGCATCCGCCGCCTTCATCTGCTTCGGCGCCAACTGAGAGCACGCACGGCCAGACGACCTGCGGACCGAGCCGGGCGCTGTGGCTGCGCGCATGGCGCCCGACGAGGTCATTGCCGCAGCACGGCCAGCGCGCGGTAGTTCGAGGCTGCGGTGGGTAGGGCGGAGCCGTGGACCGACGGGCGCGCTGGTTCATCGCGGTGGCGCTGGGTGTCACGGGGGCGTGCGGGCCCACCGGTGGCGACCGGAGCGCCGGCTCGCCCAGGGCCGCACGGGAGTCCTCGGGAGCCAGCACCACCATCGTGGTCACATCGACGACCGTTGCCGGCCCACCGGTTGCGGCCGACACGCCGGCCGGCCTCGCGGTCCAGATCACCGAGGCGGAGCGCGCCATCCGCGAACCGTCGACGCCGGTCGCCCGGTTGGCCCGGGCCGGCCATTCCCAGCAGGTCGTGTACGGAAGGCTCTCGGTGCGCGAGGAGTGGCAGGCCGAGGTCCTGGCGCTCGTCCCGCCCGACATCCAGCCCATCGTCGATGCGAACGTCCGGGCCGCCACCGATCTGGCCCGGCAGGCGGCAGCCGACGTTGCCGCTCATGGGGGCGCATCCACGGAGCTCCCGGACTGGCGGATCGTCACGCCGCCCCCTCCCGGGGAGCTGCTGGCGGAGTACCGGTCGGCCGAGTCGGCCACCGGTGTGCCCTGGCAGTACCTGGCCGCCATCCACTTCGTCGAGACCCGGATGGGGCGGATCAGGGGCAACAGCGTCGCCGGCGCTCAAGGGCCGATGCAGTTCATCCCGTCGACCTGGGACACCTATGGCAACGGGGGCGACATCAACAACACCCACGACGCCATTCACGCCGCAGCCCGCATGCTCCGCAACAACGGCGCACCGTCCGACATGGCCTCCGCGCTCTACTCCTACAACCCCAGCAATCGCTATGTCCGGGCGGTCAGTGTCTACGCCGAGCAGATCAGGACAGACGAGCGCGCCTACCTCGGCTACTACCACTGGCAGGTCTACTACGGCAGCCGCCTGCTACCGGAGGGCTTCGGCTCCTGACAGTTCTCGGCAGTAGCCAAAGGAGCCACGAGCTACGAGACTGTTGACCTCGAGTGTCACACGGAGGAGGCGGACAGTGCCGTTGGCTCGCTTCGACACACCAGGGCGGTTGCGAGACGCCCCCGAGGGGTCGACTTTCTACGACGAGTGGAGCGGATTCGTCCGCCTCCTGTTCGGCCCGGACAACCCCGGAGCTCCGGACATAGACGATCCGAGCCGGCGACTCGGCGGCTTCTACAACCCGACAACGACCGACGTCGCTGTCGTTGTGAACCGCGATCTGATCTGGATCGGGTTCCCTCGTCCGCTGTTCGTTGGGGATCAGAGCGCGTTCGCCGCCGGCGACACGCGCGACCGCAGTGACCGGACGACCGGTGGACAGAGCACGCAGGTCGAGTATCTGGAATGGCGTGTGGTGCGCCGACCGCACGACAACAAGATCACCAAGGTGACGTTCACCACCGAGACACCCGAGTACTGGAGCGAGCTGCACCGGGTCCATCCTGAAGTCGTCCTTCGACTCTATCGGGAGCTCCTCGGCAACCCTTCGATCGAAGAGCGGGACATCGCCCCCGAGGGGTTCTATGAGCCCTTGAACGACTGGAACACCCGCGACGGGATCATTCACTACATCGTGACCTCCCCGCCCAACACGCTCGGGCAGGCCATCGGTCAAGCTCGGGGAAGCGTCGCCGGAGTTTCCTATCGCGACAACTACGAGACGCCCGGGGGCGACATGACCGCGGTCGATCCACGGATACGCCTCGACCTGAAGGCGCTCGCCCGCAAGAACCTGTGGGTCACCCTCCGAGACCCTGTCGGTCTGTACATCCTCGGTTGGGACGACATGGGGTGGACGAAGCCGGACGACTCGCCCGTCGGCAACTACTGGAGGGTGGTGCGTCCGGCGTCGGAGCCGGCGCTTCCGGCACTGCGTGTCGAGTACGAGGTGCCGGCGAGCGAAGGTTTCGTGGTGGGGGACATCTCGATAGGGGGCCGGCCGATCGAGCACGGCGGTCAGCTCGCCGAGCACATCACGGTTCTCATCGGCGGCCTGGCGGGAACCCGGGCATGAGCGAGGTCGCCAAAGCCGCGCTCGAGACCATCGACGACCACCACGCCGTGCTGCCCAAGGGGATCATGCTGGCCGGCTCGGGGGCCCATCTCAGGGCCAAGGACACGCCGAAGGAGCCACGGGAATACGTGTTCCGTTTGGCCGCTCGTCGCCGTATCCAGGGCAACGTCATTCCGGGATTCAACAAGGACCACCAACAGTTCCTCTTCTTCCGGATGGGAGACGTCCACCGGGCCCGGAGGTGGCTCGTCGCGATACGGCCGTCCATCTCCTCCATGGAGGAGGTACTCACCTTCGTGCGCGCCCACCGGGCACTACGTCTGAGCCGTGGCGAGGCGGAGCCCGGCCTGAAGGCCACCTGGGTGAACATCGCCTTCTCCTCCGGCGCGATCAGCGCGCTCCTGGGCCCGGAGCAATCCTCGGTATTCGGCGACCAGAGTTTCCGGCAGGGATTGGCTGCTCGCTCGACGTATCTCGGAGATCCCACGGACAAGTCGCACCCGGGCCACCGGGCGAACTGGGTGGTAGGGAGCCCTGGGAACGAGGCCGACATCCTCCTGATCGTTGCCGGCGACGATGCAGGTGACTTGGAGGACATGGTGTCGAGCCTGCGGGCGGACGCTGTCGACCATGATCTGCAGCTCCTTTTCGAGCAGCGAGGTGACACGCTGCCGGGAGGTCTGCGCGGTCACGAGCACTTCGGCTTCAAAGACGGGATTTCACAGCCCGGGGTGAGAGGCAAGGTGTCGACCGAACCGGGCGACTTCATCACGCCCCGCTACCTCGTCCCCCGCTTCCCCGGCGACCAGATGCCCCACCTCTTTGCCAGGCCCGGCCAGCCCCTTGTGTGGCCAGGTCAGTTCCTCCTCGGTGAGCCACGCCAGGATCCGGAGAGCTTCCTTGCCCGACGCCCGCCGGCCACCGACTTCCCGAAGTGGGCCCGCCTGGGCTCCTATGTCGTGTGCCGGCGGCTGCGGCAGGACGTTCCGGCGTTCTGGAAGTTCTGTGCTGAGGGGGCGGCGGCGGCCGGCGTTCCGGTCGTCGAGTTCGCGTCCCGCCTCGTGGGCCGCTGGCCCAGCGGCGCACCGTTGATGCGGGCATCAACGGCGGACGACCCGGTTCTCGCCGGGGATCCGTTCGCGGCCAACCACTTCCTGTTCGACGACAGGACCCGCCCGTCGCCGCTGCGTCCTATACCGGGCTACCCGGGAGACACACATCCACACGCCAATGCCGACATGCTCGGAGTCGTCTGTCCTCACTTCTCCCACATCCGGAAGATGAACCCGCGGGACAGCGTCACTGACCTGGGCAAGCCCGCCGACACCCTCTTGCGTGTGATCCTGCGTCGGGGGATTCCGTACGGCCCCCCCGTGGCGGGCGTCAAAAACCCGTCGCGCAAGCTGATCAACAGGGAACGCGGTCTGATGTTCCTCTGCTACGGCGCGACCATCGAGGATCAGTTCGAGTTCGTCACCAGGCGCTGGGCGAACTCCTCAGCTCAGCCCAACTCCGGCGGGCATGATCCGGTCATCGGCCAAAGAGACGACGGCGGTGTCCGCTCTCGATGGCTGGACTTCCCCACCGGTTCCGGCGCCAGGCGCTTCGACCTCCTCCACGAGTGGGTCGTCCCCACCGGCGGCGGCTACTTCTTTGCGCCGCCTATTGACGCAATTGACGGCGTGCTGGCCTCGGCCTGACCTCGAACTTCGCCATCACATACGTGCATTTCGCTCAGATACTTGGAAACCTGCAAGCTAGGCGTCGGCGACCGGAGACAGGTAGGCCGAGGCCTGCATGGTGAACAGCTCGGCGTACTGACCCCCGTGGGCGAGGAGCTCCTCGTGTGTGCCCTGCTCCACCAGCCGTCCGCCGCTGAGCACGAAGATGCGGTCGGCCGACCGCACGCTGGAGAAGCGGTGAGACACCAGCAATACCGTGCGGCCCCGGGCCATGGTGCGGATCCGCTCGAACAGCTCGTGCTCGGCCCGAGGGTCGAGGGCGGCAGTGGGCTCGTCGAGGATGACGAACGGGGCGCCCCGGAAGAAGGCCCGGGCCAGCGCCACCCGCTGCCATTGCCCGATGGACAGCTCCTCGCCGCCCTCGAACTGGCGACCGAGCATCGTGTCGTAGGCGTGGGGCAACGCGGCGAGGAACTCGTCGGCGCCCGACTCCCGTGCCGCACCGACGATGGCGTCGAGGTCGTCGGCCCGCTCATGGCCACCCACGGCGATGTTGTCCTTGGCGCTGAGGCAGTACTGGGCGAAGTCCTGGAAGATGACGGCCATGTGTCGCCGCACATCGGCAGGGTCGCACGCCGAGGTGTCGACACCGTCCCAGAGGATGCGACCGGCGGTCGGCGAGTAGAGGTGGCAGAGGACCTTGGCCAGCGTGGTCTTGCCCGACCCGTTCTCGCCGACGAGGGCCACCACCTCGCCGGCATGCACCTCGAAGGACACGTCGTCGAGGGCCACCCTGTCGGTACCGGGATAGGTGAAGCTGACGTGATCGATGGTGAGGGTGCCGAAGCCGTCCGGCGCGGGAGCGTCCGGCCGCGCCGCCGCGATCACCGGCGCCAGCTCCAGGAAGGAGTTGTAGTCGTCGAGGAACAGGGCGTCCTCGTACAGGCTCGACCCGCTCCCCGCGATCGCGGACAGCCGAGCGCCAAGCTGCTGGATGGCCACCGCGGCGGCGGCCGCAGAGGCCACGCTCATCCGCCCGGCAAGCAGCAGCCCCACCACCAGGGACACGCTCACGCCTGACAGCACCGAGCTGGCCACACTGGCCAGCAGGGACCGTCGCAGACGGGTGCGGGTGACGGCCCGGACCTCGGCGATGCGCTGGTCGTACAGCGCGTCGTAGCGCCGGCGCAGGTGAGGGGCCAGGTCGAACGCCCGCAGCTCCTGGGCGAAGTACTTGGTGCTCAGGGCCATACCCAGGTACTGCCGCTTCCGATCGGCAGGCGTCATGCGCCAACCGAACCCGTGCGACGTGCGGCTGTTGCGGATGGTGGCCACCCACACCGGGACGTACGCCAGCACGACGAAGGGGACGAGCAGGGGATGGAGGGCGAGGAGGGCGATCAGCAGGCCGACGACGCCGATCACGGCCGAGGTCATCTGCGTGAAGTTGTTGGCCATGTTGGCGGGCCGGAAGTTGGCGGCCATCGACGCTCGCATCAGCCGGTCGTGGAACTCAGGGCTCTCGTAGGCCTCGAGGTCGACCATGGTGGCCACGTCGATGATGTGGTCCTGGGCGTGACGGCCGGTCAGATCGCCGAGGACCCGCTGGAGCTCGGAGCGGGCCGAGTAGCCGAATTGGAGCAGGGCGGTCACGGTCAGGAAGATGACCAGGGTCGGCAGGACGTCGGCCAGGCCCAGCTCGAGGCGGTCGGCCTGCAGGATGTCGTCCAGCAGACGGCGGCCGAGCAGCAACTGCACGGCCACGCCGGCGCCGGTGCCGACCTGGAGCGCGAACGACAGCGTCAGCTCGCGGGGGGCGGCCTTCCGGACGAGCCGCAGTGCGCCGGCGAGCACGCCCGGCAGCCGCCGGATCGAGTGGTCCTCGGCCTTCCGCCACACGTCGTCGATCGGCGCCCGCCGAGGCTCCACGACACTGAAGAATACCCCCTACATGCCTCGTTTCGCAGGCCGCATTTCCGCTCGCGCCACCCAGCCGGTAACTGTTCAATACCTCTACCCCGACGTCCAGGAGACACGACGGGATACAGTCCGACGGTTGCCGCCGGTCAGATGTGCCGAAGTCCTGGGCCGGCGCTTCGGAGTGGAGGGGGTTCACTCCGCAGTGGGAAAGAGCCGATGTCATTCGGCTGCCTAGAAAGGGCGAATGCGATGAGGTTTTCGACGACTCGGTCCCGTTTCCAGTCCAAGGCCCTCGGACTCTTGGCCACCGCGATGCTGATGGTCACCGTCAGCTGCTCATCGCAGGACATCGCGACCAATGATCCGACCATCAGCGCCGACGTCGACCGTGCTTCCAACGGGAGAATGGAAGCAGTGACGCTCAAGGGCAAGGGTTTCACTCCCAACGGGCAGGTTCTCGTCACCGCCGTCATGGCGGCGTCCGGAGGCAACGCCAGGCCCTACGTCGAGCAGGAAGTCCAAGCCGATGCCAACGGAGAGATCCGGTGGGAAGGACGGCCGGTGCCGTGCCCCCAGCCGGCGGACTACGAGCGCGGGAGCTGGGTCTCGGTGATCGCCCGCGACATGACGTCGGGCATCAGCGGGTCGGAGCAGCTGGAACCCGGGAACGAGCCGGACTGCCGGGGCTGACCGTCCGCGGCTCACTGAGCCGGCGGGACGACCGCCAGCCTCCGGTGGCCTTTGAACTTCTTGCCGGAGGCCACCTTCGTCTGCTCGCCGGTCTTCGGGTTCACGCGGATGACACCGCCCGTGGCGCCGAAGGCGTCGGAGTCGGCGACCAGGATGTTGCCGTCGGCCTCCACCGCGATGCCCAGCGGGCTGATGAAGTGGCCGCCTGAGGAGACCTTGGTCTGCACGCCCGTCTTCGGGTGGACCCGGATCACCCCGCCGCTCCCACCGAAGGCGTTCGCGTCGGTGACCAGGATGCCGCCGTCGGCCTCGACCGCCACCCCGGACGCGCTCGTGAACGAACCTCCGGTCGACACCACCTTGCGAACACCGGTCTTCTGGTGGATGCGGGTCACCCGCCCTCCGCCCATCCCGCCGGAGAGGCTCTGCTCGACGACCAGGACCCGGCCGTTCTTCTCGAGCGCGATCCCGACCTCACGAAGAGGGAGGGTCGTGTCCGCCTCCTGGCCGGAGGACAGCATCACCTGCTTGCCGGTCTTGGGGTCGACCCGGACAACCCCACCTGCGCCGGAGGCGTGTGGGTCGACCACCAGGATGCCGCCCTTGGCTTCGACGGTGAGGTCGAACGGGTTGGCGAACGGCTCACCCGACGCCAAGGTGCTCTGCTTCTTGGTCGCCGGGTCCACTCGGATCACGCCCCCCCGGCCGCCAAAGGCGTCGGCGTCGGCGATCACCAGTGTGCCGTCGGCCTCGATATCGATCCCGATCGGGGTGGCGAAATCACCGGCCGCGGAAAGCTTGCTCTCCGTGCCCCGTGTCGGGTGGATCCGGAACACGGCGCCGGCGCCGCTCGATGACTCGATACCGGTGACCACGATGCTCCCGGGGGCCAGTTGCTCGGACGCCATCCCAGCTCCTTCCGCCTTTCCAGCGTTCGCTGGATTCGCCAGAGGCGAGCCTACCCGGGGGTTCGCGCGAGAGGCGTGGGCGTTGAACGCCCCTACCGGATGCGCTGGACCCGCTCCACCGAGTCGGACCGAAGCCTGAGCACCTCGCCGGCGCCATCATGGAAGTTGAGCCACGCGACAGCTCCGTCGTGGACGTGACCGATCTGATCTGCGTCGACGTCTTCAGTTCCCGCCCCGCCGGGAACCTCTGCCGCGAAGGTGATTCGGTACCGTGATCTGCCCATCTGTGTCCGCGCTCCTTGTGTTGTTTTCGAGATGGATGCGGGCTGCGACGATCACCGATGACATCGCTCGCCCCCCACCAGGTGCATCGAACCATGGGCTGCTCACGGCGTGGTGTTGATCGACACGTGATCCGCACACACCCTGCGACGGCAGGTCGATATGGGTGAAGTGCTGTCTAGGATTCACCGATGAAGATCGCGATCCTCGGTCCGCTGAAGGTGAGCGACGATTCGGACGGGCCACTGGAGCTGAAGCTCGAGCCCAAGCAGGAAGTCGTCCTACTGGCCCTCGCCGCCAATGCCGACCGGGGCGTCCCGCTGATCGAGCTGGTCACCGCGGTGTACGGGAGCTCGGCCAGCCTGCTCTACAAGCGCAGCATCGAATCTCTCGTCAGCAGGTTGCGGCGGACGTTGAAGGACGCAGTCCCGTCGAGCGCTGTGGTGCTCCCGCCCGCCAAAGGCGGCTTCTACACCGTGCGGGTCGACGCCGACCAGATCGACGCCCTCCGCTTCCTTCGGCTCGCCGAGCACCTCCTCAACAACTGGGAGAGCCTCACGGACGACGACCGCCAGGCCCTCGCCCGCCGCGGCCTCGACGAATGGAGAGAGGACCCGGTCCGGGTCTACGCGGGCATGTGCCCCGTCGCCGCCGACCTCTTCCGCCGCTTCACGAGCAGCCTCGCCGAGCTCGGGCACCGTTACATTCGCCTCCTCATGGACGGTGAGCAGCACGACACCGCCAAGCGGGAGCTCGCCCGGCTCGTGGCGCTCCTCCCGGCCCATGCCACCTTCAAGCAGATGCAGGACGAGGTCGACGCCAAGGGGAGGTGGACGGCGCCGGCCGCATCGGAAGCGGGCGGGTCCTCGGTACGGGAGAGTGCAACCGAGGAGCTCCGTCACCGTCTGGGCGAGTCGGGGTCGCTGTCCACCGACGCGGTGACGGTCACCGCCCACAACCTCGACCGCATCTACGTGGTCGACCGCGTCGCTCCCGACCATGAAGTGACGATCGACGTGCCTGTGGAGGCTCCGGGGGGCTCGGGAGCGAACACGATCGCTGCGCTCCGGCTACTGGGATGCCGGGTCGCCGCTGCGGGCATCGTCGGTGACGACGTCGAAGGACGTGTGCTTCTCGATGGCCTCGACTCGATCGGCGTCGACTGCCGCAGCATGCTGACTGTGCCCACCGACGATGGATCCCGTTCGGGCCACAGCATCATCTTCAGCGACACCCACGGGGTTCGGTCCATCTATGTCCACGCCGGTGTCAACGAGTCCCTCGCCCAGGTGACCGATTCCACTATCGGTGCGGCGGAGCGGTTGCACGACACCACCCGGCAGTCCCGGATCGTGCACCTCACGTCGTTCACGTCTCCCGCCGAGCTCCGTCTTCAGGAGTCGGTGGTGGCCGGCCTTCCGGCGCACACCGTGCTCTCGTTGAACCCGGGCGCCCTCTACGCAACGCTCGGCCTCGACCGGCTCGATCCCATCCTGTCGCGGGTCAACATCCTGTTTCTCTACGAGCAGAACCTCCGTGAGCTCGTCGACAACTCGGCGGCGCCGTGGCGCGAGAACGGCGAATCCGGGGTCCGGGCCGACTTGGAGCGCCTCTATGCCTGGAAGAGCATGAAGGGGTACGGCCAACCTCTCGTCACCCTGGTCAAGCGCTTTCGGTCTGCGGTGTCAGGCGATCCGGCAGCCGGATACCTGACGATCGCCAGCGGGCGGTTCGAGGTGGAGGAGATCCTCGGCACCCAGGCCCGCATCGGTCTGAAGAACAACGTCCCGGTCAAGGACAGCACCGGCGCCGGTGACGGGATGGCGGCGGGTTTGCTGTTCGGTCTGCTGGGAGGTTCGTCGTTGCGGGAGTGTGCCGACCTGTCGTTTCTGATGGCCACGATGGTGTCGGAGCATGTCGGCGCACGAGCAGGCCAGCCGACGCGCGAGCGGCTTCGGTCGGAATGGCGGTCGTACTTCCCGGGTGTGGCGGAACCGGGATGCCTGGTGAGAGCGCAGTCGCAGCCGGCCTAAACGACGTGGGACCGCACGAACAGGTGCCAGCCCAGCCACAGCCACCCGGCGAGGAGGAGCCACCGTCCTGACCGGCGGCTGGCGATCATGGACAGGACCTCGCCGATGGTCGGAGTCCGGC
>CADCTB010000011.1 GCA_902805665.1 uncultured Acidimicrobiales bacterium
GTGGGACCGCCACCCGTGGTCGGGTCACCACAGTCGTCCTTCCCGGCCCTTCCGTCGTCGAGGTGGTGTCGTCCCCGTCATCTCACAGCCGGCGGACGCCAATAGTTCGAGAGGGAAGTAGGTCAGGACAAGACGCCCGCGGCGGCGAGCAGACGCTCGAGAGCGCCATCGTCGTATCTGGTGTTCTTGCGCGGATTTCGCTGAAGCTCCGACAGGAACGTGGTCATGAACAAGATGACCTCCCGGTGACGGATCAGGGTCTCCACGAATTCCGCCTCAAGCGGTAGGACACCATCGTCGAAGAGCGAGTCCAAGCGTTCGAGGAGCCTGCGCAGTACCTGGTGCGGCGCGGCTTCCGGCATGATTCCGTACGTGTCCCCGAGCCGCTCGCGCGCTTCTGGCTCCAAGGTCCGAAACATCCCGAGCACCAGCAATCCGAGGCTTGCGAGCGCCTCGCCGTAGTCGTAATGGGAATGCTTCCCCAGGAATGACCGCTCTCGGTCGGTGAGGTCGAACTGCGAGTCCAGGACCAAGCCGAAGTCGGTCAGGTGCAGCTGCTCGCCGTCACCGACGACGTTCCATGTGTGGGCGTCGAAGTGGACGATCCCATGCGATCGCAGAAACGCGATGGTGCTGCACAGTTGGTCGACCACTCGCCCAGCGGCCCCCTGGTTCGCCGGGAGCCAAGTCGCCATGGTGTGCGGGAAGCGTTCGAGGACCAGCCAGAGCTCGTGACCCGCCTCCTCCCTCGCCATCATGTAGTTCGCGACAGCCCTGCTGCCGTTCCACAGTCGGACATAGTCGTCGAGGCGGAACCTCGGGTCGGCGGATCGCGACGCTCGAGTCATGACCCGGGAGTGGTAGAGCAGTGGGAACGACTCGATCGCGCCTTCGAGGACCCAGTTGGTGGTCTTGACGTGGCTGGCGAGCTCGCGGAACACGCCGAAGCCTGCGGAGCCGACTCCGTAGTTGTAGTAGCTCGGGAGCCGAAACCGATTCCTCGTCGAGAACATGTGCGCGCGCTCGACCTCCGTCAACGGGAGTCTCTTGACGAACACAGGCCATCCGGCGATCTCCGCGGGGTGGCTCGCGCCCCAGCCGCCACGGGCGGTGAGCCCGGTGGTGAGCACCGCAGACCTCAGCTCGACATCATCGAGGTACGCCACGGCCGTGCTGATCCGTGAGTAAGCCTCACGGCGAGATTGCAGGTCGCCCACGTCACTCCGCTCCGATGGCCAGGCCGCGGCATCCTCCCACGCAGGAGCGAGCGTGAGCCGGTCCGGCTGGGGACCTGGCTCTAAATGCGTTGCCCCACGGTCCCGACTCATGGAAACGTTGAGGATGGCGATGAGAACGGCGGAAAGCAACCCTACGGCGGCAGCATTCGGAGCGGGTCGCGGTCGGTTCACGCTGGTCGCCTCGATGGTCCTGGTGGGCGCTCTCGTCGGCTGCCGCGGCGACGCCCCCGGCTACGGCATAGGGGAGGGTGCGCCCGACATCGTCGGATACGAGCGCGCCTACATGGAGAGCGGGGGCGCCGAGGAGATCGGGATGCCGGCGTCGGCGGTCGAACGGTGGAGCGTGGGTTGCCGGCAGCTCTTCGCCGGAGGTAGGTCCAAGACGGCGGTGCTGCTCCAAGAGCCGTGCGGTGAGAACCGACAGGTCTTCGCGGTCACGGGTGCGTTCTGGGACCTTTTCCGGAACGCCGGCGAGGACGCGAAGTTCGACTACGGCTTCCCGGTCGGACGCAGAGCAGCGTGGAAGCACGGGTGGACGCAGGGCTTCGGCCATGGCGGAGGTCTCTCGGCCTTCTTCATGGAGCGGTCGGGCGGCCCGCCGCACGTCCTGTCTTCGCCGATGCTCGAGTACTACCTGTCCTTCGACGACCGTGACGGACGGTTCGGATACCCGACCGCGGGCCAGTCGACGTTGACCGGGGGACGGCGGTGCCAGGAGTTCGAGCAGGCGACGATCACTGCGACGAAGGACGGCGGCCACTACGCGTTCTCGGTGTTGTCAGCCCATGGGGATGGGCGCGCTCCTCGGTGCCAGCACTTGTGATCGCCGGATGTGCGCGCAGACGCCGTCGACGAGCCGGAGAGCCGCGAAGACGACAGCTCGATCGTCTCCTGCCTCGGTAGAAGCGAGAAGGTCGCCGGAGCCACTCTCACATTCCTTGACAGAGGCCGTCCCCGGACGCACGATGACGGTCGGGCGTCACTCCAATGCCTCGGTGGCCGGTGTGGTCGAAAGGGGGCCAGGTGAGCGACTTGACGAGGGCTCTGCTCGGGACGCGCTCCCGGCTCTTCACCGTGATGGGCCTGGTGGTCATGCTCATCCTGGTGGTACCGATAGTCCTTCTTGTCCTCGGCCTCGTGGTGCCCGCCGCGATCTGCGTCCTGGTCGGCCTCCTCGGCCTGGCCGCCGTCGTGATGGCTCTCTTGCCGGGACGGCGCCGCTGGCGGTGAGGCGGGCCTCCGGCCGGTGAACGGTAGGACCGCTACCGCCGGCGTCCGAGCCCCAGGAACTCCACGATGGTGCGGGTGGCGTCCAGCGCCCCGTTCGGAGGACCGTAGACAGGCAGGAACCAGTTGTGCCCACCGCCCTCGACGGTGACCAGCTGCGCTCGTGATCCGTCGGCGCATCCCGTCCAGGTGGCGATGGTGACGGTACCCCGCACTTCGGCAGCCTCGGCGCCGGTGCAACCGTTCAGGGTTCCCCATCGCTCGATCACCGCGGCCGCGGGAGGCGCGGGCCGGGTTGCACCGCCTTGGATCCGCCCACCCTCGTAGGGAACGATGCCGTCGGCCGTTCCGTGAATTGCGATGACCGGAACTGGCCGGGACGGGTGGCAATCGTCGAGGACCATCGCTCCGGCCACCGCGGCCACACCGGCCAGCCTTCCGGCGAGGTCGCACCCGAGGCGGTAGGCCATGACGCCTCCCGCGGAGACGCCCACCGCATAGACGCGGCCGAGGTCGATGCGGCGGACGGCCGCCACATCGGTGATCACCCGATCGAGGAAGGCGACGTCGGTGGCGGTACTGCCTCGACCGCTTGTGCAGCAGAATCCCCCGTTCCAGAGCAGTCCCAAGGCCTCCGGATAGGCGACGATGAACCCGTTGGCCGACGCCGCGTCGTCGAGCTCGCTGGCGTCCACGAAGCTGTCGACTGAGTTGTAGCTGCCGTGCAGGGCGAGCACCAGCGGCACCGGACCGTCACTCTCCGAATCCGGAGGCGTGTAGAGGCGGTACGACCGCTCTGTGCTCTCGACCTTCACCTGGCGGCGCACGACTGCCGGTTCCGGCCCTGGTGCCGTCGACCCGGACCCCCCGCCACAGCCGGCGATGAGAAGCAGCGCGGTGACGATGGCGCCGAAACGGGCACCCCTCACCAGCCCGTGACGGTCATATCCGCCGTGCTCCACAGTCACAGTTCTATCCGCTGGAGGCCACCGAATGTAGTGTCGTTCGATGCTCGGCGGGAATGGCCTGGGCGGGGCGCGACGAGTGCTGGTCTATGGCGTGACGGGGTCTGGGAAGACGACGCTGGCAGAGAGAATCAGCCGCATCACGTCGCTGCCGTGGTACTCCGTCGACGAGCTCACGTGGGAACCGGGGTGGGTGGAGGTGCCGCTCGACGAGCAGCGCCGGAGGATCGCCGCCATCTGTGCGCAGCCGGAGTGGATCCTCGATACCGCCTACGGGCGATGGCGGGACATCCCTTTCGCCCGGGCGGAGCTCATCGTGGCCCTGGACTATCCCCGCTTGATCTCTCTACAGCGCCTCGTCCGGCGGACGATCTCCCGCTGCCGCAAGCGAAGCCTCATCTGCAACGGGAACACCGAGTCGCTCAGGCGGGCCGTGTCCCGGGAATCGATCGTGAGGTGGCACTTCCATTCTTTCCGTCGGAAGCGGAACCGCATCGCGGGGTGGATGGCACAGGAGGGAGGCCCGAAGGTCCTCAGGATGACCAGGCCTCGTCAGACGGAGGCGTGGCTGGAAGAGTTGGCGCTGGCCGGCCCCGTCGACCGCCGGAGGTTCACCCGTAAGCGATGAGTTCGGTGCCATGCCGGCGTCTCTTCCTCAGCGGATCTGAACGCACCTGGAGGTGTCGATGTCAGTAGCGGAACCGATCGCGGAGCTGGACGAGCGCTTCAGCAGTGGCGGGGCGACGGCGCGCCCATGGTCCGACGTGCAGCGTGCGCTCGAGCAGGCCGAGATCTTCTGGCTGTCCACGGTCCGTCGGGACGGCAGGCCCCACGTCACTCCGCTGCCTGCCATATGGCTGGACGGGCGCCTCCATTTCTGCACCGGGCCCCGTGAGCAGAAGGCGAAGAACATCGAGGCCAATCCGCGGTGCGTGCTCACGACCGGCAGCGACCGGTTCCTCTCCGGACTGGACGTGGTGGTGGAGGGGAGCGCGGTTCGAGTGACGGACGAGCCGCTGCTGCACCGCCTGGCCGGGCTGTGGGAGTCGAAGCTGAACTGGCCCTACGAGGTGGTGGACGGCGCGTTCCGAGAGCGCAGCTCTGCGATCGCCGGCGCCGAGTTCGACGCCCGCGGCGTGGCCCACGTCTTCTCGGTCTCGCCGTCCAAGGTGCTCGCCTTCGGAAAGGGGGAACCGTTCAGCCAGACCCGATACCGCTTCCAGACTTCGCGCGCTCCGGGCGGGTCGCGGACCGTCGAGGTCGACGGGATGACAGTGCACTTCCTGGAGCGGGGGGAAGGGGTGCCCGTGGTACTTCTCCACGGAGGGCTTGCCACCGCCGCCATGTCGTGGATCGACGCCATGCCCGTGCTCGCCGGCCGGTACCGGGTGGTCGCCCCGGATTCCCGGGGACATGGAGGCACCGACAACCCGGCGGACCACCTCGGCTACGACCAGATGGCCGACGACGTCGCCAGGCTCATCGACGTCCTGGAGCTGGACCGACCGGTCGTCCTGGGCTACAGCGACGGGGCCCAGATCGCCCTCGAGCTCGGCATGCGGCACCCGGGCCGGGCCCGGGCGCTGATCCTCGGCGGCGCGGTGAGCGAACCACACGACACCTACCTGGAGGGCCTCCACAGCTGGGGGTTCCCATCGCCGGGTGAGGTGGACCTCGACCTCGTGGCCGAGGAGTTCGGCGAGGAGTTCTACCGCCAGACCAGAGCCGCGCACGCCACGATCCGGGACGAGCAGGAGTGGCTCGGGTTCCTCCGTCAGATCTCCAGGCTCTGGCTCACCGTGCCCCGCTACGGCGAGTCGCAGCTGGCGTCGATCACCGAGCCGACGCTCGTCATCACCGGCGACCGCGACGAGATGGCCGGGCTCGACCAGGCCCTGCGCCTCTACCGGCACATTCCCCGAGCCGAGCTCGCCGTCATTCCCGACGCCGACCATGCCGCCGCCGCCCAGCCCCTCTTCTGGGACGCGACCCGCACCTTCATCGAGCGCCACTCGACGTCGACCCCCGCCACCCCGGGTTGAGCCTCCTTCCGAGCGGGTAGGAGGCCCGCCGACCTCCCGAGCGACTCCCACCCTGGTAGCACTGGATCATGCCCACAGTGTCCGCTGTCGACCCTGACGCCCTTCTCGCCGAGCTGGTGGCCACGCCCGAGGGCCGGGCTGACCCATACCCCCGCTACGCGGCCCTCAGGAGCCAGTCGCCGGTGCACCGGAGCGCGTTCGGCTTCTGGGCCCTCAGCCGGTACGACGACTGCCAGCATCTGCTGCGCCATCCCGGGGTCGGCAAGGACTTCTCGGGGGCGGTCAGCTCCCTGGGACTGAGCGACGAGCAGGCGGAAGAGCAGGCCCGGTTCCGCAACGACCGGTCGAACATGTTGACCACCGACCCGCCCGATCACACCCGCCTGCGGGCGCTGGCGACCCGGGCCTTCACCCCACGGACGGTGGAGAGGCTGCGGCCGAGCATCGTGGCCCTGGTGGAGGATCTGCTCGACGGGTTCGGGTCCGAGGAGGTCGACGTCATGGACGCTCTGGCCTTCCCCCTCCCGGTCACCGTGATCGGCGAGATGCTCGGGGTTCCGGCCGAGGACCGGCCCACCCTGCGACCCCTGGTGCGGTCGGTGACCGCCGTGCTCGAGCTGGTGGTGACTTCCGAGGCGATGACGGAGGCCTTTGTCGCCGAGCAGAAGCTCGAGGAGTACTTCGCCGGCCTGGTGGCCGAGCGTCGGGCCCATCCCCGGGACGACCTGCTCACCAAGCTGATAGAGGCCGAGGACCAGGGTGACCAGCTCAGCGAGCACGAGCTGATCTCCACCGCCATCCTGCTGTTCGCGGCCGGATTCGAGACCACCACCCACCTGATCGGCAACGGGCTGCTCGCGCTCCTGCGCCATCCCGACGAGCTGGTCCGGCTACGGGCCGACCGATCCCTGGTCCGGCCGGCGGTCGAGGAGCTGCTGCGCTTCGACAGCCCCGTGCAGCTCGCAGCTCGCGTCGCCACCGATGACCTGTCGATAGGCGGCCACGAGATCCCCGAAGGGAGCGTCATCCTGGCCCTGCTGGGCGCGGCCAACCGCGACCCCGCTCGCTTCCATGATCCGGAGCGCTTCGACGTGGGGCGCGACGAGGGGCCACCCATGAGCTTCGGCGGGGGCATCCACTTCTGCCTGGGCGCGGCGCTGGCCCGGCTGGAGGGCCAGATCGTCCTCGACCGGCTGCTCGACCGCTTCGGCACGATGGAGCTGGTCGGCCCACCGCCAGTTGTACGCGACAGCCTCACGCTTCGCGGTCTGGTGGACCTGCGCGTCCGCTTCGCCGCCTGAGGCGGGACCGGTCAAAGCGCCGCGGCCAGGGCCAGGCCCGCAGCTGCCGCTGCGGTTCCCACCACCAGGCTGCCCACGGCGTTGAGCAACGCGCCCGCCATGCCGGCGCAGACGGCGGCGACCCCCGCCATCAGGCTGGTGAGAACGTACACGATGCCCAGCGACGCGTGGCCGTCCTTGATCAGCAGGTCGGTCCCCACCGCCAACGTCGAAAACGTGGTGAACGCGCCGAGGGAGCCGGTGGCGAAGAACGGCCGCACGTAACGGGACGGCGGGAACCGCTCGATCACCAGGACGAGAATGAAGCCGAGGGCGAAGCTGCCCGACATGTTCGTCCAGAACCTCACCCACGGAAACGTGTTCTGGGCGACGTCGACGACCTGGCCGATCGCATAGCGAGCGGGGGTGCCGAGCGCCCCCCGGCGGCGACGGCAGCCAGGACGCCCGGCCTCGTCCGCCGGGCGAGCTCCGGGTCGTCGGGCACGTGCTGCGGAGGGCTCAGTCGCCGGCCGCACGGGTCGTCAGGCGGGCGGCCCTGGTGGTGAGGTAGTGCTTCTCCCGGAGGTTGGCGGTGCGAGCGGCTGCCGCCTGGTACTCGGCGATCGCCGGCCCGGTCTGGCCGTCGAGCTCGAGGAGATGGGCCCGGACGGAGTGCAGGCGGTGGTGGTCGCCCAACCGGTGGTCGAGCTCCGCCAGCAGGGCCAGCCCGGCGGCGGGCCCCTGTGCCATGGCGGCGGCGACCGCCCGGTTGAGGCTCACCATCGGGTTGCCGGTCATGCGTTCGAGCAGACCGTAGAGCGACTGGATGTTCGACCAATCGGTGTCGGCGTACCGGGCCGCCTGGTCGTGGACGGCGGCCACCGCAGCCTGCACCTGGTACTCGCCGACCTGCCCACGCCGTAGCGCGCCCGTGACGAGGGTCAGTCCCTCGGCGATGAGCGCTCGGTCCCACAGGCTGCGGTCCTGCTCCGCCAAGGGGACAAGCTCACCGTCGGCCCGGGTGCGAGCCGGGCGGCGGGCGTCGGTGAGAAGCATCAGCGCCAGGAGGCCGGCGACCTCGGGGTCGTCGGGCAGCCGGATGTGCACGGCACGGGCGAGCCGGATGGCCTCGCCGGAGAGGTCCGGTCGAGCCAGATCGGGGCCGCTGCTGCTGGCGTAACCCTCGTTGAAGAGGAGGTACAGGACGTGGAGCACCGATCGGAGTCGTTCGGGGCGGGTCTCCGTCGACGGCAGCGCGAACGGCTCGGCCGACGCCTTGACCTTCGCCTTGGCCCGACTGATCCGCTGGGCCATGGTGGCTTCAGGGACGAGGAACGCACCGGCGATCTCCCGGGTGCTCAGGCCGCCGACCGCCCGCAGCGTGAGGGGGATGGCGGTGGCCGGGGTGAGGGAGGGGTGGCAGCACATGAACATCAGGATGAGCGAGTCGTCCTGCCCGGGCGTCGGGTCCGGCTGGGCCAGCGACAAGGAGGCGGCCAGGTCCTCGCGGCGGCGCCGGGCGTCGTCGCTCCGGTACTGGTCAGCCAGGCGACGTGACGCCACCCGGATCAGCCATGCCAGCGGGCGGTCCGGCTGCCCGCTGCCGGGCCAGGAGGTGGCTGCGGCGACGAGTGCTTCCTGGACCGCGTCCTCGGCATCGGCGAAGTCCCCGTAGCGGCGGACGACCGCACCGAGGACCTGCGGCGCCAGCTCGCGCAGCAGGCCCTCGGTGGTCGCCGGTTGGGTCACACCTCGGGGTCGGGCGCGCTCAGCACCTGGCGCACCTCGATGCGCTCCTGGAGCGGCACGCCGTTGGGCCCGGGTGCAGCGGAGGACCGGGCGGCGATCTCGAGGGCCCGGTCGACCGTCTCCACGTCGACGATGCGGTACCCGGCGAGCAGCTCCTTGGACTCGGGAAAGGGGCCGTCGGTGATCACCGGGGCGCCGGCCCCGTCGGAGACGACGAACTTGGCCTGGTCGGGGCCGGCCAGGCCTTGGGCGTCGACCAGCTCGCCCCGCTCGAGGAGCTCGGCGTTGAGGGTGTGCTGGAAGTCGATGTGGGCGTTGATGTCACCGGGGGTCCACTCCGACATGGGGGCGCATCCCGAGCCGACCTCTCCGTAGTTCTGCAGCAGCATGAATCGCATTGCTCCATCCTCTCTGGTTCGGCGGCGCCCCTGCGACGCCGCTCACCCAGATGTCGGAGCCGGCTCGGGATTCTCGACATCGACCCGGCCCGGCTCAGCAGGAACTGTCGTCCGGGCACGAGAACCGCCGGATGGACGCTGCCGGCTTGGGCCGTAGGGAGTCGACGAGGGCGCCGAGGGCCTTGTCGCCGTCGAAGGAGTGGTCGATCACGACCATGGTGTCGCCGATCGGGACGTAGGCGGGGGACAGGGCCGCTCCCGTGTACACCCGTCTGCCGTCGGGGGTCGTGAACCGCAACGAGCACGGCAGCTCGAGGACTGCCTCGGGATTGCTCGGCCCACAGCTGCGTGGTGGAGCGAAGCTGGTGGGAAGCGCAAACTCGTCGAGCCGGAACCCTCCGTCGTCGCCTCTCCACCGCATGAACAGGTACGGGCGCTGGATGTCACGAGGGTTGTCGAACGCGGCGAGCACCTGGCGGTACCCGGGCGGGGTTTCTTCCGGGACATATGGGGTGAAGGAGATGTATCGCTCGGGGTGCTGCCGGACCAGCTCCCGCTCCCGGAAGGTGGCGTCGACCAGCCGAGCTATGTCCTCGGCCGTCACGGGCTCGAACGCATCCACCACCGTCGTCAGGTCCTCAGGAAAGCGGGGGGACGTCACCTTGAACGCGATGAGCGTCTCACCCAGCACGACATAGCGGATGGGCCGGCCCGGAGTGTCGTCGAAGCGATGGATGACGCGGCCGCGTGGGGTGGTGACCGAGGTCGGGCACGGGTACCGGCGGACAGCGACGGAGGGCCTGGGGGGCCCGCAGTCAACCGGAGGACGGAAGGCGGCCGTCACCCGGGTTTCGTCAACCTGGAAGGCAGTGAAGTTGAGCTCCAAGAGGTCTCCGGTGTCTGAGGTCTCGGCTACCTCTCGGAGCCCCACGTCGCCGACCGGCCCGCGCGGCGCATAGAGCGGGAACTTCACCATGGCGATCCGGCCGACGTCGACCCGGGGGCGGCTCAACCGAGTCATCGGCG
>CADCTB010000012.1 GCA_902805665.1 uncultured Acidimicrobiales bacterium
TCGGCGTCAATGGGGGTGGAGTCGGTCATGGAGTAGGCGGGCACGCCCATCTCCGGCAGGTCGAGGCCGGCGATCTCGTCGTCCCGGGTCGGTCGGATCCCGCCCTTGGTCCACTTGTCCTGGAGCTTGAAGAAGGCGTACGACAGGCCGCCACCCACGACGATGATCGTCAGGGCGCCGATCAGCTGGACGATCAGCTGCTCACCACCGGTGCCGCCGTACAGAATGCCGGTGACTCCGCCGTCCACGCCTTCGGTCAGGTTCCAGCCGGCCCCGTATCTGCCGGTTGAGAAGATGCCGACGCAGAGGACACCGAAGAGGCCGTTGACGCCGTGGACGGAGATCGCCCCGACCGGGTCGTCGATCTTCAGCCGCCGCTCGACGAAGAAGATGGCCTCGATGACGAGCACGCCGGCGATGGAGCCGATCACGGCCGCCGCCCACGGGTCCACGAAGGCGCACGGTGCGGTGATGGCCACCAGGCCGGCGAGCATGCCGTTGGCCATCATGCCCGGGTCGGGCTTGCCGGTCTTGCGGGTGATCCAGTACATCGAGATCACCGCTCCGAACGCCGCGGCGATTGCCGTGTTGACCGCAACGGCCGCGAACTGGATGTCGGTGGCGGCGAACGTCGAGGCCGCATTGAACCCGAACCAACCGAACAGGAGGATGAAGGTGCCCAGCATGGCCATCGGGATGTTGTGACCGGGGAGCGCACGAGGGGTGCCGTCCTTGGCGAACTTGCCGATGCGGGGGCCGAGCACGATGGCTCCGGTCAGGGCCGCCATGCCGCCCATGGCGTGCACGACACCGGAACCGGCGAAGTCGGCGTAGCCCAGCCCGAGGCCGGCGTTGTTGCCGAGCTGGCTGAGCCAGCCACCGCCCCACGTCCACGCCCCGAACAGCGGGTAGTAGATGGCCCCGCAGAAGAAGCCCCACTTCACGAACGACTTCCACTTCCACCGCTCGGCCATCGACCCGGTGGGGATGGTGGCGACGGTGTCCATGAAGGCCACCATGTAGAGGAAGAAGCCCATGACCGCCGCTCCACCGGCGCTGCCGATGTCGCTGAGCGCGAACCCGCCCTTCCACAGGAACACCCAGTCGCCCACTGAGAAGAGGGCGCCGCCGATCGGCTCGTCGTAGCCGAAGTCGGCGCCTTCGAGCACGTAGGAGTACCCGCCGAACATGAACGCATAGCCGACGAGGAAGAAGGCGACGAACCCGATCCCGAAGATGGCGAAGTTCGTGCTCACCACGTGGGCCGCGTGCTTGGCCCGGCAGAAGCCGGTCTCGACCAGCGCGAAGCCGGCCTGCATGAAGATGACCAGTAAGGCGCCGATCACGATCCACAGCAGGTTGACCTGTTGCCCGAGCGCCACCACGTCCTCACCGGCCTCCTGGGCGAAGGCCGGTGAGGAAAGGGCTATCGATGTCGCGATGACAAGGCCCAGCCCCGCGATGGCACGTCGCAGTGTCATTCTGTCTCCTGCTTCAAGGCACCCAGCGGTGCAGCTTCACGAAGTCAGGTCAGAGTGGCAGTGCCTCGTTTCGTGCTCGTAGCCCCTTTATTACGTAGCTGTGAACCGCGGGAGCGGACTACCGGGTGGTGACCCTGTCCCGCGACATGCGGGTACCGATGATGCCGAGGGCGATCATGGCCAGGGCCAGGCCCAGGTGGAGCAGGTTGTCGGCGTCGTTGATCGGGAGGAAGTTGGCGTCGCTCTCGTGGTCGACGAGCACGCCGTAGAGGACCACGCCCAGGTACCCGATGCCCCCGCCCAGCAGGTAGATGCGCGACCAGGAGTAGCGGGCGGCCGCGATCAGACCCACCGCGAAGAGCAGGTGGACGATGTTGTGGAGGATGCTGACCTCGAACAGACCGAGCAGCTTGGCCCCGGACTCCGGGCCGGCGAACTCCAGCTCGTCGTAGTTGCTGGTGATGCCGGGGATGAACCCGCCGATCCCGGCGAGCAGGAAGGCGAGCCCCATGGTTGCCGCGAACGCGTGCATGGGCTGGCGGGGCTCGCGCCCCGTTCCCGACCCTCTCGCCGACCGGGGCTCGGCCAGCCGGCTCCCCGACTGCCCCGCTGCCCTGTCCCGTGTCTGACCCTTGAACTCATAGTTCATATGACCGTCTCCTTTGGTGCGATCGTCGTGGTGCGCGAGCGTCTACCCAGCGGTCCGGTCGCAATCACCTCCCAATTCCACCGGTAGCCTCGCCGCCGATGGCCCACGCCGACGAGGGTCCCGACGTCGACGAGGGACTGCCTGCCAACCTGGGCCGGTCGGCCGCCGTCATGGCCGTGGGCACGACGCTGTCGCGGATCACCGGGCTCGGCCGCCTGGTGGCCATGGCGATCGCCCTGGGGGTGACGGAGTCCAGGCTGGCCGACTCCTACAACGTCGCCAACACGATGCCCAACGTGATCTACGAGCTGATCCTGGGCGGCCTCCTCACCTCGGTGTTCATCCCCGTGCTGGTCGAGGAGCTGCGCAAGAAGCGCGACGACGATGCGTGGGAATCCGTGTCCGCGCTGGTGACCACGTCGCTCGTCACCGTGGTGGCCATCACCGTGCTGGTGGTGATCGGCGCCCCCTGGATCATCCGGCTGTTCACCTTCCGTCTCTCCGGAGAGGTCCGGGCCGAGCAGCAGGAGCTGGCCACGTTCTTCCTTCGCATCTTCGCCCCTCAGATCGCCTTCTACGGCATCGCGTCGATCGCCGGCGGCCTGCTCAACGCCCACGACCGTTTTGCGGTGCCGATGTTCGCCCCCATCCTCAACAACGTGGTGGTGATCGCCACGTTGTTGGCCTTCGCGGCCTTCGTGCCGCTGAGGCTCGACGAGCCGGCGTCGCTGGCCCAGAAGCTGCTCCTCGGCGTGGGCACCACCGCCGGAGTCGCCATCCTGGCCCTGGCCCACTGGCCCGCGGTGCGCCGGCTCCCCGGCAAGCTGCGCTGGCGGCCGGACTTCCGCCATCCCTCGGTGCGCAAGCTGGCTCGGCTGTCACTGTGGACATTGGGGTACGTGGTGGCCAACCAGCTCAGCTTCAGCGTCGGGCTGGTGCTGGCCTATGACGTCGAGGGCGGTGTGACGGCGATGTTCATCGCCTTCGCCTTCTTCAACCTGCCCTATGGCATCGCCGCGGTGTCGATCATGACCGCCCTGGTCCCGCGGATGTCGTCCCAGGCGGTGGAGGGCGACGAGGATGGCTTCCGGGGTTCGGTCGGCAGCGCCATGCGGCTGATGGGCCTCCTCCTGCTGCCGGCGACCGCCGGCTACCTCGTGCTCTCCCGGCCGCTGGTCACCACCCTGCTCGAGCACGGGGTCATGGAGGCCGAGAGCAGCGAGCTGGTGGCCGAGGTGCTCAACATGTTCGCCATCGGCCTGGTCCCCTTCTCGTTCTACCTGCTGCTCCTCCGAGCCTTCTACGCCCGCCAGGACGCCAAGACGCCGACGCTGGTGAACGTGGTCCTCAACACCGTCTATGCGGTGTTCTCGTTCATCCTCTTCCCGGTCTTCCGGGTCCAGGGCTTGGCCTTCGCCCACTCGCTCTGCTACTTCAGCGGCGCCCTCCTCGCCGGCATCCTGCTGTCCCGGCGGATCGGCGGGCTCGGTACCCGTCGCACGCTCGCGGCGCTGAGCCGGGCCGCCATCGCGTCATTCGTGGCGGCCGTGGCGATGGTGGTCGCCCTGCAGGGGGTCAATGCGCTGATGGACCCGAGTGGGGAGCGGGCCCTGGTGCAGCTGGTGGCCGGGGTGCTGGCCGGAGGAGTGGCGTTCCTCGTAGCCGCCAAGGCGCTGCGCATCGAGGAGCTCGACACCCTGCGCAATCTGCTGCCGGGCCGCTCGCCCGCGTCGTCGGGCCTGGGATAGGTTTCCCGCTGTGAGCAGGCGGACCGTCATGCTGGCGATCGTCCTTCCCGTGACCCTCGTCCTTGCTCTGGCCGGGACCCTCGGTGTCATGGCCATCGACCGCAACGCCCAGCGCACCCTGCCCTCAGGGGCCTTCATCCAGGGCGTCGACGTGGGCGGCCTGCGGTTCGACGATGCCGTGGCCCGGGTGCGGGAGAAGGTCGAGGCGCCGCTGCGCCGCCCGGTCAAGCTGACGGTGGACGCGTTCCAGACGCAGACGTCGCCGTGGGACCTCGGCTACCGGGTCGACGTGCCGGGCGCCGTTCACGAGGCCATGGGCTCCCGCCGCAGCGGCAACGTGCTGTCCCGGGTCTCCTCGCAGCTGTTCTCCTCCGGTGGCGCGCCGTTCCTGGAGCTCCGGCCGACGTGGGGCCCGGGAAGCCTCGACCAGGTGCTGGCCGAGGCGGGCAAGGCGGTCGGCACCCCGCCGAAGGACGCCGACATCGACGTCTCCACCGGCTGGGTGAAGGTCGTCCCCGAGAAGGCGGGGAAGGAGATCGACGTCGAGGCCTCGAAGAAGGCGGTGATCGACGGTGTGACGCTCGGCGACAGCACCGTCCGGCTGGTCGCCCGACCGCTGAAGGCGGCTGCCGACCCGACCCTGTCGAAGGTCATCCTCGTGCGCGCCGGCGAGAACATGCTCTACCTGTACGAGAACGGCCAGATCGTGAAGCAGTGGCCCGTCGCCACCGGCGCCAAGGGCTACCTCACCCCCGAGGGGATCTGGCGGATCACCGACAAGATCGTGAACCCCTCCTGGCACAACCCCGGCAGCGCGTGGGCGCGGGGCCTTCCGGCCGTCATCGGCCCTGGCCCGAACAACCCGCTGGGCACCAAGGCCCTGCGCCTCAGCGCCCCCGCCATCCTGATCCACGCCACCGCCAACCGGGGTTCCATCGGCTACAGCGAGTCGCATGGCTGCATCCGCATGACCGAGGAGAACGAGGCCGAGCTGTTCTCCCTGGTCGGCGTGGGCACCCGGGTGGCCGTGGTGCAGGTCGCCCCGCCGCGGGCCAAGGGCTCGGCCCCCATCGCCGCCGAGGAGTTCTGACACCAATATCCGGGCGGTCTGATCAATTGGGGGTGGCATAGCGCCGCCGATTGATCAAACCGGTGCGGGCGTGCGGCTAAATGGTCTGGTTCGCCAGGCTCAGGTGGGCGGCGCTGGCCTTGCGGAGGTTGGCCAGGCGGCGGGGGTCGAGCGTCTCGCAGATCCAACCCCAGTGGACGGACACCCAGTCGCCGGGCGAGAGGTCGTCGGCGAAGCCCCTCCCCTCGAAGGCCCGCAGGACCCGCTCGGCCCGGGCTTCGCCCAGGGTGAGCTTGCCGTCGACCAGGACGAGGGGCTGGCGGTCGACGGTGACGCTGGCCCCGTCGACCTCCCGGACCTGGCCCCAGCTGATGCGGCAGCTCTCCATGGCCGCCATGCCCACGGAGTCCGACTCCAGGTGGCGGTAGACGTCGAGCACGTGGAAGAGGTGGAAGGGCTTGGCCCCTGCCGGTGGCTTGCGCAGGACCTGGGCCCGGACCTTGGCCGGGAGGTGCTTGCCGAAGCGCTCCTCCAACGACCGGTACAGGTCGGCCGCCTCCACCCGGTCGAGCAGCTCGTTGCCGAGCCAGTAGGCCTCGACCACCCGGGGGTCGAAGGGGTCGCCGATCCCGTTCGCGGCGGCGATGGTGCGCAGGTAGGGCACCGCGCCGGTGAACTTGACCAGCATCGGCGCCAACCGGGGGTCGGGCCGGCCCTCGACGGCGTGCTCGAGGAGGATCTCGTTCTCGTTGCCCCCGCAGTAGCCCAGATGGTTGGGCATGAAGGCGTACCGGATGAAGAGGAGCAGCCCCGAGGGCGGGGCGGCCGGGGGCGCCGCAGGCATGGCTCCAGTCTCGCGCTCCCACCGTTCGTCACAAGGTCGCGCTTCAGTCACGGCGCCGCTGGGCCGAAAGACCTAGTGGCGAGGCCACTTCCACTGCGCGATCCTGTTGGGCCTCCCTGCCAATTACTCCCTCCACGGGAGCGGTCCTGGCACGGAAAGACGGAGAGGCGAAATGCGACTTTCCATCCTGACGAGACCGGAAGTCATTGCATTCACAATTCTGATCATCGGGACGGCTATCGTGACTCTCCGAATGACACGCCCTGGAGGCCGGTTCTCCGGCCGGAGCAAAGACGGCCGCGGCGGGCGTGCCGTCGCCACTGCCGGCGGCGGGGGCGAGACCGCGTTCAAGGTCGAGCAGGTGAACCGCAACGACCCCAAGGCCCGCATGGAGTCGGTCACGTTCGCCGACGTCGCGGGGCTCGAAGAGGCAATCTCCGAACTGCGGGAGGTCGTCGAGTACCTGCGCGATCCCCACCGCTTCGAACGCCTCGGCGCCCATATGCCCAAGGGTGTCTTGCTGTACGGCCTTCCCGGCTGTGGCAAGACGCTGCTGGCCCGCGCCCTGGCCGGTGAGACGGGCGTGCCGTTCTACTTCGTCTCGGCCACGAGCTTCGTGGAGAAGTTCGTCGGTCTGGGCGCAGCCCGGGTCCGCCAGCTCTTCGAGGCGGCCAAGGCGTCGGCCCCCTGCATCATCTTCATCGACGAGCTCGACGCCATCGGTCGCCACCGCAGCGCCGACACCGCCGGCGAGCGCGAGTTCGACCACACCCTCAACCAGCTGCTCGTCGAGCTCGACGGCTTCATGGGCTCCTCGGGCGTCATGATCATCGGGGCCACCAACCGCCCTGAGCTCATCGACAGCGCCCTGCTGCGGCCCGGCCGCTTCGACCGCCGCATCCAGGTCGACCGGCCCGACCGCAGTGGCCGGGAGAAGATCCTCCGCCTCCACGCCGACACCCGCCCCGTGTCCCGCCGGGTCGACTGGGGCGAGGTCGCCGCTCACACCGCCGGGCTGACCGCGGCCGAGCTGGCCAACATCGTCAACGAGGGCTGCCTGCTGGCCGCCCGCCGCCACCGCGACCGCGTCGCCCCCGAGGACATCGACGAGGCCGTCTCCCGTGTCCTCGCCGGCACCCGCAGTGCCCGGCTGATGTCCGACGAGGAGAAGGAGCTGGTCGGCGTGCACGAGGCGGGCCACGCCCTGCTGTCGGTGCTCCTCCGGGGCGTGCAGCCCCCGTCCCGGATCTCGATCGTCAACCGGGGCGCCGCCTTCGGTCGCTCCCCCTGGTCCACCACCGACGACCGCGAGGTCCTCACCAAGCGCGAGCTGATGGCCCAGCTGATCGTCCTCATGGGCGGGCGGGCCGCCGAGATGCAGGTCTTCGGTCAGCCCAGCACCCGGGCGGAGGACGACCTGGAGCACGCCGCCGGCCTGGCCCGCCGCATGGTGGAGCGCCTGGCCATGACCGGCCGCTTCGAGCTGGCCGGCCGTAAGGACGAGGGTGCCCGGGGCAACGACGAGGGCGAGGGGGGCAAGGAGGTCCGCGAGCTCCTCGAGAAGGCCGAGCAGGCCGCCCGCACCATCCTCGGCGACAACAGCGCCGACCTGCGAATGGTGGCCGAGACCCTCGTGCTGAAGGAGACCCTCACCGCCGCAGAGCTCCAGGACATGGTCCGGGGCGGCGGCGGAGGTGGCGCCGTCGAGATGTCGAGCTAGGGCTCCTTAGTTCCTACCGTCTTCACGCCTGAAGCAAGTTTCATGCGGCAGGTTTGATCCGAGCTGCGGAGATGTAGCCGTCGAGGGCGGAGTCGATCACCTTCAGGGCGCGGCGGAGTTCGAGAGGGGCCGGAGGGTCATCGGCGGCAAGGAGAGGCCCGAGTAAACGGTCGTGGAGCTTGGTGTAGAAGATCGCCACCCGGGCGCCATCAGGTGTGAGGACGTAGGTGTTCGAGTGCGGAAGCCGGCGGACGAGCCCCTTGAGACGGAGTCGCCGCAGGTCATAGGTCATCTGCGCGCTGGTGTAGGGGCTGCCGAGCAGCGAGCTCACCCGGGCACGGAGGCTCCGATTGGTGAAGCCGACGGCGGCGTGCACCAGCGCGCAGAGGGCGCCGGCCAGGGCCATGACGCGAGGATCCCCGAAGCGCAGCGCCGGGGTTCGTTGGCCCTCCTCGACCGAGGGCTGGCCGACTCGCTCCAGGAGCGAGGTCGAGATGGCACAGCGCTGGCCGACACGTTGGAGCTCCAGGAGGCGCCGGTTGGCGGCCCGCGCCTTGGCCTGAAGCTCATCGAGGTTGCGGAGGCGGCGCTGGCAGCCGAGATCGTTGGGTGAGTTGACCACGGTCTCGATGCGTAGCGCCCGTCCCTCATTCAGGTACTCCTTGATGCGGGAGTCGCGATAGTTGACGTCGAGGGTGACCTCGGTGCCCCGCGTCACCACCCGGGTGCGGAAAGATCCCTTAGTGTCGCTGCGGATCTTGCGGTCGAATATCAGTCGGACCTCCGAGGGCCGGCCGATGTCCAAGTTGTCGGCCACCACCGCCTCGAAGAAGGCCCGGCCCCGGCGGGGGGCGTCGAAGACGATGGTGCGGGAGATCTCGACTTGGCGCATCGACAGCTCCCACCAGTAGCCGCCGGCCCGGTCGGCCGCCGACAACGGCGTGGGGATGAAGGTCATCATCGCTCGAAGAAGGCCAGGATCTGCTTCGGCCCCAGCCGGTCGCAGATGCGCTGCAGGGCGAAGGAATCCTCACAGGAGGCGAAGCCGTTGGCCAGGGCGCTGAACCCGAGCCCCGCCTTGGTGGCCTGGCGCTTGGCCCACTCGTGGCCGTTGACCCATACCTTGATGGGATACGGGAAGTACGTGCAGATCTTGATGAAGCCGGGCCCGAAGTCGTCGTCCCAGACATAGACGTAGTACACGCTCACCCGCCGGTCGGCCTTCTCGAAGCCGAATCGGGCCGTGCCCGGTCGGGTGGGTCGCTCGTAGCCGGTGAACACCGACTGGAACTCCTGAGCCATCCCGATGGCCACCACCCCAGGCCCAGTGGCTTTCTCAAGGTAGGGCCTCATCACGTCCGCTTTGCGATCACCCTTGGCGAAACGGATCATCGGGATGTCATTGTCATCGGCGAAGGTCACCATCGCCCGCCGGAACGCTGTGCCAATCTTGTTGAACAGCGTCGGCGACGGCACAGGGTTGCCCAGATGCTCACAGAGGAAGGTGACGACCTGACCGCTCACCTGGAGGTTCGGGACATACGCGTTCAGGTAGACCCGGTCGAGGCACTCCAGATCGAGGGTGACGTGTCCTTCAAGCAGATCATTGACGTTCGCAACGTCGGCCATAGCGACGACCCCCACCGTGAGGACAGCCTCGGACCAACCTCTGACGCGCCGAACCTACGTCACACGCCGACGAGTCGCCCTCGGCGGTCCGAGGCTGGCCTCACTGGGACGCTGCTGATCTATCGCGCTGCGCCGGTGGCGACGCCTGCGTCGCCGCAGGTCAGCGCTTCGGGCCGCAGGCTCGACCTACGTTGATCAGCAGCGTCCTAGAGGGTCACGAGCAGAAGATAAGGAAGCACTTCTTGGCTGCCACGGGTGCGGCCGGGGTGGCAACGGCGTCGAGGAAGAGCGGCGTGCCGTCCCACCCGGCCATGACCGGGTGCTGGGGGCCCTGCTTCTGGCCGGCGGTGATCTGCGGCGCCCGGGCTGCGGCGTAGGCGAAGGCCTCCTGCACCGACACCCTCCCGTCCCGGTTGGCGTCACCCGCGCCGTTGATCATGGCCTGCTCGACCTGTAGCAGGGTGAACACCGACTGGCGCATGTCAGGGATTTCGTAGGACTTCTCATTGGCCCTGGACGAGCCGGTGAAGAGCCGGTTCGGGGCGGAGATGCCCTCGTCGAAGCCGGCGGCCTCGCAGCCGGAGATGTCGACCCAGGCCTGGCCCTTGAGCTGGCGGAGCATGCCGGCCAGGTCGGTGTCGGCGATGAAGCTGTTGTCGTGGGGCCACAGGTACTCGGTG
>CADCTB010000013.1 GCA_902805665.1 uncultured Acidimicrobiales bacterium
TCGAAGATCCACAGCGTCGTGCCGCGGGCGGAGACGAGGCTGACGTCGTCGAGGCGGGAGCCGTCGGCGAGGGCCAGGCTGACAGTCGACCCCTCGAACCTGCGGAGCTGCCGACGCTTCTCTGCGGTCATGTCCGGTCCTCTCGCCGTCGTGTCGTCCTGTCTCACAGAGCATCGACACGTTGGGGGTGATACTGGAGTCCTACCGGTCTCCCTTTCCATTCCACCGGGCGGCCGGTGCGGGCCCGATAGAGGCTTTCGAGGGCGAAGCCGGCCAGCACGACCCGGGCCACCGGGCACAGCATCCCGTACGCCGGGTTCTGTCCGGCGACCAGGCGGCCCCCGGCGCTGACGACGACGGCCGCCCAAGGCCGGCGGGACGCGACGGGCGCCAGGAGCCAGGCCAGGTGTCGCAGCGGGCGGGAATGGAGGGCGGCGGAGTTCTTCGTGAGCCCGGCCCGAATCGCCGACCAGCCGGAGTACATGCGGGCCGTCATCAGGTTGGGCGCCAGGCGGGCGTCGTGGCCGCCGAGGGCCAGCGCCAGGTCCCGGTCGTCGATCACCGACCCCCGCACGGTCGGGTGCCCGTGGCCGCCGACGGCCTCGTAGTGGTCCCGGCGCACCAGGAAGCACTGACCGCTGGCGAAGCCGGGCGGGAACCCCTCCTGGGTCAGGGCCAGGCCCAGCTCGGGCAGGAGAAGGCGCTCCCAGAACGACCGGCACTCGAGGCCACCGACGATGCTGGTGGAGGTCGACCTGGTGGCGGCGGCCATGGTGGCCAGGGCCGGCGGGGCCAGCACCACGTCGGCGTCGACGAACGCCAGCCACTCCGTGGTCGCCCCTTCGGCGCCGGCCAGGCAGGCCCGGGGCTTGCCCAGCCACCCCACTGGCGGGTCACCCTCGAGCCGCACGACATTGGCACCGGCCGCGGTGGCGGCGGAGGCCGTCCCGTCCGACGACCCGTCGTCGACGACCACCACCTCGGTCGACTGGGGGAGCACCGCGGCCACGCACGCGGCGACCACCGCACCCTCGTCCCGGGCCGGGATCACGACCCGGACGTCGATCGAAGGGGCGGCGGGGTCAGGGGCCAGGAACCGGCGTGCGGCCCACCCCATGCGGGCCAGCCCGGCGAGCGAGACCGCGGTGGCGGGCGAGACGCCCACCTATGAGGTGTACTGGCGCAGGATGGATGGCGACGAGCACGTCCGCGACTGGGCCGCCCTGCACCTCACCGAGCCGCCCGGGGGCTTCGTCGGCGGCTGGCTGAAGGCGACGGCAGCCGTGGCCCGGCCTCTCGTGCGGGCCGGCGTCTCGCCCAACATGGTCACCGTGGCCGCCCTGGTCATGGCGGTTGTGGCCGTGCCTCTGGCTGCGATCGACGGCTGGGTCGGGCCGGCCGCCGCCTGCCTGGCGGTCACCATCTCGGGGCTGCTCGACTCCCTCGACGGGGCAGTGGCCGTGCAGGCGGGGCGCACGACCAAGGTCGGGTTCCTCCTCGACTCCGCCCTCGACCGCATCGCCGATGCCGCGTACCCGGCGGCCCTCGCCGTGGCCGCCGGCGGCGGCGCGTGGATCGCCGTGGGAGCCACCGCCGCCTGTTGGTGGCTGGAGTACGTCCGGGCCCGGGGATCGCTGGCCGGGGTGACCGGCAAGGCGCTCATCACCCCCGGCGAGCGGCCCACCCGCATCATCCTGACCGCCGTCGGCCTTGGCCTGCCCATGCTGGCGACGGCCGCCCTGTGGGGGCACGTGGTCATCGTCGGCGGATCAGCGGTCCTGTTGTTCGTCGACTCGCTTCGTCGTCTGGGTGGCGCTGAGCCCAGCGCTCCCAAAGGAGCATCGTGAGCGTGATCAGGGCGAAGCCGAACAGGTAGTCCTCCACCGGGATGTCCCACGGGAACCGGATGCCGCTGTTCTCCTGCTCGTTGTAGAGGACGATCGGCGCCGAGAGCTTGGTCAGCCACCCGTCGACGAGGACCATGAAGAACAGGATGATGGCCCAGGACACGTAGAACGTCAGCTTCCGGAGCAGGCCGGTCTTCAGCCAGAGCAGCTCGACGGCCACCACCACCAGCACGGCGACGATCGACGCCCACGTGTACTCCATCAGTTGACGTCAGTCCCGGCCCAGGACCCGGCGCACGGCCTCGAGGGTCAGCAGGCTGCAGATGGGGATGACCAGGAAGAAGGTGAGCTCCTCGAACGGAAGGTCGAACGGGAGCTCCCAGCCGGTGACGTACCGGGGGTTGTAGTCCCAGTGGTCGCGGGCGATGGCGATGACGTCCCAGACCAGGAAGATGGCGACGGGGATGGCCATGGCCGCCACCAGCCGCCGGGGACGGCGCCACACCCGGGCCCCGAAGATGAACTCCAGGGGCAGGGTGATGACCAGGCACAGACCCATCAGGATCAGGTACTGGAACCGGTCGGCGCCCATGTGGGCCACACCGTAGTTGCGGCCCGATTACTGGAAGATGTCGCCCGGGGGTACGGTTGACCATCGGGATGCTTCTGGAGACGATCACCGGGCCGGGGGACCTCCGGAAGCTCGACGAGGACGAGCTGGAGCAGCTCGCGGGCGAGATCCGTGCCTTCATCGTCCAGTCGGTGTCGGTCACGGGCGGCCACCTGGGGTCCAACCTGGGCGTGGTCGAGCTCACTCTCGCCCTGCACCGGGTGTTCGAGTCGCCCAAGGACCTCCTCCTGTGGGACACCGGCCACCAGGCGTACGTCCACAAGATCCTGACCGGTCGCCGGGAGCGCTTCTCCAAGCTGCGCCAGGCCAACGGCCTGTCGGGCTACCCCTCGCGCGCTGAGTCGCCCCACGACTGGGTCGAGAACAGCCACGCCTCCACCATCCTCGGCTACGCCCACGGCCTGGCCATGGCCATGGACCTGCAGCACGAGGCCGACCGGCGGGTGGTGGCGGTGATCGGCGACGGCTCCATGACCGGCGGCATGGCCTACGAGGCGCTGAACAACCTCGGCCACAGCGGCCGGCGGGTGCTGATCATCCTCAACGACAACGGCCGCTCCTACGCCCCCACGGTGTCGCGGCTGGCCAATGGCCTCACCCGCCTGCGCCTCAACCCGTCCTACGTCAAGAGCCGCGACCGCATCCAGCGGATCCTGCGCGGCGTCCCTGGCATCGGTGAGCAACTGGAGCTCGGGATGGAGGGCATGCGGGCCGCGTCCCGGGAGGTCCTCGGCTCGGGCGGCTTCTTCGAGGCGCTCGGCGTGCGCTACATCGGCCCGATCGACGGCCACGACATCGACCTCCTGGAAACCACCCTGCGGCGGTCGGCGGAGCTCGACGGCCCCATCCTCATCCACGTCCTGACCCAGAAGGGCCGGGGCTACAAGCCGGCCGAGGACGACGACGAGAAGTGCCTGCACGACACCCCCGTCTTCGACCCGGTCACCGGACCGCCCCCCTCGGTGCCCGCCGGGTACACCCAGGCCTTCGCCGACGCCATCGTGGCCGCAGCGGGCGACAACCTCGACATCGTGGCCATCAGCGCGGCCATGGTCGGTCCGGTCGGCCTGATCCCGTTCCAGACCCGACACCCCGACCGCCTGCTCGACGTCGGCATCGCCGAGCAGCACGCGGTCACCACTGCGGCCGGCATGGCCATGGCCGGCCTGCGTCCCGTCGTTGCCATCTACTCGACGTTCCTCACCCGGGCGTTCGACCAGATCAACCTCGACGTCGGACTCCACGGGCTGCCGGTGATCTTCGCCATCGACCGCGCAGGGATCACGGGCGACGACGGCCCCTCCCACCACGGCATCCTCGACATGGCCCTGCTCAGCAAGGTCCCGGGCATGACCGTCTTCGCGCCGTCCTCGGCGCAGGAGGTGGAGGTCATGCTCACCGAGGCCCTGTCGATCACCGACGGGCCGTCCGCCATCCGCTATCCCAAGGGCGCCGCCCGCCAGGTGCCGCCCGACGAGGTGGGCTCCGGCCTGTCGGCCCGGGTGCTCCAGCGGGGCGACGACGTCTGCATCCTGGCCGTGGGCAAGATGGTCGAGGCTGCCGAGGAGGCGGCCCGGGTGCTCGAGCAGCAGGGCGTGTCGGCCACCGTCTGGGACGTCCGGCTGGTCAAGCCCCTCGACCCGCTGATGATCGCCGACGCCGCCACCCACCCTCTCGTCGTGAGCGTCGAGGACGGTGTGCGCGAGGGCGGCGCCGGCACCGCCATCGCCGACGCGGTGGGCGCCACCGCCGAGGGCCGGCCGTCGCCGGCCGTCGTCGTCCTCGGCGTGCCCGACCGCTACATCGCCCAAGCCCCACCCGCGGCCATCCTCGCCACCCTGGGCCTCGACGGTCCCGGCATCGCCGCCTCGGTCATCCGGGCCGTCGAAGCGGCCGAGGCCGTCACCGAAACCCACTGATGTCGCGCCTCCGGGCTGCGGCGGCCGGCGTCCTGTTCCTCCTGGCCGCGTGCGGCGACGGCGACGGAGGGTCGACGCAGGCCGTCCGGGACTCGGCCGGTCAGGCGACACCGGAGACGACGACGACCACCGTGGCGGCGTCCACCACCACCACCGGCGCGGGCGGCCGGGCCACGACCACCACCGCCGCAGGCGCCCGCACCACCACCACCGCCCGTGCGGCCGCCGGCGCTCCGGCCACCACCGCGCCGGCCGGCGCCCGGGCGCTCACGCCTGCGGCCCCGGGCACGTACCGCTACGACACGTCCGGGGGCACGACCTTCGCCGGCACCACCGTCCCGTTCCCGGCCGTCACCACCCTGGTCGTCGACGCCCCGTCGGGAACCCGCCAGCGCCTCGTCCGCAACCTGCGCGACCCCGCAGGCAACGGCCTGTCCACCGAGTTCACCCTCGACTACCGGCCCGAGGGCGTGTTCCTCGTGTCGCTGCGCCTCACCACCGGCTTCAGCGGCGTGACCGACATGCGAGACCTGCGCCCGGCCTCGCCCGTGCTCCTCCTGGCCACCGGCGCCCGTCCCGGGGCCCACGTGGAGGCCGACCTCGGCGGCACGTCGGCGGCCAAGCTGGTGGTCGACGTCGTCGGCGAGGAACGGGTGACGGTGGCCGGCCGGGCGGTGGACACCCTGGTCATGAAGGCGGTGGTCACCCTGGCCCCGGGCGACGTCACCGGCCGCCAGGAGCTCACGCTCAACGTCGACCGGGCGACCCGCCTCTGGGTGAGGGAGCGGTCGGTCACCGACGCTTCCGCCGGCGGCGGGCTGTTCGTCGTGCACAGCGAGTACACGGCCACGCTGCAGCGCCTCACGCCGTAGCGCCCGCAGCCACTTCGTAGGTGGGGCACAGCCGGTTGTCAGGTGGGAGGGCGATGGTCAGGGCGTCCCCCGAACAAGGAGAACCGCCTATGGCTCGTCCCAAGAAGTTCCTCGCGTCGGCCGCCATCGCCGCCGGGCTGCTCGGAGGAGGTGTGGCGGGCTTCGTCCTCGGCGTCCCCGGCGTGTCCGGGGCCCAGACGACGACGGTCCCGGAATCGCCGCCCACCACCACGGCACCGGCTCCCGGTGAGGCCGACCGGCCCACCCGTGGCGACCGGGAGAACTGCCCCGACAAGGACGGGGCGGAAGGCTCGCCCCCCGGCTCGAGCACCGGTGGCTCCACCACCGATCTCCGCCTCCGCGGGGGCGGTGGAGGCGGCCGGGTCTAGCCGCCCATGAACCGGTGACGCTCAGGGCTCCCTAAGAACCCCTGAGCGTCACCGGTCACTCAGGACGGACACGAGCTGCGCGTAGAGCGCGCCGGCGTCCTCGGGAGTGCCGGCGATGCAGGTCGCTCCCAGCTTGCCGTGGCCGGGCACGGCGCCCAACAGGTGCAGGGTGACGCCCGTCCCCGCCGGCGGATCGAAGGCCAGGCCCTCCTTGGCGACGAGCGCGATCACGTCGGCCGGCGCCCAGCCCACGAGCCGCGACAGCTTGAGGTTGTCGGTGGCCATGTAGCAGAGGGTGCGCCCCTCCGGCGTCACCAGCTCCCCGGCCACCGGGTCGTAGGCGGCGCCTCCGGCGAGGCGGGCCATCCAGTAGGGGTGGGTGGTGCCGCCCATGCGCAGGTTGATCTCGCTCAGGTAGACGTCGCCGGCCGGCGTGACGAGGAAGTCGATGCCGAACGAGCCGATCACGCCCTCGGCAGCCATGACGTCGCCCACCCGGCGGGCCTCGGCCACGATGGCGGACCGGTACTGAGGGGCGGCCGGGAACCGGCACCCGATGTACACCTGGTTCTCCGGGCCACCGAGGATCTGGTCGTGGCTCGACAGCACCTCCACCTCTCCTCCCGGGGAGATGCAGAGCTGCACGCTGGGCGACTGGAGCCCGGGAACCCGCAGCAGCTCCTCGACGATGGCCCCGTCGGCCTCGACCTTGCCCGCGTAGGTCGACCACGACTCGTCGGATGCGCAGAAGGTGGTCTTCGACGCCGGAAGCGGGTCGGCCACGCCGTCGAGCTCGAGGATGGCGTTGCCGATCCCCGAAAAGCCGTTGTCGAGCTTGACGACCACCGCCTCGGCGTCCGGCCGCCGCAGCCGGATGGCCGAGATGGCTGCGGACACCGCGGCGAGCGAGAAGAGGTTCTCGGCGCCCTCGGGCTGGCGCACGCCGGCCCGGCTGGCCACCTTGCGGGCCCCCGACTTCGACCCCAGCCGCACCAGATGGGCGGGCGGTCCCAGCAGCGTCAGGCCCAGGACGGAGGCCAGCTTGACCTCGGCCGGGGTCACGTTGAAGGGCAGCATCGTGCCGCCCTCCTCGGCCAGCGACTGCAGCCGGCCGGCCACGTCCGGCCGGGCGAGGATCTTCTCCGACAGGCTGCCGGTGGCGGGGTCGCCCGCGTCCACCAGCGTGAGCCGCTCCCGGGCCCCGGCCGGATCAGCGAGGAACCCGAGGTAGTAGTCGACGGTCGCCGGGTCGACCGGCATCGATGTGACGAAGACGATCCGAAGCTCGGGGTTGTCGAGCAGCAGCAGCACGAAGAGCATGCGCTCCTCGTAGGACTCGACCGCGACGATCTTGGCCAGCTCGACCACCGGGAAGGAGATCGACGGCACCACCACCAGCGTGCCGCTGTAGTCGAGCGAGATCAGGGCCCTACCGCTTCGCCGAGGATCTCGTCGATCTGGGCCAGGACACCGTCGTCGATCGCCACGCCCGAGGCGCCCACGTTCTCGTCGATCTGGTCGGGCCGGCTGGCCCCTGTGATGGCCGAGGCCACGTTCTCCTCCTGCAGCACCCAGGCCAGGGCCAGCTGGGCCATGGTCAGGCCGAGGTCGTCGGCCACGGGCCGGAGCCGCTGGACGGCGGCCAGCACGGTGTCCTCGCGGAAGCGGCCCATCATCGAGCCCATGGACTTGCTGGCCGCCCGGGAGTCCGCGGGCGGAGGCGAGCCGGGCTTGTACTTCCCGGTGAGCGCGCCCTGGGCCAGCGGGGACCACACGATCTGGCCGATGCCCTCACGGGTGCAGAGGGGGATGACCTCCGGCTCGGGCTTGCGCCACAGCATCGAGTACTCGGGCTGGCTGGACACGAACCGCTCCACGTCCGGCATGGCCAGGGCGGCGGCGATCTGCTCGGCGGTCCACTCGCTGAAGCCGATGTAGCGGGCCTTCCCCGAGCGCACCACCTCGGTCAGCGCCTCCATCGTCTCCTCGAGCGGGGTGTTCTTGTCGTAGCGGTGGCACTGGTAGAGGTCGACGTAGTCCACCCGCAGCCGCCGCAGCGACGCGTCCGACTGCTTGCGGATCTGGGCGGCGGAGAGCCCCCGGTCGCTCTCGGACATGGGGAAGTAGGCCTTGGTGGCCAGGACGTACGACGCCCGGTCGACCCCGCTCAGCACCTCGCCCAGGAACGACTCGGCCGCACCCCGCCCGTAGACGTTGGCGGTGTCGAAGAAGTTGATGCCCACCTCGATGGCCCGGCGCACGCAGGCGGTGGCCCGGTCGGCCTCCACGCCCATGCCGTAGGTGAGCCAGGAGCCGAGGCTGATCTCGGACACCATCAGGTCGCTGCGCCCGAGCTGGCGGTACTGCATCCCCCGTTGCTAGCACGCGCAGACCAGGCCCTCGCCCAACGGGGGAGAATGCCGGTCATGCGACGCGCCGCCCTCCTGCTCGCCTCGATCCTGGTCCTGGTGGCCTGCAGCTCGGGCGATCCCTCGACCGCCCCCGGGCCATCGGTCGACGGGGCGCCGACCGCGCCGACCGCGTCCACCACACCCACCACCCGGGCGAGCACCACCGTGACCACCGGCCAGGGCGTGGGCACGCTGCTGGCCGCCGGCGACATCGCCTCCTGCAACTCCACCGGCGACGAGGCCACCGCCGCGCTGCTCGACGCCCGGCCCAACGCCATGGTCGTCACCCTGGGCGACAACGTCTACGAGGCCGGCACCGCCACCGAGTTCGCCAACTGCTACGACCCCACGTGGGGCCGGCACAAGGCCCGGACCCGTCCCGCCATCGGGAACCACGAGTACGGGGTGTTCCGGGCCGGTGGGTACTTCGGGGCCTTCGGGCCCGCCGCCGGTGAGGCGCCGCTGGGCTGGTACAGCTTCGACCTCAACGCCTGGCACGTGATCGTCCTCAACTCCAACTGCGAGGCGGTCGGCTGCGCCTTCGGCGGCACGCAGGAACGGTGGCTGCGTGAGGACATGGGGGCCCACCCGGCCCAGTGCACGGTGGCCATCTGGCACCACCCCCGCTGGTCGTCGGGCACCACCCACGGTCCGACGCCTGCGGTCGCGCCGTTGTACAAAGCCCTGCACGACGCCGGCGTCGACGTCCTCCTCAGCGGCCACGAGCACAACTACGAGCGCTTCCAACCGCTCGACCCGGCCGGCCAGTTCGACCCCGCCCGCGGCATCCGCCAGTTCGTGGTGGGGACGGGCGGTCGCAGCCACTACCCGTTCGGCCCGCCGCTTCCGGGCAGCGAGGTGCGCAACGACAACACCTACGGCCTTCTGGCCCTCACCCTGCGGGCCAGCAGCTACCAGTGGCAGTTCGTGCCGGAGGCGGGCAAGACCTTCACCGACTCAGGTTCCGCCAACTGCCACTGAGCCGGTGTAGCAGGCGGGGGCGTGGGTAAGGAGCGGGCCATGAGCGAGCACGCCGAGCCGGACCACCGGCTTTGCCGGAGCGCAGCGGAGGCCCTCGCCGGAGGGCCGTCAGGGCTCGGCGGGCGCAGCGAAAGGAGCCAGCATTGAGCGAGCTTGGCGACGTCCCCATCGACGACCTCCTCGACCCCATTCCGGTCAGGGAGATCGACCCGAACCAGGCCTACGACGGCGGTTGGGAGCAGGCGCTGGAGGAGGGCGACGGCTTCGAGGACCACCTGCTGGGCGAGAAGCCCACCGTGCCGGAGCTGTAGACCGACGACTGCGCAGATCGCCACCGACGTCCGCCGGCTCAGAGGCCTGGCCCGCCAGACCTTCGGGTTCGACGAGCTGCGCCCCGGCCAGGAGGAGGCCATCCGGGCCGCGGCCGAGGGCCGCGATGTTCTGGCCGTGCTGCCCACGGGCGCCGGCAAGTCGGCCATCTACCAGCTGGCGGCGTTGCTCATCCCCGGGCCCACCGTCGTCGTGTCGCCGCTGATCGCCCTGCAGCGCGATCAGGTGGCGGCCCTCGTCGCCAACGGGGTGGATGCGGCCGAGGCCAATTCCCAGGTCAAGGCGGCCGAGCGGCGGCAGGCGTTCGACGACATGATCGCCGGCGACCTGGAGTTCCTGTTCGTCGCTCCCGAGCAGCTGGCCAACCCCGAGGTGCTGGAGCAGAC
>CADCTB010000014.1 GCA_902805665.1 uncultured Acidimicrobiales bacterium
GCCGAGGTCGAGGCGCAGCCGAACGAGGCGACCGACGACCCTGCCGGGACCGGCGAACGCGCCACGTGACGGCCGGCTCCCCTCACCGGCGCGGCACGAGGGACTTAATCAGCCAACATGGCGCAGAGGGGGGCCACTCCCGGATTCATCACTGCCGTGAAGCAGAGCCGCAGCAGCCCCTCGCACGCGCGCGGCGTCCTCCGGTAGAGGTCCGGCTTTCTCGACCCCGGCGAGGACCAGCCGGGCTTGCCGGACGAGCCGGTCGGTGCGATCGGGGTCTCGCCCGCTATCTCCGCCGGCGGAAGGTCGCGGCGGAGAATCGCTGTGGCGGAGGGGACGGCGGGTGGCGACGTGGTGGGCGGCGCCGCCGACGACGGGCCCACGGCGCGAGCGCGCGCCTACCGTTCGCAGTCTCGGCATGCGACGATCTCCGGGCGCGCCGGGTGCAACGTCGTCACGCAACGGTTCGGCCGGTGGGTCCGGCCGAACCGGCCGGGTAGCTCAGGAGCGGCGGTGTCCCCTTCTCCCACTCCGCGACGATGGGCTCCACGATGCGCCAGCACTCCTCGGCCTCGTCCCCGCGGATGGCGAGAGCGGGATCGCCCTGGAGTGCTTCCACCAGCAGACGGGCGTAGGCAGAGAGATCCTGGGGGGCAAGGGTGAGCTCGAGCTCGGCGGGCTCGAGGCAGAACGGATCACCGGCGCCGTTCAGAGCCAGGTCGAGCACCATGCGATCGGGGCTCATCTGGAACACCAGCTGGTTGACCGGCCGGTGCCCTTCGTATCCGAACAGCGGATCCACCGGCGTCCGGAACCGGACCGCGATCTCCCTGCGATTGGTCGCCAGCGCCTTGCCGGTCCGCAGCCGGAACGGAACGCCCTGCCATCGGTCGTTGTCGACGAACAACGTCACTTCGGCGAACGTCTCGGTTTCGAGGGCAGGATCGACGCCCTGCTCCTCGGCGTAGTCGGGGAGGCGCCGGTCACCGATCGCGCCGGCGGTATAGCGGGCCCTGGTCGACTGCGATGCCACCTCCGCCGGCGTCGGCCCGCGAACGCTGCGCAGCAGTTCGACCTTGCTGTCCCGTAGATCCTTCGCATTGAGAGCGTCAGGCTTCTCCATCGCCACGAGACACAGCAGCTGCAGCAGGTGGTTCTGGATCACGTCCCGGAGCGCTCCCGTCCGGTCGTAGTACCCGGCCCGGCCTTCCAGTGCGACCGTCTCGTCCCACACGATGTCGACCCCCGCGACCTCCTCCCGGTTCCACGCCGGTTGGAACAGGGGGTTGGCGAATCGGACCCCGAGGATGTTCTGGACGGTCTGCTTGCCCAGGAAGTGGTCCATGCGGAACACCGCCTCCTCGGCGAAGTGCCGGTGGAGGAGCTCGTTGAGCGCCTTCGCAGAGGCAAGGTCGGTGCCGAAAGGCTTCTCGATGACGATCGTGGCGCCGGTGGCGGCGCCGATGGCAGCGAGCGCTTCGATCGCCGGTGCGAAGACGTTCGGCGGGAGGGCCAGGTAGGCGAGAGATCGACTGGTGTCCGGTCCGAACGCGGCGGCGAGTACCGCGGGATCGGCAACGTCGCCGGCGACGTAGGAGAGCCGCTCCACCAGGCCGTCGCCCACGGCAACGGGTAGCCCGGGGGCGTGCCGGGCGAGCCGCTCCCGGGCATGCCGGCGGAAGTTGGCCTCACCCCACGGGTCCCGGGCCACGCCCACGACGGCCAGGTCGTCAGGGAGGAATCGTGCGGCCGCCAGCTCGGCCAGGGCGACCAGGAGGTAACGACCGGTGAGATCCCCGGTGGCGCCGAGGATCACCAGGCGGCGCGCGGTCATCCCCGCTCCCTCAGTGCGCGGGCCAAGTTCATGCCGCTGGACACCACGCCGACGTGGCTGAACGCCTGGGGATGGTTGCCCAGGAACGCGCCGGTCGACGGGTCGATCTCCTCGGGCAGCAGACCGAGCGTCCCCGCACGCTCGCAGAGTGACTCGTAGAGGGCCATCGCCTCCTCCAGGCGTCCCTGGGCGGCCAGGTTGTCCACGAGCCAGAAGCTGCACAGCAGGAAGGCGCCCTCGTGCCCGGGCAGGCCGTCGGCGGACTCTTCGGGAAGGTAGCGGTAGAGCAGCCCGTGGCCGGCGCCCAGGCGCCGGACGATGGCCTCGACGGTGGCGATCATCCGGGGATGGCGGGCGTCGACGACTCGCCGCAGGGGCAGGGCGAGAAGGCTGGCATCGAGGCCACCCGGCCCAAGGTGCTCGGTGAAGGACCCCTGTCCCGGGTCCCAGGCCAGGTCGAGGATGGCGGCCTGGATTCGCTGGGCATCCGTCCGCCACCCGGCGACGTCGCCGGGCAGACCGAGCCGCTCGGCGAGGCGGGCGCCCCTGTCCAGCGCGACCTGGCACATCGCGGCCGAGTAGGTGAACGGCCGGGTGGCCGTGCGCACCTCCCAGATGCCGTGGTCGGGCTGGTCCCAGGCGACCCGCGCTTCCTCCACCAGCGCACTCAGCCGGTGCCACACCGACGGGCCCAGCTCGCCGCCCGCAGCCACCCATTGGTAGGCACAGTCGAGGATCTCCCCATACGCGTCGTGCTGGCGCTGGTCGGCGGCGGCGTTCCCCCAGCGCACCGGGGAGGACCGCCGATAGCCCTCCAGTTGGGGATCCTCGCGCTCGGGGGGCGGGCGGAGACCATCGAGGGTGTACAGAACGCGAGGACTGCCGTCCCGCTCGATAGCGTCGAGGACCCAGCTCAGGAACCCCCGGGCCTCGGCGTGAAGCCCCACCCGCCGGAAGGCATAGACGGAGAAGGCTGCATCCCGCACCCAGGCGTAGCGGTAGTCCCAGTTGCGAACGCCACCGATCGCCTCGGGGAGGGAGGAGGTGGGGGCGGCGACCAGCGCGCCGGTCTCGTTGTAGTCCAGCATCTTCAACGTGACGATCGACCGCCGCACCACCGGCTCCTGAGGACCGTCGTAGACAAGCGTCCTCATCCACCGTCGCCATCCGTCCAGGGTGGCCTGGAGCAGGGCGGGCGGCCGGAAGTCGCGGCGGTGACCCCCTCCGGCCCAACGCAGGATGAAATGGGCCTGCTCTCCGTCCTCGAGATCCACAGTCGTTCGCAAGCCGTCCAATGCGACTGTGGCCACCAGGCGAAGGTCGAGGTCCGGGCGGAGCGCGGCGCGGATACGAAGTCCTTGCCCGTGCGGCTGGGCCGTCGCGCCGCCCCGAGGCTCGAGCGCGACCTGTAGCCGCACGCGGCCATGGAGGACCACCACGGACCGCAGCAGCTCACCGCGGCCGGCCGCCGTGTCCTCGCCGAGGTCGGCCCCGGAACGCAGTGTGAGGCAGTCGGTGACCCGAACCACTCCCGTCGGGCTCCGGAGCTCGGTGACGAGGACGCCAGTGTCCGGCTCGTACCGCTGCCGAGCCTCGGTGAGGCCTTCGGGCGCGATCCGGAAGGCGCCACCTGTCTTGACGTCGAGAAGCGAGCAGAACAGGGGTTCCGAGTCGAAACGGGGCACGCACAGCCACACGACGGCGCCGTCGCGGGCAACGAGTGCCGCCGTCGTGCCGTCACCGATGAGGCCGACGTCCTCCAGGGGCGGATAGCCGCCGTGGAAGCGCAGCGGGGTGAACGCCGCCTCGGACGAGGTCACCGTCGTCACACCGCCACCGTCTCCCCCGTCGACACGGCCTCGTCGTCCGCCGGCCGAGACTGACGGAGCAGGACGGCAACGCCGACGATGGCAGCGACGAGCGAGCCGGCCAGGATCCCGATCTTGGCCTGCATCTGCAACTCCTCCGAGCTGAAGGCGAGGCCGGTGATGAACAGCGACACGGTGAACCCGATCCCGGCCAGCGCGCTGGCGCCCAGGACATGGTTCATCCCCACGCCTGGCGGCAGGCGTCCCGCTCCGGCGCGGGTGGCGCCCCATGCCACCGCGGTGATTCCCAGGATCTTGCCGGCCACCAGTCCGAGAACCACCGCCCAGGTGAGTCGGCTGCCGGCGGCCGTTCCGAGCGCGCCCGACCCGAGCGAAACCCCGGCGTTGGCCAGGGCGAAGATCGGGACCACGAGATAGCTGCTCCATGGGTGAAGTCGGTGCTCGAGGTGCTCCAGCACGTTGCGACCCCGGACGGGGCGGGCCGGGGTGAGCAGGCCCAGCGCGACCCCGGCGATGGTGGGGTGGATGCCCGCCCGGTACGTGCAGTACCACGCGGCCAGGCCAATGGGAACGTAGGCGATCGGATGCACAAGCCCGAGTCTGCGGACGACGACGACTGCGGCGAGGGCGGCGATCCCCCCGGCCAGCCACAACCCGCTGAGACCGCTCGAGTAGAAGGCGGCGATCACCACGATGGCCCCGATGTCGTCCACGATGGCGAGCGTCAGCAGGAAGACCTTGAGCCGCGGGGGAACACGGCTTCCGAGGAGAGCCAGTATCCCGACGACGAAGGCGATATCGGTGGCCATCGGGATGGCCCACCCCCGGCCCGCCTCACCGCCGCCGGCCAGGGCGAGGAACAGCACTGCGGGGACGACCATGCCACCGAGAGCGGCGAGCGCGGGCAGCGAGGCGGCTTTCGGATCACGAAGCTCCCCCACGACCAGCTCGCGCTTGATCTCGAGGCCGATGAGGAAGAAGAACACGACCATGAGGGCGTCGTTGACCCAATGCTGGAGGTCCTCGCGTACGGCGAACGTGCCCGGGCCGATGCTGAGGGTGGTGTGCCAGAAGTCCTGGTAGCTGTCGGCCCACGGGCTGTTGGCCCAGCCAATGGCGGCAATCGTGGCCGCCAGGAGAAGCACCCCTCCGCCCGCTTCGGTACGGAGGAAGTCGCGCAGCGGGCTGAGGACGGGCACGCGACGGGCCATCAGTCCCTTCTCTCTGCGGCTCGAGAGGAACCGACACCCTTCGAGGAAGGTTCGGCAGTTACCTGGATGGGCAATCGATCACCTCGCGCGGAAAGAGAGATTGCCGACCAGGCTTCCCGGCACGCCGAGCGGCTCCTACCCCGCCGGAGTCCGTGCCATGCGTCGAGGGACGCACTAGCCACCTGCCGGTTGGGTAAGGACCTGTTGTGTACGGCGTCATCCTGCTCCTCGTGGTGGCCATGCTCTCGCTGCTCCTCACCCGGATCGCCACCATCGCCCTCACGGCCACGGGCATGTCACGGCCGTCGGCCCGCTTCCAGGCCCGTTCCGCGCTGACCGGAGTGGGCTTCACCACCACGGAGTCGGAGGCCGTGGTCGCTCACCCCGCTCGGCGGCGCATCATCATGGCGCTGATGCTCCTGGGCAGCGTCGGGCTCGCCACCAGCATCGCCGGCATCCTGGCCGGGGTGGTCGGCAAAGCCAACGCAGGTGACCGCCTCACCCGCACCGTGGTGCTCCTCGGTGGCCTGGGTGTGATCTATTGGATCTCGACGTCCAAGCGGGTCGACCGTCGGCTCTCTTCGGTGATCGGTCGCGGCCTCGCCCGCTTCACGGACCTCGACGTCCGGGACTACGCCGCCCTGTTACACGTCTCAGGCGAGTACGAGGTCAAGGAGATGCTGGCTGTCCCCGGCGCGTGGATGACCGGCCGGACCCTGGGCGAGCTCCGACTCCGGGACGAAGGGATTCTGGTTCTCGGGATCGTTCGTGTCGACGGGTCGTACCTGGGCGTTCCGACCAAGCAGACCCGGATCGAGCCGGGGGACACCCTGATCCTGTACGGCCGCGACGGGCGGTTCGCCGAACTGACGTCTCGCCTGGCCGGGGCCGACGGTGACGATGCCCATGCGCAAGCCGTCGCCAGGCAGCAACAGGTGGCCGACGAGGAACAAGACCAGACGCAGGGCCGCTTCGGCGAGCGCTAGACCGTGACCGGAGGGGTGCCGGGCGCACCCCTCCTTCCTGCTCCTTGTGGTCGGGCTGGGGAGATTTGAACTCCCGACCTCTTGACCCCCAGTCAAGCGCGCTAACCAAGCTGCGCCACAGCCCGTACCGACTCCGACTGTAGCCGGGCCGGCGGGAGGGGTCACCCCGTGAAGGTATGGGAAGGTGTGCGCACATGAAGACGACGACCCGTCCCCGCAAGCTCGCCGCCCTGCTCCTCGCACTCTTCGGAAGCCAGTTGGCACTGGCGTCCACAGCCAGCGCCGCGGGCGGCGGCTTACTCGGGACCGGTCTCTTTGCCCCGCCCCCCGCCCCGCCGGCACCGCCGCCTGCGGCGCCCGCCGCCAAGCCGCTGACCATGGCGGACGTCGAGCAGAAGCTTGCGTCGCTCCACTACGACGTCGGCGACGCCGATGGCATTGTCGACGACCAGACCCACAGCGCCATCATGGCGTACCAGAAGGTCCACGGCCTCGAGCGGACAGGAGTTCTCGACGACGCCCTCACCGCCCGGATCATGGCTGACCAGAGCACTCCTCCGCCGCTGGTGCCGAGCGGGGAGCCCAATCGAGTCGAGGTCAGCCTCTCGCGCCAGGTCCTCTTCCTGTACGAGGGCGGCAACCTGAGCAAGATCCTCGCGGTGGCGACGGGGACGTCGGCCACACCCACCCCGACCGGCAGCTTCCGCTTCTTCCGGTCGGACGCGGGCTGGCACACCAGTCGCTATGGCCGTCTCTACAACGCCCAGTACTTCGTCGGCGGCTACGCCATCCACGGCTCGTTGTCGGTCCCGGCCACGCCTGCGTCGCACGGTTGCATCCGGATCTCGATGCACTCCGCCGAGTGGTTCCCGTCGCACGTGAGCAAGGGCATGCAGGTGATCGTCGTCAAGGACTGATGCCTCTCAGATCCTGTGGATCACCCAGGCGATGCCCTGCACGGCCCGCCACCCCAGGTAGATGGTGGCCGAGAGGATCAGCAGCTTGAAGTGCCAAGGGGTCTTGGGCGGGGTGGTGTCGAGCGCCTGATCGCACGTCGGGCACGTGCCGCCCTCCCCCAGTTCACTGGGTCGCCAGTAGTGGTCGCAGTCCTCACACGTCGGCATGGCCAGGATCAGGTACGGCGCACTGCGAGGATCGCCACGTCGTCACGGATGGGCCCGGTGGCGAAGTCCCGGGCCGCAGCGAGCAACGACTTGCACAGGACGTCGGCCGCCACTCCGGGGTCACGCCGGATGTGGGCGGCGATGCGCTCCTCACCGAAGAGCTGACCACCGGCCCGGGCCTCGGCCAGGCCGTCGGTGTAGAGCACGAGGAGGTCGCCGTGATCGAGGGCGACCTCGCGACTGGCGTAGGACGCCTTCGGGTTGAGCGTGAGCAGCGGTCCGGTCGAACGCAGAGGGCGGACCTCGCCGTCGTGCCACAGCCAGGCGGGCGGGTGACCGGCGGAGGCGTAGCGCAGGGTGCCGGCGGCCTGGTCGAACACGACGAGGCAGAGAGAGACGAACTCCTCGTTGCGGGTCTGGGCGGAGATGACGGCGTTGAGCTCCTCGAGCGCCTGGGCCGGGTCTCGGTACTGGCGCAGGAACACCCGCAGGAGGTATTTGACCTGGAAGGCGGTGATCGACGGCTCGATCCCGTGGCCGGAGACGTCGCCGATCACTGCGGCCACCCGCTGGGGGCCGGTGGGGGTTATGTCGTAGAAGTCGCCGGCCATGAGGCCGGTGCCCGGCTCGTAGGCCCGTCCGACCTCGAAGCCCTCGAACTCGGGCAGGTCCTGGGGCGCCAGCCGGGCGGCCCAGCGTCTGGGCGCCAGGTTCTCCTGGGAGAGGACCTCCTCGGCCCGGCGCTCGAGGCTGGCCCGCTCCTCGATGAGGTCGGCCTCGGCGAGGAAGCGCTGCCCCCAGACGAGCGTCATGGCGATGGGAACGAGCAAGAGCACCATGGTCAGACGGGTCCAGGCGCCTACGAAGGCGGCTCCCACGCAGACGACCGCCACCACGGTGTAGAGCAGGGTGGTGTGGACCTCTTTGCGGTACGCCGAGCGGGCCAGGCCGGACGCCATGGTGCCGGACGAGCCGCTTCCCTCCAGCAGGCGTCGCCAGGAGCGTTGCAGTCGCAGCGCCGATCGGGCCCAGATGACCGCGGCCACCACGCATGCGAACGAAGCAACCAGCAGAAGTGGGTAACGGACCATGCCCGCTGAAGATCCTAGACCTGTGGAAGGGCCGTAGCTGCCCCGACGCCCTCAGCGGGGCAGGATCAGCTTGTCCGGCTGCGGACCCGTAGCTTCAGCGGCGTCGGGCCGAAGCCGAAGTGCTCCCGGATCCGGCGCTCCAGGTAGCGGAGGTACGGAGCCGGCAGGGCCCGGTTGGTGAAGAGCGTGAAGGTGGGCGGATCGGTGGCGCCCTGGGTGGCGTAGAGCACCCGGGCGTTGGGCGCGGGCTGCTGGGCCTGGGCCGCCTGGACCACCTCGTTGAGCTCCCGCGTCGGTACCCGGCGGTGGTAGGCCTCGATGGCCTCCTGGATGGCGGGCAGCAGCCGCTGGACGCCCTTGCCGGTCAGGGCGCTGATCTTGAGCACCGGCGCGTAGCCGAGGAAGGCAAGCCGGTCGGCGACCTCCTCACTGATCTCCGCCCGGGCGTCGGCGCCGAGAAGGTCGTACTTGTTGAGGACGATGAGCACCGGGCTGCCGGCCACGTCGATCCGCTCGGCCAGGCGCTGGTCCTGGTGAGTCACGCCTTCGGAGGCGTCGATCACCAGCATGGCGGCGTCGGCCCGGTCGACGGTCTGCAGGGCACGCACGAGCGAGTAGTACTCGGTCCCCTCGACGATCTTGCTCTTGCGGCGCATGCCGGCGGTGTCGATGAAGCGGATGGGACCGTCCGGGGTCTCGACGACCGTGTCGATGGAGTCGCGGGTGGTGCCGGGCTGATCGTGGACGACGGAGCGGTCGTCGCCGATGAGCCGGTTGAACAGGGTCGACTTGCCCACGTTGGGCCGGCCCACGACTGCGATCGACGGGACCTTGAGCGTGTCGTCGGCCGGCAGCTCCTCGGGCCCGGGCGGCGGGAGCCGCTCGAAGACCGCGTCGAGCAGGTCGCCCACCTGGCGGCCGTGCAGGGCGCTCACCGCCGTGGGCTCGCCCAGGCCGAGGCGGGCGAAGTCCCAGGCGTCGGTCTCCCGGTGCTCACTGTCGACCTTGTTGACGACCATCAGAACCGGGCGCTTGGCCCGGCGCAGGACGGCTGCCACCTTGTCGTCGTCCTCGGTGACACCGACAGTCGCGTCGGTCACGAACAGGACGACGTCGGCGCCCTTGATGGCTCGCTCGGCCTGTTCGCTGACCTTGGCGTCGAGGCCGTCGCCGGCGGCCATCCAGCCACCGGTGTCGACGATCAGGAAGCGCCGGCCCCGCCAGTCGGTCTCGAGCTCCTTGCGATCGCGGGTCACGCCCGGCTGCTCCTCGACGATGGCCTCCCGCCGGCCGACGATGCGGTTGACCAGGGTGGACTTGCCCACGTTGGGCCGCCCCACGATGGCGATGACAGGGAGGCTCATCGGGTTGCCGCCTCCGGCGCCTGCGCCGCTGAGCGGGGCTCTCTGCTCGATGGTTCGTTCGCCTGCGGCTCTCTCACAGTTGCAGGGCCTGACGTAGGGAGATGCCGTCGGAGCGGATGACTTCGACGGGGCGGGGCAGGTCCTCGGGCTTGGTGCCGTCCAGGAAGAGGCCGCCGGACAGGCAGACGTCGGGCAGGAGGTACCGGTGGCCCTCGGGTTGGGCGGCCAGCACGGGAGCGAGGTCCTCGCCGACCAGCAGGCCGGTGACGCCGATGTTGCCGCCGAAGAACCGGTTGGGGACGGGAAGGACGCGGACGTCGGGCCGGCCCAGCCCCGCCACCAGGGGCTCGATGACGGCGGCGCCGTACTCGCCGGTGAGGACCGCTACCGGTGCGTTGCGGCGGGGGGTCAGGCTGATCATGCCGTCCGTGCGAGGGGCGCGATAGCCCTCGGCCGGCGCTCCGTCGACCCAGGCGAAGAAGCCGGGCTGGACTCCGACGCCCGATTCGGCCTCGACCTCGCCGGCCAGCTCCATCTGGAAGGCCCGAGCCATGCCGATGCCGTTCTCGTGCTGCGGGAAGCCCTCGTACGCCTCGGCGGCAGGGAACGGCCGCCCGGCCAGCAGGTAGTACTCGTCGGCGGCGAACACCAGCCGGCGACCGAGCACCGACCGGAAGACGTCCTGCCAGTCCTCCACCACGTCGACGACCGCCCGGGCCTCGTCGACCGTGTGCGGGCGCATCGACGCCTCGGTGTTGTAGCGGCTGACCCCGAGGGGCACGACGCAGGCGGTGGCCAGCTCGGGGTACTGGTCGAGGATGCCGATGAGCGTGTCGTCGAGGACGGCGCCGTCGTTCACCCCCGGGCAGACCACGACCTGGCCGTGCACCTCGATGCCGTGGTCGAGCAGGGCCCGCAGCCAGCGCAGGCTGGTGGCCCCTCGCCGGTTCCGGAGCATGTGCGCCCGCAGCTCGGGGTCGGTGGCATGGATGCTCACGTTGAGGGGGCTGAGCCGCTCGGTGACCACCCGCTCCAGGTCCATCTCGGTGAACCGGGTGAGGGTGGTGAAGTTCCCGTACAGGAACGACAGCCGGTAGTCGTCGTCCTTCAGGTAGAGGCTCTGGCGCATCGACGGCGGAAGCTGGTGGATGAAGCAGAACTCGCAGTGGTTGTCGCAGGTGCGGACCTTGTCGAACAGGGCGGAGGACACCTCGGCCCCAAGGGCCTGGCCGTCGGCCTTCTCCACCGTCACCTCGAAGTCGAGACCGCCCCGGCGCACCTCCATCTCGACGTCGGCCTCGTCGGCCAGCAGGCGCCACTCGATGACGTCGCGGGGCCGCCGCCCGGCCAGGGAGACCACCTCGTCGCCCGGCTGGAGACCGGCTCGGGACGCCGGAGATCCGGGCGCGACAGCGACAACCCGGGGGAGGGACACGCCCAACAGGATACGGGAGCGGGGCGCATACCCCAGCCGGCGGGGTTGGGCCCCCGCCGGCAGCCACGGGCGTGGTCGCAAGACCCGGGTGCCCGTGGCCAGAAAATGGAGACCGGCCGGTAGGCTGGTGGGGTGGACGTCGACCGGGTGCTGCTGGCCGCGCCGCGCGGGTTCTGCGCGGGCGTCGAGATGGCCATCAAGGCCCTGGGTTGGATGATCCGGGTCTTCGAGCCGCCCGTGTACTGCTACCACGAGATCGTCCACAACGGCGTGGTCGTCGACCGGTTCCGCCGGCTGGGCGTGGTCTTCGTCGACGACGTGTCCGAGGTGCCTCCGGGAGCGCCGCTCATGCTCAGCGCCCACGGCTCGGCGCCCGAGGTGGTCGAGGCGGCACGGGCGGGCGGTGGGTTCGTGGTCGATGCCGTCTGCCCGCTGGTGACCAAGGTCCACCACGAGGTCAAGGTCCGGGCCGGCAAGGGGTTCTCCATCCTCTATGTCGGCCACGAGGGCCACGACGAGGCGGTCGGCACCATGGCCGTGGCCCCGGAATCCATCCACCTGGTCGAGTCCGAGGAGCAGGTGGCGGCTCTGCCGGATCCCGAGGGTCCGGTGGCCCTGTTGGCCCAGACCACGCTCAGCCACCAGGACTGGGCCGGCGTGCTCGACGCCGCTCGCCGGCGCTTTCCCGACCTTTGGATGCCCGGCAAGAGCGACCTGTGCTTCGCCACCACCAACCGCCAGTCGGCCCTCACCGAGATCGCCGGCAAGGCCGACGCCATCGTGGTGATCGGCTCGGCCAACTCCTCGAACACGGTGGCGCTGGAGAAGGAGGCCCGCAACGCCGGCTGCCCCCGAGTCTACCGGGTCAACGGGCCCGACGAGCTGCCCGACGATCTCTCCGGCGTGGTGGGCGTCACCGCCGGCGCATCGGCGCCCGAGGAGCTGGTGCGGGAGGTCATCGCCCGCCTCGACCCGAAACTGGGGGTCGAGGAGGTCACCGTCACCACCGAGGACGAATACTTCCCCCCGCCCCGGGAGCTACGCGAGCTGCTCAGCGCCCTCGACGCGGTGGCCAGCGTCACCCTGGGGGCTGCGCCGCCCTCCCGGTCGGCGTTCTCCGACGACCGCCAGCGGGCGGCAAGTGACGTGCTCGACGCCCTCGCCCTGGGCTAGACGACGTTGAAGGTGGTCGTGAACTCGTAGGTGAAGGAGGCGAAGTTCCACCTCGCCACCGCCGTGTAGGGACCGAGAGGCGCCCGGCCGCAGCCCGGCTCATGGCACAGACGCTGGTCCCAGGACCCGGAGTGGGTGATCGTCTGCCCCGGGCGCAACGGGACATCGGCGAAGGAGTCGGCGATCACGCTCTGACTGATGATGGTTTTCCCCGCGTCCTTGAACGCGCTGGTGAACCCGTAGCCGTTGTAGAAGCACGTGTCCGCCGACTTGTTGCGAAGCGTGCTGGTGACCGTCACCTCCTGGTTGGGCCGGTAGCTGGGTTCGTTGGTGTCGATGGTGACTTCGATCTGGGCCGGTTTGCAGGAGGGCACTGCCCCGGTCGTGGTCGTCGGCGAGCCCGGCGGCCTGGTGGTGGTGACCCGCGGGACGGTGGTGGTGACTCGTCCACGGCGGGCAGTGGTCGGCGTCGACGTGACGCTGCTCGAGGGCGGTGTCGACGTGACGATGACCGGGACGGTGGTGGTGGTGTCGGGAACGGTGGACGAGGTGGTGTCCGCCGGTTGCTCGGTCGTCGTCGGCGGAGCCTGGGCGGCAGTCTCCTCGGAGTTGTCCCGGGTGGCGGCCACTGCGATGCCTGCTCCGGCCAGGATCAGTGCCGCCAGTCCGAGTGCCAGGAGCCGCCTAGGTATCACCACGCGTAACCCTACGACCTCACACTGTGGTTGTCACGAAGTGATCCGGAACGACACCCGCCCGCTGTACGGCCCGCTTTCGTTCCAGTCCGCCACGGCCACGTAGGTGCCGGCGGGCACCTGGGCGCACGAGGATCCGGAGCAGTCCTGCTGGTCCCAGGTGAAGGCGCTGGTGAAGGTCTTCCCCGGCTCCGCCCTCACCGGCATCCGCAGCTCCAGGGTGTACGCGAACGAGCCGACGGTCTTGCCGGCGGCATCGACGATGCGGAAGAAGGCCCGGGTCGGGAGCAGGCAGGTGGTCGCCGACGCGTTCTCCAGGGTCGACGACCCCCGTACCGTTTCCCCTGGCGCATACGAGCCCTTCTCCGTCGTGACGGAGACGGCGACGTCTGCGGCGGGGCAGGCCGCCACCTGGGGATCGTTCGTCGGGGGCCCCGCCGGCGGGCCTGCGGCGGTACCCGATCCACCGACTCCGCTGTTCCCGGATGGCGGGCTGGGCGCCGGCCGGACGACGGGATCGTCGGCCGGCAAGGCGGACGTGGGGGGGGCGCGCGGTGGCGGCGGCTCCGAACCGTTGACGGACGCGGCCCGGCTGTGCACCTCGGCGGTGGTGGTGGGTGACAGGCCGCCCGACGGTGGTATCGGTTCCACCGTCGTGGCTCCGTCGGATCCCGGGACGTCGCCGTTCGCCGCGGTGGTCGTCGTCGGGGGGCTCGAGACGTCACCCGTGACCGAAGGCGCCGAGCTCGGCGGGAGACCGGTGGCGGTCAGCTCGACTCCGCGATCTGCTTCCCCCAGGAACGCCGCCATCGCGCTGACCGGCACCACCAGGGCGAGCGCGCCGACCAGCACGGTCGCCATCCGGCGACGTCGCCGGATGCGCTCGCCACGTCGCTGCACCTCGGCCAGCCACTCCTCACGCGAACGGGATTCGGTCCACGGCAATGGGAGTCACCTCCTCCAGGCCGGCGCCCATGCGGGCGCGCAGGCCGTTCAAGCCCCGGTGGATGTGCGTCTTGACGCTGCCGAGGGAGATCCCGAGGGCGAGGGCCACCTCTCGGTCTGACAACCCGCCGAGGTAACGCAGAGCCACCGCCTGCCGCTGCCGGGGCGCCAGGGTGAGCAGGGCGGCGTTGAGCGCGAGGCGCAGCTCCACCCCTTCCTCGAAGTGGCCCTCCGGTACCGGAATCACCTCGGGCGGTCGCCGTCGGAGGCGGTCGATGGCCAGGTTCGTAGCCACCTTGAGCACCCAGCCGTCGCGGTAGGGCAGTCCGGAGACCTTGGGCCAGCGGGCGTACGCCCGGGCCATGGCTTCGGCGGCCACGTCCTCGGCGGCGGTCCGATCTCCGAGCAGCCGGGTGGCCAGCCGCACCGCCCGGGGGAAGAGCTCGTCGAAGGCCTCCTCGAATCCGTCGTCCGGTTCGGTGCGGGCTACCCGCCGGCGGCTGCCGGCCCCGAACCGTCCGCCCGAGGAGACCGCCCCGTCGCTCACACCGATGAAACGTCCGGGCCGGAGGTTTGGTTGACAGGGACCTCGACACCGGCGCGGCGCTGGGCCCGATCGAAGAGGTCCTGGAGGACGGCTTGGAGTTGCAGCGTCAGCTCCTTGACCGCCCGCCGGGACGGGTGACGGGCGCCCTCGGCGATCGGCGGCGGGAGGATCGGCTCACCGACGATCACGTGGATCTTGACCAGGCGTGGGAGCCGCTTGCCCTTGGGCAGCGCCCGCTCGGACCCGCCGATCCCGACCGGGACGACCGGCACGCCGGCCCGGGACGCCACGAACGCCGCGCCCTCGTGGAGGTGCTCGATGACGGGCCCGGCGCGCCGGGTCCCTTCCGGGAAGAGGACGAGCGGCTCGCCCCTCTCCAGGATGGCGAGCGTGCGCCGGAGCGCTTCACGGTCCGGGGCTCCTCGGTTCACCGGATAGGCACCCAGCATGGTGATGAAGGCACCGAGCGGCTTGATCTTCCAGAGCGACTCCTTGCCCATGTAGCCCATGCGGCGCCGGGTGACGCCCGAGACCAGGCCGAAGTCCACGAAGGAGCGGTGGACCGGGGCGAGCACGAACGGCCCGGTCCGGGGGACGTTCTCGAGCCCCTCGAAGCTGATCCGCCACAGGATCTTCGCCACCAACCAGATCAGGAACCGGACGATCCCGTAGGCGATCACGTCACTTCAACATGGCGACGATCTCGTCGACCACCTCGTCGATGGGGCGGGCCGTGGTGTCGACGACCACCGCCCCCTGGGGGACGATCAGCGGCGACACCGCCCGGGTGGAGTCGAGCAGGTCACGCCGGGCCAGGTCGTCCGCCGTCTCGTCGAGCTCCCTGCGACGGGCCCTCTCCCCCGCGCTCGCGGTGAGGAAGACCTTCAGCTCGGCGTCGGGGAACACCACGCTGCCGATGTCGCGCCCCTCGATCACCCCTCCGCCGTGCTCCTCCGCCCACTCGCGCTGGCGGCGTACGAGCTCACTGCGCACGCCGGGCATGGCCGCGACCGCGCTGACCGCCCTGCCCACCTGCTTGCTGCGCAGGTCGGCGGTGACGTCGACTCCGTCGAGCAGCACACGGTCGCCGACCTCCATGTCGACCTCGGCCACCAGTTCGGTGAGAGCGTCGGCGGCGCCCTCGGCCTCAGGGTCGATGCCTCGACGGAGGGCGGCAAGGGCGGCGACGCGGTACATCGCCCCCGACTCCATGTACGGGAGGTCGAGCCGCTCGGCCACCGCCTTGGCCACTGTCGACTTGCCCGAGCCCACCGGCCCGTCGATGGCTACGACGCGCACAGCGTCTCCATGTCGCGCTCGAAGCCGGGATAACTCGTGGCCACCGCGTCCCATCCGTCGACCACCGTCGTGCCCTCGGCCGCCAGGCCGGCCACGGCGAGGGCCATGGCGATGCGGTGGTCCTGGCGGGAGTGGACCTCGCCGCCGCAGAGGTTCGCTTCGCCCTGCACGGCCAGACCACCGTCGTCGTAGGTCACTGTCGCGCCCATGGCCGCCAAGCCTTCGATGATCGTGGCCACCCGGTCGCTCTCCTTGACCCGCAGCTCCTCGACGTCGCGGAACACCAGGCGTCCGGCGGCCACCGCGCCGGCCACCGCCAGCACGGGTATCTCGTCGATCAGGCCGACGATCTCACCGCCGGCAACCTGGGTGCCCTCCATGTGCGGCGAGTAACGGGCCCGGATGCTGCGCTCCCCCACCCGTTCGACGTCGGCACCCATGCGCCCGAGCACGTCGAGGAAGCCGGTGCGGGCCGGACCGATGTAGACGTCGTCGACGACGACCTCGCTGCCCGGGACGATGCACGCGGCGACGACCCAGAAGGCCGCCTGCGACGGGTCCCCTGGGACGTCGAGCTGGAACGGCTGGAGCGCCGACGGGCGGACGCGCACGTCGAGACCGTCGTCACTGACCTCCAGATCGGCGCCGCACGCGGCAAGCATCTCCTCGGTGTGGGCCCGGGTCACGACCGGCTGGCGCACGACCGTCTCACCGACGGCGGACAGCCCGGCCAGCAGCACGGCGGACTTCACCTGGGCGCTGGGCACGGGAAGGTTGTAGTCGATGCCCCGCAGGGACCCGCCCCGGACGACCAAGGGAGGCAGCCGGCCGCCGTCCCGACCGTCGACCTGGGCGCCCATGGCCCGCAAGGGATCGGCGACACGTGACATCGGACGGCGCCGGATCGACCCGTCACCCGTCAGCACCGTCAGCCAGGGGAAGCCGGCGCAGAGGCCGGCGAGCAGCCGGATCCCGGTGCCCGAGTTACCCATGTCGAGGACGTCGTCCGGCTCGTGGAGCCGGCTCCGGCCGCCGGTGATCTTCTCGCCGTCGCACGTGGCGCCCATGGCCTCGACCGCGGCCCGGGTGCGGGCCACGTCGTCACCGTCCGACAGCCCCCCGACCACCGACGTCCCCTCGGCCAGGGCGGCGAGGATGAGGGCCCGGTGGGAGATGGACTTGTCGCCCGGGACCCTGATCGTGCCCTGCAGCGGCCGCCCTCCCGTGACGCTGAACGAGGTCACGACAGCGGTCGCAGCGTGGGATGGAAGCCTCGGGAGATGAGGGCGGCACGGGTGTCGTCGCCGGCCGTCTCCTGGACCACGAGGACCAGGACACCCCGCTCCCCCTCCACCGAGTGGGCGATCTCCAGGTCTTCGATGTTGACGTCGAGCTCGCCCAGGAGGGTGGTGATCTCGGCCAGGACCCCGGGCCGGTCGGGGACCGGCACCCGGATCTCGACCAGTCGGGTGTCGTGGGCGACGCGCGCCGGGAGGCTCACCCGGGCGGCACGCGCCCGTTCGAGTGCCTCCAGCAGGCCCGGACGGTCACCCCGCGACACCAGGTCACGCATGGTCGACAGGGCGGTCACGTAGCGATCGAGGGCCTCGACGATGGCCGCACAGTTCTCGGCGCAGATATCGGGCCAGATGCCGGGGTGGCCGGCGGCGATGCGGGTCATGTCCCGGAAGCCACCGGCGGCCAGGCGCAGCATCGGGCCCTGCTCCGTGGCACCGTCGGCCGCGAGGGCCATCAGTGTGGCCGCCGCCAGATGGGGGACGTGGGAGACAGTGGCCACCAGCTCGTCGTGGCGATCGGGCGCCAGGGCGACCACGTCGGCGCCGAGCGACGTCACCACCGAGCGGACCAGCGTGTAGGCCTCGTCGTCGGTGGCCACCGTGGGGGTGAGCACCCATGTCGCCCCGTCGAACAAGGAGGGGTCGGCGCCGTCCATGCCCTCCTGCTCCGACCCGGCCATCGGATGGCCGCCCACGAACCTCGGATCGTCTACCGCGGCCACGATCGGCCCCTTCACCCCGCCCACGTCGGTGACCACGCCCCCCCTCGCCAGCGCGGCGCGTGCCTCGTCCGCGATCGAGGAGACGGGGGTGCACACGAAGGTGATAGCGGCTTCCGGGTCGTCGCCGACCGCGTCGAGGGCGCCCTGGTCGAGGGCCTGTGCGGCACGGGCGGCATCGAGGTCGCGACCCGTCACGTGCCACCCCTGCTTACGCAGGGCCAGGCCGATGGACCCGCCGATCAGGCCCGTGCCCACGATGACGGCGCGGCGGGGGGTGGGATCAGACGGGAAGGTCATCGCGCAGTCCCTCGGCGCCCGCCAGGTACACGTGGCGCAGCTCGGCCCGGGATCGCTCGGTGGTCAGGTGCATCAGCACCCGGATGCAGCGGGGGGTACCACCGTCGACCGCCAGCTCACGGGCGCAGAGGAGCGGCACGTCGCCGAGGCCGATGGCACGCGCCGCGGCGGCGGGGAACATGCTGGTGATGTCGTCGGTGGCGGTGAACACGATGCTGATCAAGGCATCCTTGTCGACCTCGTTGCGGTCGAGCATCTCGTTTACCAGTGCGCCCACCCGCTCGTGGACCTGCTCGGGCGTGTCGGCGTCGACGGTGGTCGCCCCTCGGAGGGCCCGGACGGCGGCGGTCACGAGTCGAATGTAGTTCGGGGCAGGGCGGCTGCCTCGAGGGAGCGGACCTCGTCGACCTCCAGCACCCGCCACTCCCCCGGCTTCAGTCGACGGTCGGCCAGCGGGCCGATCCGGGTGCGGACCAGCCGGCGTACCGGGTGGCCGATGGCCTCCAGCATGCGCCGCACCTGGCGGTTGCGGCCCTCGTGGATGACCAGGCGGACCGCTCCGGGCGCGGTGAGTGACGCCTTCGCCGGCGCGGTCCTCCCGTCGTCGAGGTCGATGCCCTCCCGCAGCCGGCGCAGCTCGGCCGGCGTCGGGCTCCCGTCCACCTCGGCCAGGTACTCCTTCTCGACGCCGAACGACGGATGGGTGAGGCGGTGGGCCAGGTCACCGTCGTTGGTGAGCAGGAGCAGGCCCTCGGTGTCGGTGTCGAGACGCCCGACCGGAAAGATCCGGGGCTCCGAGGGCACCAGCGCCACCACGGTCGGCCGGCCCTGGGGGTCGGATGCCGTGCTGACCACTCCCCTGGGTTTGTTCAGCAGGTAGGTCACCAGCCCCGGCCGCACGGGCACCCGCAGCCCGTCGACCTCGATGCGGTCGTTGTCGGGATCGACCCGTCGCCCGAGGACGGCCACCTCCCCGTTCACCGTCACCCGCTCCTCGTCGATGAGGATCTCGCAGACCCGCCGGCTGCCCAAGCCGGCGGCCGCGAGGACCTTCTGCAGCCGCTCGCCCTCGTGCATCGGGTCGCCCGCCGGCGTCACGAGGCGTCAGCCCCGTGAACATCGATGGACCGGCCTCCCGGGCCGGTCACGTCTCGTCGGCGCCCAGCCCCCGCTCCAGGGCCTCGACCACCTCGGGCCCGGGCACGAAGTCGCCAAGGGGCGGCAGGTCGGCCAAGGAGTCGACGCCCAGGCGCTCGAGGAACATTCTGCTGGTGCCGTAGAGCACCGCCTGACCCGGCCCGGGGTCACGCCCGACCTCCTCCACGTACCCCCGCTGGCAGAGCGTGCGCATGACGGCGTCGGCGTTCACACCGCGAATCACCGCCACCTGCGCACGGGACACCGGCTGCTTGTACGCCACGATGGCCAGGGTCTCGAGGGCGGCGGGCGACATCCGGGCCGGCTGGCCGTCGAGCACGAAGCGCTCCACGTACGGCGCCAGGTCGGGGTGGCTCTGGAACCGCCACCCGCCCGCCACCCGGACCAGCACGAACCCCCGGTCCTCGGCCTCGTAGGCGGCCGCCAGCTCCTCGCACAGCTCGTCGACCCGGACCGGGCTGACCTCCAGGAGCTGGGCCAGCAGCTGGGGCTCGACCGGCTCGTCGGCCACCATCAGGATCGCTTCGGCCGCCCGGGCGGCCTCAGATGCCATCTAGGACTCCGTCCAGGACGTGGCCGTCGAGGACGTCGTGGCCGCCCGGGCCGCCTCGCTAGCCACGGGCATCGCGACCGGGAGACGACCGGTCAGCCATCGTAGGAGTCCACTCCGGCGAAGACGGAGTCAGGTTCGCCGACCCACGAGACCTCGAGGTCTCCGAACGTCATGGCTTGCCCGAGCTCTATCAGGCCCTGCTTGTAGAGCTCGAGGACGGCGAGGAACCGCACGATGACCTCCATGCGGTCGACCATGCCCTCGGTCAGGAAGCGGAAGGTGACCAGTCCGGCGCCCGGAAGGCGGGCGACGAGATCCTCGACCGCCTCGCCCACGCTGACCTTGACGGGGGCGACGTGGTCGAGCTGGACCCGAGGTGGCGGCGGGGCGGGCGAGGACACCCGCAGCCACGCGGCATGCAGGTCGGCGGGCGTGACACCGGCGAGCAGGTCGGGCGCGAGGGCCAGGAACCGCTCCTCGAGCCCGGCGGTACGGGGCAGTGACCGGCTGGCCGCCTGGGCCAGCACCTCCAGCGCCCCGCCTGCGTCCCGGAACGTCTTGGCCTCGATGAGGCGGGCGAGGAGGAGGTCGCGCTGCTCGAAGAGGGCCAGCTCCTCGTCGACCTCCACGTCGACCGGCCCGGGCAGAAGGCGGCGGGCCTTGAGGTCGACAAGGGTGGCCGCGATCACCAGGAACTCGGTGGTGAGCTCGAGGTCGAGGGCGGCGACGGCGGCGTCGAGGTAGGCGAGGAAGCCGTCGACGATGCGGCTGAGGGAGATCTCGTAGAGATCCACCTCGTCCTTGAGGATCAGGTGGAGCAGAAGGTCGACCGGTCCCTCGTAGACGTCGGTCTGCACCGCATAGGACACGCCTCGGAGAATACCGGCCGGGCTTCCGCCGTCCCCGCATACCGAGTTTCCGGGCGCGACCCGCACCGAGCCCTGATGGGGAAAGGCCGGCAGCCCGGCTCGGTGCTCTCGCTACCATCCCCCAATGGCCAGAGTCCTGTCCGGCATCCAGCCCACCGGTGACATCCACCTCGGCAACTACCTGGGTGCGGTGCGCGGGTGGGTCGAGGACCAGCACACCCAGGACTCGTACTTCTGCGTGGTCGACCTCCACGCCATCACCGTGCCCCGCGACCCGGCCGAGCTTCGGGCCAAGACGCTGGAGCTGACCCTCCTTCTGGTCGCCGCCGGCCTCGATCCGGAGGTGTGCACCCTTTTCGTCCAGAGCCACGTGCACCAGCACGCCGAGCTGTCCTGGATCCTCGAGTGTGTGGCCAGCATGGGCGAGCTCCGCCGCATGACCCAGTTCAAGGAGAAGTCGAGCGACGCCGAGGAGTCGGCCCGGGTCGGCCTCTTCACCTATCCGGTGCTCCAGGCGGCCGACATCCTCCTGTACGACGCCGAGCGGGTGCCGGTGGGCGAGGACCAGCGCCAGCACCTGGAGCTCTGCCGTGACATCGCCCTGCGCTTCAACCACCGCTACGGCGACACGTTCGTGGTCCCCGATGCCACCCTCCCGAAGGTCGGCGCCCGAATCATGGATCTCCAGCGCCCCACGGCCAAGATGTCGAAGTCGGCCGACTCCCCTCAGGGGACGGTGCTGGTCCTCGACGAGCCGGCGGTGATCGAGCGCAAGCTCAAGCGAGCGGTCACCGACACCGCCACCGAGGTCACGTTCGACCCTGACAAGAAGCCCGGCGTCGCCAACCTCCTGCAGATCCTTGCCGCCGCCACCGGCCGCCAGCCGGCCGACGTCGCCGAGGGCTACTCGCAGTACGGACCGCTGAAAGCCGACACGGCGGCGGCGGTCGTCGAGCTGCTCCGCCCGGTCCGTGAGCGCTACGCCGAGCTGGCCTCTGACCCCGAGGCGGTGCGGTCCACGCTGCGACAGGGAGCCGAGAAGGCGGAAGCGGTCGCCTCGGGCACGCTGGCCCGCGCCCGGACCGCCATCGGGCTGCTTTCCCGGAGCTGACGGGCACACGTATCCTGTCCCCGTGACTCAGCCGTACAGGCCGCGAACCCCACGAGCGGCTACGGCCCTCGCCTTCTGCCTCATGACTCTGGCCTTGGTGGCCTGCGGGGGCGACAAGGCAGCGCCCACCACCACGGCCCCCGAGGGCTTCACGGTGATGAGCGACGCCAAGGAGGGCTTTGCCGTCGCCGTCCCCTCGGACTGGGTTCGGATACCGCTCAAGCCCAATCCGGCCGACTTCGACACGGACGCCAACGAGCTCCGCCGGCAGAACCCCAAGCTGGCGTCGATCCTCAACCAGGCCCGTGTCCTGGGCCAGTCCGGCGGCAAGTTCATGGCCGTGGCCCCGGACGGTGTCGCCAACGTGAACCTTACGGCCGACAAACCGAAGGAGAAGACGGTCGACGAGATCGTCACCAACTCGATCGAGGGGCTCAAGAGCTTCGAGGCGTCGAACTTCGCCCAGGAGCAGGCCACCCTCTCGGGTAAGCCGGCCGTCCGGCTCAGCTTCCGGCTCCCGGTCGACACCGATGCCGGCCGTATTCCGACCGATGAGATCCAGCACTACCTGCTCGAGGACGAGAAGGCCTACATCCTCACCGTGGCCGCCGCCGCCCCGCCCGTGGCGTCGGCCATCGCGGGCAGCCTGAAACTCAGGTAGCGCCCTCCGACGCCTCGGCGGCGTCGCCCTGGATCCCCATCAGGGCCAGGTCCATGCCGGCGCCCGGCACCACGATGGCCCCGGCCCGGTAGCGCCGGCGCTGCCGTACTTCGAGGCGGCGGGCCACCATGCTCAGGGCGAAACACACGACGATGTACAACACCGCCACCACGAAGAGCGACTGGAGCGGGTTCTGGAAGAACTCGCCGTTGATCCGGCCCCGGCGCAGCAGCTCCTCGAAGGCCACGGCGGCGCCCAGCGAGGAGTCCTTGAGCAGTGTCACCAGCTGGCTCACGATGGCGGGAATCATGCGGCGGGCCGCCTGCGGGATGACTACCAGCAGCATGGCCTGCCAATAACCCATGCCGAGGGAGTAGGCGGCCTCGGTCTGACCCCGGTCGAGGGAGAGGATCCCGGCCCGGAAGATCTCGCCCAGGACGGCGCCGTTGTAGATGATCAGGCCGATGGCCACGTACCAGAAGACCGAGAGGCGCACGCCGTAGGTGGGCAGACCGAGGGCGGAGAAGAAGATCAGCAGGACCAGCGGCAACCCTCGGAAGAACTCCACGAAACCTGTCGTGCCCCAGCGGACCGGTCCGGTGCGGGAGAGCCGGGCCAGGGCCAGCACGGCTCCGATGACCATGGCGCCGACCATGGAGACCAACGCCACCTCCATCGTGGTCCTCAGCCCCTCGAGGAAGAACCTCTGGACCGGCCCCTGGGTGAAGGGCTCCCACTTGGCCTGGGCGAGCTGGCCGTTGTCACCCAGCCGCTTGATGGCCACGACGATGAACCCGATCACGGCGAACGCGCTGACCACCGACACGATCCGGGTGATCCGGCGCCCGCGGGGGCCGAGCGCGTCGCCGATGAACGGTGCCGTCATCGCCCGCCCTCCCGGTCGGGCGCTGCTTGCCGGACGGACCGGCCTCCCGGGCCGGTCATCGCCCGCCCTCCCGGTCGGGCGCTGCTTGCCGGACGGACCGGCCTCCCGGGCCGGTCATCGTTTGATTGCCACCCGTCGCTCGAGCCAGTTGGTGGCGAAGCCGGACGGGATCGTCAACAGGAGGTAGGCGGCGGCGGCGCCCAGGAAGGCGGGTATGAACTGGGCGGTGTCGGTGCCCAGCTGGGTGGCCGCGCTGGTGAGCTCGGGGACGTTGATGGCCACCGCCACCCCGGAGTTCTTGAGCAGGGCGATGAAGATGCCGCCGAGGGGACCGACCACCGTGCGGAGGGCTTGGGGCATCACGACGAGCCGCAGTGACTGCGGGAACGTCAGCCCGATGGCCCGCGCCGCCTCGGCCTGGCCGGTGGAGACCGCGTTGATGCCGGACCGTACGGTCTCCCCCACGAACGTGGCCGTGTAGGCGGTGAGCACGATCACGGCCGAGGCGAAGTAGGAGTAGGTGAAGCCGATGCTCGGGAAGGCGAAGACCACCACGAACATCAGGACCAGCAAGGGCGTGTTGCGGACCATCTCCACGTAGGTGGCACTGGCCCACCGCAGGGGCGGCACGGGGCTGACCCGGAGGGCGGCGACGACGATGCCCAGGATGAAGGCCAGGATGAAGGAGAGGACGCTCAGCTCCAGCGTCCTGCGCATGCCCTCGAGGAAGATGTCGAGGTTGTCGAACACCACGCTCACGGGGTCACCACCTCAGGCGGTGACCCCGCGTTGCGTGGCGCGGTGCTGCAAGTCGTCAGGAGGCGCGGGTTGTAGAGGTTGTCGACGCCACAGTGGTGGAGGGCGCCGTGGTGGTGCTGCCGGTGCCACCGGCGGAGGTGGTGGCGGTTCCACCTGTGACGGTGGTGGTGGCGGTTCCACTACCAGCACCGGGGATGGTGGTGGCGGTTCCCCCGCCGGAGGTGGTCGCCGGGGCGGCTCCGGCGGAGGTGTAGCGGTTCACCGGCGGCGGCGTAGGCGTGGGAATGCCGAGCTTGCCCAGGGTGGCGGCGAACAGCTTGGCCCACTCCCCGTTGGCGTAGATGGCTTCCAACCGGTCGTTGATGTAGTTCCGGAAGGCGTCGTCACCGCGCTTCACACCGATCCCGTAGGGCTCGTCGGTGAACTTGTTGCCGACGATCTTGAACTCCGTCGGGGCGCCGGCGACGAAGCCCAGGAGGATCGAGTTGTCGGTGGTCACCGACTGCACCCGACCGTCACGCAGCGCCTGGACACAGTCGGAGTACTGGTCGAACTCCGTCAGGTCGGCCGTCGGGACCACCCGCTTGACGTTGGCCGCAGGCGTGGAGTTGCGGACGCTACAGGTCTTCTTCCCGGCCAGGTCGTTCACGCCCCTGATGCTGTTGTCGTTCGCCTTGACCATGATGTCCTGGCCGGCGATGTAGTACGGCCCGGCGAAGTCGATGCGCTGCTTGCGGGCGTCGTTGATGGTGTAGGTGGCCACCACCATGTCGACAGTGTTGTTCTCGAGGAACACCTCCCGGTTGGGGGTGGTGGCCTCGCGGAACTCGATCTTGCTCTCGATGTCCTCGATCTTCCCGCCGTAGATGCCCAGCGCGATCTGCTTGGCGATCTCGACGTCGAAGCCCTCGATCTTGTTGGTGACCGGGTTCTTCTGGCCCAGGCCGGGCTGGTCGAACTTCACGCCGACGATCATCTTGCCCTTGCTCTGGAGGTTGGCCATCGTCGTGCCGGCCGCGAACGTGGGCCTGGCCGCGGTGGTGTCGCTCGACTGCCCGCCGCCCACCGTGTTGTCGTCGTCGCCGCCTCCACAGGCAGAGGCGGTGAGCGCCACCGCGACGAGGGTCGCCCCTATGAATCGGATTCTTCGCATTGCTGTCTCCTCAGGTTGTTGCTTCGTTGGTACTGAACATCGGGTCGGTGGAACGCATGAACTAGTGCGCCAGGATCTTCGACAGGAAGTCCTTGGCCCGGTCGGTCTCCGGATGGTCGAAAAAGCGTTGTGGCGTGGCGATCTCCACGATGCGGCCCCCGTCCATGAAGGCCACCCGCTGGGCGGCCGACCGGGCGAAGCCCATCTCGTGGGTGACGACCACCATGGTGGTGCCCTCGGTGGCCAGCTCGACCATCACGTCGAGCACCTCCTTGATCATCTCCGGGTCGAGCGCCGAGGTGGGCTCGTCGAAGAGCATGAGCTTGGGCTCCATGGCCAGGGCCCGGGCGATGGCCGCCCGCTGCTGCTGGCCCCCGGACAGCTCGGCCGGGTAGCGATCGGCCTTCTCGGCGATCCCCACCCGCTGCAGGAGCTTCATGCCCCGCTCCCGGGCCTCGTCCTTGGACAGCTTGCGCACCTTGATCGGGCCCAGCGTGACGTTCTGGAGGACGGTCTTGTGGGCGAAGAGGTTGAAGGACTGGAAGACCATCCCGACGTCGGCCCGTAGCTTGGCCAGGCCCTTTCCCTCCTCGGGCAGCGCCACCCCGTCGATGGTGATCCGGCCCGAGCCGATCGGCTCCAGCCGGTTGATGCAGCGGCAGAGGGTGGACTTTCCCGACCCGGACGGCCCGATGACCACCACCACCTCGCCCCGGCCGACGGTGAGGTCGATGTCGCGGAGGACGTGAAGCTCGCCGAAGTGCTTGTTGACTCCCTCCATCACCACCAGCGGGTCGTGGGAGTCGGAGTCGGGTCGTGCGTCGGCAACCATCAGGCAGCAGCCACCTTTCGGTCCGGGGAGCCGGTCAGGCCGATGAGGACCAGCAGGCCGATGACGCTCGCGGCGGCCACCGCCGTCGCCGCCCGGCGGCCGGCGGCGTCCCGGCAGGCGTTGGCCAGGGCCAGGTCGGAGAGGTTCAGCCCTTCGGATCTCCGCCCGAAGTTGCTGACCGGGACGCCGCAGTCCACGTCGGTCACCGCCGACGCCAGACCGGGGGAGAACGGTTCGAGACGCAGCAGCGGGTCGTCGTCGAAGGTCGCCTCGACAGGGACCAGGAGGATGGCCACGGCGGCCACCAACCCCAGGACAGCCAGGGCGGCGCTGAGCCGGCGAGGTGAGGGGCGAGGCAGCCGCCGGCGGCTCACCGGGCTCCCCCGTCGCGCTGAGCCGCGCCACCGCTGAGCCGGGCGATGACGTCGGAGCGGTTGCGGATGCCCAAGGCCTCCTGGAGCTCCTCGGCTAGGTCCTCGGCGGCCAGGCCGAAGGCCCCCGAGGGCAGGACGATGGCCTCGTCGCCCCCCCGGACCACCACTGACCCGCGGTCAATTTCGATGGCTTCCACCCACTCCCAGCGCAGGAGGGTGTGCTCCTCACCGCCCCCGAACTCTGACACACCGTGAAGGTCGACGCGCAGAAGCCGCTTGGGTCCGAACAGCCGTCCTCGCACGACGTGCTCGGCGACTCGTTGGGCCACGAACTCAACTGTACCGGCGACTCTCCGCTACTCGTCGGACACCCACCGCGGCCGACTTGTAGGACGGCTGGCGCGAGTAAGGATCAATGCTGGACTTGGTCAGCTGGTTGGTCCTGGCGTAGTGCATGGGCACGAAGACCTGGCCGGGGGCCACCGTCGGCGTGACGTAGGCCCGGGCCTCCATCTCGCCTCGAGCCGAACTGAGGACCACCCACTCATCGGCGACGACGCCGAGGGCCGAGGCGTCGGCCGGGGATATCTCCACGTACGGCTTCTCCGGGTAGAGGGTTCGGAGGATCGCCGACTTCGACGTCCGGGTCTGGGTGTGCCACTGGCTGGAGCTCCCCCGTCCGGTGAGGAGGATGAACGGGAACTCCTCGCTCGTCGGCTCGGCCACCGGCCGGGGCTCCTCCCACACGAACCGGGCCCGCCCGTCGGGATGAAAGAACCGGCCGTCCTCGAACAGCCGGCGCTCGCGGTCCGGTGCGCTGCCAACCGAGTCAGTCGGCGGGTCGCCGGGTTCCGGCTCGCCGGCGGGGCAGGGGCCCCCGCCGGCAGCGACGGGCGCGGTGCGAAGCACCCGGGTGCCCGGAGCCGGCAAACAAGGCCATTGGATGCCGCCTGCGGCGTCCAAATGGCCGTACCCCTCGATCCCCGTGATGTCGCAGGGGCGGCCGGCGGACAGCCGCTGGAGGATGCCGAACACGGCCTCGGGCGACGACCACTCCTCGAACATGTCCCCGCAGCCCCAGGCGTCGGCCACCAGCTTGAAGATGGAGAAGTCGGCGAGGGCCTGGCCCGGCGCCCGCACCACCCGCCGGATGCGGCCGTACCGGCGCTCGGAGTTGATGAACGTGCCCTCCTTCTCCCCCCAACCGGCGGCCGGGAGCACGATGTCGGCCAGCTGGGCCGTCTCCGTCGTGGGATAGAGGTCCTGGACCACGAGCACGTCGAGGCGGCCGAGGAGGTCCACGAGGTCGCGCTGGTCGATCCACGAGTGGGCGGTGTTGGTGGCGATCACCCACAGGGCCTTGATCTTCCCGTCGCGGATGCCCTCCACGATCTGGTCGTAGGCCAGGCTCATCCGGTCGGGGATGCAGGATTCCTCAATCCCGAGGATTTCCGAGACCTCGGCCCTCGCGTCGCGGTCGGTGAAGGCCCGGCCCCCGAACAGGTTGGTGGTGTTCGACCACAGCCGTGAGCCCATGGCGTTGCACTGGCCGGTGATGGAGTTGGCCCCGGTGCCCGGGCGGCCGACGTTGCCGGTCAGCAGGGCCAGGCCGATGATGGCCTGGGCCACCCGGACGCCCTCGTGGCTCTGGTTCACGCCCATCGTCCACCAGAACGACACCCGCTTGCCCGAGGCGATGGTGTCGGCCATCAGCTCGAGGGCGTCGACGGGCAGCCCGGTGGCCGCGCTGACCCGCTCGGGCGTGAACGCCTCCACGTGGGCGGCGAAGCCCTCGAACCCGTCGGTGGACCGGGCGACGAACTCCTTGTCGACGGCGCCCCATGCGATGAGCAGGTGGGCCAGGCCGTAGAGCAGGGTCAGATCGGACTTCGGCAGCAGGGGGTAGTGCTGGGTGGCGGCGGCGGCGGTCTCGGTGACCCGGGGGTCGACGACGATGACCTCGGGATGGTGCGGGTTCCGGCAGATCCGCTCCCACAGGATGGGATGGGCGATGCAGGGGTTGGCCCCCCACAGGACGATGACGTCGGACTCCTCCAGGTCGCCGTAGGTGTACGGGGGAGCGTCGAAGCCGAAGGACTCCTTGTAGGCCACGACTGCGGTGGCCATGCACTGGCGGGTGTTCCCGTCGCCGTGGACCATGCCCATCCCGAACTTGGCAACCGCGCCGAGCAGCGCCATCTCCTCCGAGGCGATCTGCCCGGTGGAGATGAAGGCGGCCGCCTCGGGTCCGTGCTCGGCCTGGACGGCCTTGAACCGGCTCACCATGGCGTCGAGGGCGGTGGGCCAGTCGACCGGCTCCAGCGGTCCGCCGCGGTTGACCCGCACGAGTGGAGTCGTGGCCCGGTCAGGGGCCCGGAGCGGGGTGAGCGCCTCCCATCCCTTGGGACAGGCCATGCCGAGGTTGACCGGGTAGTCCTTGGTGGGCTTGAGAGAGACGGCGACGCCGTCCTTCACGTTGACGTCGAGCGAGCAGCCCACCGAGCAGAACCCGCACACCATCGCGTTCCCGGCCATCAGCTTTTCGGGCCTGGCATCCCCGTCCAGCTGGCGGCGGTGAAGAACCGCGACCGCTCGATCACCTCGCCGGCCAGGACGGCGACCAGGGCCAGGCCCGCGCCCGGCCCGCCCGTGGAGTCGAGGGCCAGCGCCACGGCCGAAACGCCGAGGATGAAGCGGGCAAAACCGTGGGCCGGCACCGGCCCCGTGCCCCGCGGCGGGGGACGCTCGGGCATGAACCGCCACACGACGCACCCTTCCCACACCAGCTTGACGGCCAATGAGGCGGCCAGGACCAGGGCCGCGGCGCGGCCGCCGCCTGTGGCCGCCGCCACCGCTGCGCCTCCCACGAGCGCGCCCAGAGCGAACCTGGGAAGGGTGACGGTCGCCCGCCATGACGGACGCCGGGTCACCACATAGAGCATCCCTGAACAGGTGACTCCGGCCAGACCGGCCAGGGCGGCGACCCCCTGGACGAACGCCGAGTCGGTCACCACCGCGAGGGCGGCGAGGCCCCCGAACAGTCCCAGGGCGCCGACCTCTCTGCTGAGCCAGGAGTGCCGCCAGCCGGCCATGGCCCGCCAGGCCCGCTCGGGCCGGCCCAGGTGCAGGATGCTGATGGTCAGCCCGATCAAGGCCAGCGCCAGGGCGGTGACCGCCGTGGCCCGCTGGTGGCCGACGGCCAGGTCGACGGCCAGCGCGCCGGCCGAGGCCTGGGTCAGCACCAGCATGGCCACCAGAGGGTTGTGGGAGTGGGAGTGGCCGCCCAGCGTGTCACCGGCGGCCCGCAGTCCGTCGGGCAGGCCCCAGTCGCTGTGGTAGCTGGTGGTCGGCAGGGTGATGGCCGACGGCGGGGCGGTGGGCACGAGCGTCTCGCCCCTGACCGCCTCGCTCAAGGCGGCGGTGTCCACCAGGGTGATCCGGATGGCGCCGTTGGGGCAGGCCGACACGCAGGCCGGCGCCTCGCCGACGGCCAGGCGGTCGTGGCACATGTCGCACTTGCGGACGACCCCGCGGGCGCTGTTGAACCGAGGCACCTCGTAGGGGCAGGTCCACGTGCAGTACCCGCAGCCCAGGCACCGCCCCTCGATGTGGGCGACGATCCCGTTGAAGACGTCCTTCTCGTAGGCATTGGTCGGGCAGCCGTTCAGACACGCGGGGTCGACGCAGTGGTGGCAGGCGGTGGTGACCGTCTGCTGGAAGGGTTGGGCCGGCGTACCGCCGGTCAGCAGCCCCACCGTGCGGTACGACTCGCCCTCGTCCAGGCCGTTCAGGTTGTGACAGGCGGTGACGCACGCCTTGCAGCCGGTGCAGGTGTCGAGGTCGACGTCGAACGCGTACTGCTCGCCGGGCGACGGCTGGGTCAGGGGGATCCGGTCCTGCCACTTCCCGGTGCCTGCGACGGCGCAGGCGTCGTGGACGACAGAGAACCGCTCGACGGGGGTGAGGTCGGCCTGCTCGGCCAGGTACCGCTCGAGCGGTGTGGCACTACTCAAGGAGAGGCGACCTGCACGATGCCGCCCTCCACCCGCACCTCGAACGTGCGGACCGACACGGTGGCGTCGTCGAGGCACACGCCGGTGTCGAGGTCGAAGCTCTGTTTGTAGATCGGTGAGGCCACTTTGAGCCGCTCGGCCTTGGAGCCCACGATGCCCCGGGACAGGACGAAGGCCCGGCTGAAGGGGTCGAAGTTGGAGATGGCGTAGATCTCCTCGCCGACGATCCGGAAGACGGCGACCTGCAGCCCACCGACCAGCGCGCACACGCCCCGTCCGGGGATGAGCTTCTCCAGGGGGCAGACGTCGACCCAAACCTTGGACATGATCACGGTCATGGCTTGGCTCCGATCGTGAGCAGCGCAGGATCTGCCTTCTCGTGGTCGAACGCCGGCCGGATCTGGCCCCGCTCCGTCACGAAGACCACGTTCGGGTCCTGCTCGTCGGAGTTGACGAAGGTGCGGAAGCGCTCCATCCGCTCGGGGTCGTCGACCACGGCCTTCCACTCGCACTCATAGGTGTCGACGTGGCGGGCCATGTCGGCCTCGAGCTCGGCGCAGATGCCCAGGACGTCGTCGATCACGACCCGGCGGAGGTACTCGATGCCGCCCTCGAGCTTGTCGAGCCAGACCGCCGTGCGTTCGAGCCGGTCGGCGGTCCGCACGTAGAACATGAGGAACCGGTCGATGTACCTGAGGACGGTGTCCCGGTCGAGGTTGGCCGCCAGCAGCTCGGCGTGCTTGGGGCGGACCCCGCCGTTGCCACCGACGTAGACGTTCCAGCCCTTCTCGGTGGCGATGACGCCGAAGTCCTTGCCCTGGGCCTCGGCGCACTCCCTGGTGCAGCCGGAGACGGCGCCCTTGATCTTGTGAGGGGCCCGCAGGCCCCGGTACCGCAGCTCGAGATCGATGGCGAGGGTGGTCGAGTCCTGGACGCCGAACCGGCACCACGTCTGGCCCACGCACGACTTCACCGTGCGCAGGGCCTTGCCGTAGGCGTGACCCGACTCCATTCCGGCATCGATCAGCCGGCGCCAGATGTGCGGGAGCTGGTCGACCCGGGCGCCGAACAGGTCGATGCGCTGGCCGCCGGTGATCTTGGTGTAGAGGTTGAACTCCTTGGCCACCTCGCCGAGGGCGATGAGCTGGTCGGGCGTGATCTCTCCGCCCGGCACCCGGGGCACCACCGAATAGGTGCCGTCGCGCTGGAGATTGGCCAGGAAGTGGTCGTTGGTGTCCTGCAGGGCGGCCCGCTCGCCGTCGAGGATGTGGCCGTTGGCCAGTGACGCCAGCATCGACGCCACCGCCGGCTTGCAGATCTCGCAGCCCTCGCCCGTGCCGTGGGCGGCCAGAACCTCGGAGAACGACGTGATCCGGTGGACCCGGACGATGTCGAAGAGCTCCTGGCGGGAGTACGCGAAGTGCTCGCACAGGGTGTTGGCGACGACCACCCCGGCCTTGCCCTGCTCGTCCTTGAGGATGTCGGTGACCAGCGGGACGCACCCGCCGCACCCCGTGCCCGCCTTGGTGATGCCCTTGATGGTGCCGACGCTGTCGCAGCCGGCGGCGACCGCCGCGCAGATCGTGCCCTTGTCCACGTTGTTGCACGAGCAGACCATCGCCGTCCCGGGCAGGGCGCCGACGCCGACGGCCGGCACCGCGGCGCCCGAGCCGGCCGGGAAGATGAGCTCCTCGGGGTGTTTGGGGCTCGGCATGTCGCCCCGGCACATCTGCAGGAGGGTCTGGTACACGGCGGCGTCGCCCACCAGGATGCCGCCGGCCACCTTGCGGTCGCCTCTGCGGTCGGGCGGGCCGAGGACCAGCCGCTTGTAGACGTTGGCCACGGGGTCGCGGTAGGTGATGGCCTCGTTGCCCGGCTCGGTGGCGAACGCGTCGCCGAAGCTGGCGACGTCGATGCCCATCAGCTTGAGCTTGGTGGACATGTCGGCGCCGGTGAACGCCGCCTCGCCCCCCAGGATGCGGTCGGCGGCGACCCGGGCCATCTGGTAGCCCGGTGACACCAGGCCGAAGATGCGCCCGCCGTAGAGGGCGCACTCCCCGATGGCGAAGATCTTCGGGTCGGACGTGCGGCAGGCGTCGTCGACCACCACGCCACCCCGCTCGCCGACGGCCAGGCCGGCGTCGCGGGCCAGCTGGTCACGGGGGCGGATGCCGGCGGAGAAGACGACCAGGTCGACGGGGAGATCGTCGCCCTCCTTGAACCGCATGGCCCCGACTCCGCCACTCTTCGCGGTGACGATCTCGGTGGTGGCCATGCCGGTGTGCACGTGGACCCCGAGGTCCTCGATGCGCCGCCGCAGCACCGATCCTCCGCCCTCGTCGACCTGGACGGGCATCAGCCGCTCGGCGAACTCGACCACGTGGGTGTCGAGACCGAGACTGCGGAGGGCGTTGGCGGCTTCCAGCCCCAGCAGGCCGCCACCCACGACCGCGCCGACCCGGCAGCCGGCGGCGTACTCGCGGATGGCCTCGAGGTCGTCGAGGGTGCGGTAGACGAAGCACCCGGGCGTGTCCTTGCCGGGCACGGGCGGAACGAACGGGAACGACCCGGTCGCCAGGACCACTGCCTCATACGGGATGCGCAGGCCCTTGTCCGATACGACCTCGCCGGACTGGCGGTCGATCGAGGCGACGGCGTCGCCCATGTGGATGGTCAGACCCAGCTGGTCGAAGAAGCCGGGGCTGACCAGTGACAGCTCATCGGCGCTCGTCCCGTTGAAGAACGAGCTCAGGCCCACCCGGTCGTAGGCGGGCCGGCCCTCCTCGCAGAAGGTGACGATGTCCCATTCGGCGGTGGCCCCGCGCTCGACCAGGATCTCGAGCAGTTTGTGGCCGACCATGCCGTTTCCGGCGACCACGAGTGTCCGCCTGTGCTCGTGCAGCTCCATGTGGGTTCCAGTGAAGCAATCACGTGTTAGCCGGCGGTTGCCGCTCCGTGAACTGGTGTGAACAGCGACTGGCGGGTACCGCAGGAAAGGGGCAAGACTCCGTTCAGCCCGGGCGACGGGTCATCTTCGACCGAGATCGGCTCGGAGCGCCTCGACGTAGTGACGGACAGTACTGTCGACATCACTGGTGGCGACGTAGATGAAGTCCAGCGACAAGAACGTCGACTCGATGGCCGGCCCGGCACCGCGCCCGCATCGCCGTGACCCCCGGCGCTCGCCCGGGCTCTTCTTCCTGCACGTCCTCCTGATCGTCCTGCTCCTGGCCGTGGGGTGCGCCACGGTGGCGGTGCGCACGCTCGGAGAGGAGGCGGCCGGACCAGCCGACCCGCGTGCCGTGCTGCTCACCGGGGGCATCCGAGGCGCGTCCGCGTCGACAGCCGAGGGCCCGGGAAGCCTCGGGCCGCTGTCGGGCCCGCCATCGGTGCCGGTGTCGCTCGACTCGGCCTTGCGGGCGAGCGGCTACGACATCCCCGACGACGCGAGCGCCTACGCCGTCCGGGTCGTGGAAAGCCCCGAGAGCCGGATCTACGAGCAGTACCAGGCCGGAGGCGGGGCGCTCGCCGACGACTTCTGGCCCGCCTCCTCGATCAAGGTCCTGGCCGCCCTGGGCGCTCTCGACTTCGTCCGGTCGCTCGGGTACTCGGGCGCGGCCATGGTGACCTTCGACGACGGGGGGCCGTCCCGGACGCTGCGCTCGATCTACGAGCCGGCCATCCGTGACAGCTCGAACTACCACTACGACCTGCTGGTCCAGATCGCAGGCCTCGACCGGCTCAACGGCGAGTTCCTCACCGCCCGGAACGGCTTCGCGGTGACGGCCATCTCCCGCTCCTACTCAGGCCTCGAGTTCCAGGAGTCGCCGGCGATGATCATCGAGGAGGGCGA
>CADCTB010000015.1 GCA_902805665.1 uncultured Acidimicrobiales bacterium
TTTTTTCGGTGGAGGTGGGCGACGAGGCGACACTCGTGGCCAGGGGCGCCGCCGTGTTGGTGCCTGTCGAGGTCACCTGTCCCGCTGGCTCGGGGGCGAGCCTCTCGGTGCGAGTTACCCAGCGGGCGGGAAGTCGCATCGCCAGCGGCTCCGCATTCACCAGTGACTTCGTTTGCACCGGGGCCACACAAGTGGTCGAGGTCCTGGTGCCGGCGCAAGGGCAGGCGTTCAAGAAAGGCCCTGCCGTGGCGGAGGCTTCCCTCTTCGCCTGCTCCCCGTTCTTCTGCGGGCAGGTGAGCGACACCGAGAACATCGAGATCGTCCGCTAGGTAGGCACGTGAGGCGAGCGGCTCGAGGCATGAACGCCTCGGGCCGCTCGCACTCAACGGACATGGGCGACGCGGGCCGCCGAATGCTCACACGGCGTCCGCTCCAGAGGACCGCCCGGGTGTGGCGACGCTGAACTGCATCCAGGTGAGGCCCCGGACGTCGACCCAGCACGAGCCGGCTCCCCGGACCACCCGCATGAGCACGGATTCGCAGTGTCGACAGCGAAGGACCGTGCCGGGCGCCTGGACGTAGGCCTTCAGCGCCCCCACCATCTCGACCGCCCCACACGCATCGCAACGCGTCATCGCCGTGGTGCACTCGCTGACGAACACCTCGGCCAGCACTCCTGCCGCCGCATTGCCGTCAAGAGTCAGATTGCCGTCAAGGGTCAGATCGCTGTCCATGGGTCACCTTCCTGTCGGGCCGAACCGCTCGGTCCTGATCGTGCGTGGGTCGTATCCCAGCTGGACCAACGAGCCGGCCACCTTCTCGACGAACGCGGTAGGGCCGCACACGTAGGTCAACGGGGAGGAGCTCGCGGGCCACGCCGCCTCGGCCAGCAACTCGCGATCCACCCGGCGCCCGAAGCCTCTCCAGCCCGCGGGCTGCTCCCGGGTCAGGGTGTGGACGACGTCGACCCCCTCATGGGTCGCGAGGCGGTCGAGCTCCTCCCGGTAGATGACCTCGCCGAGCGAGCGTGACGAGTAGATCAGCCGTACGGCTGCGTCGCTGCCGCTGGCGACGCGGTGGCGGAGCATTGCCGCCAGCGGCACGATCCCCGCCCCACCGGCGAGGAGCAACACCGGACCGCCCAGGCCGGCGTGCCAGACGAAGAACCCGCCGATGGGCCCTCGAACCTCGATGCGGTCGCCGGTGCGTAGTTCGTCCACCAGGTACGGGGACACCTCGCCCGCGTCGATGCGTTCGACGGTCAGCCGGGGCCCCTTCTCCTCCGGAGCCGAGGCGATCGAGTAGCTCCGCGCCGCCTGGTACCCGTCGTCGGCCGTCAACCGCACATCGACGTGCTGGCCGGGGAGGTGCCCCGTCCATCCCGTCACGTCCAGCTCGAGGGTCCGGACCTGGGGGGTTTCTGCGAACGCGTCGGTGACCGTTGCCGGCTGCCAGCTCAGTCGCCCCAATGGCGCTGCTCCTGCCAGGGATCACCGCGGTCGTGGTACCCGAGGGCCTCCCAGAAACCGGATTCGTCCTCGGCGAGCAGCTGCAGCCCTCGGATCCACTTGGCGCTCTTCCACAGGTAGAGGTGGGGCACCAAGAGCCGGGCCGGGGCTCCGTGCTCGGCCTCCAGGGGCTCACCGTCGTAGCTGACCGCGACCCACGCCTTCCCGTCGGTGACGTCCTCCAGCGGGAGGTTCGTCGTGTAGCCGCCGTCGCAGAACGCGAGCACATACTCCGCGCTGGTGTCCACGCCCTCGAGCAGCGTGTCGACGGAGACGCCCTCCCAGACCGTGTCCAGCTTCGACCACCGGGTCACGCAGTGGATGTCGGTGGTGATCGTCTCCGACGGGAGGGCGAGGAACTCCTCCCAGCTCCACTGCCGGGGCGCGTCCACGTCTCCGGTGATCGTGAAGGTCCACTCCTCGACCGGCGTCTCGGGCGTGGGCCCGGCCGACAGGACTGGGAAGTCGTCGACCAGGTACTGGCCGGGAGGGACCCGCCCCGGGGGACCTTCCTGTCGCCGCCCTCGAAACCCCCGGGAAAAGACGCTCATAGAACTCAGCCTCCCTCTACATTCGGGTCAGAAGCCACTAGCCAGATGGTCATGGACGGAACGAACCGCACTCGATCCCTCACCGACGGCAGCGGCGACCCGCTTCATCGACCCGTGCCTCACATCACCGACCGCGAACACGCCCAAGACCGACGTCTCGTACGGCAGCGGGTCTCGCGCTTCGAAGGACATCCGCAGCACAGATGCCGGCAGCTGCCGGTCGGTGAGGACGAAGCCGTCCTGATCGAGGGCGACCCCTCCTCCGAGCCATGCGGTGGCCGGTTCGGCACCGATGAAGCAGAACAGCCCGGCGCAGGGGACCGACCGGCGTCGGCCGGTGGCGTTGTCCTCGAGAACGGCGGAGGCAAGGTGCTGTTCGCCGGTGAGAGCACGCACTTCGGTCGTCGTGAACAGTTGGATGCGTTGATCAGCGTCGATTCTGTCCACGAGGTACCGGGACATGTTCTTGCCGAGATCGTCTCCCCGTATCGCCAGGGTCACGCGGCTCCCTTGCTGCGCGAGGTAGATGGCGGCTTGGCCAGCCGAGTTCCCGGCGCCCACGACCACGACGTCCTCGCCGGCGCACACCCTCGCTTCCAGATCGGTGGCTGCGTAGTACACGCCCGCACCCTCGAACCGTTCAAGGTCGGCCACGGCGAGACGCCGGTATCGAGCGCCTGAGGCGACGATCACCGCTCGGGTCGGAATCTCGCTTCCATCGTCCAGCGTCACCACGTGGAAGCCGCCCTCGGCTCGGAGCCCGGCGGCCCTGCACGGTGCGTTCAACCTGGCGCCGAGCCGTTGCGCCTGGCTCGCGGCACGGGTGGCCAACTCGTCCCCGGAGATGCCGTTCGGAAACCCGACGTAGTTCTCGATTCGAGAGCTCGCTCCCGCTTGTCCTCCGATGGCCACCCCGTCGATGGAGATGGTGTCGAGGCCCTCCGAGGCGCCGTAGACGGCGGCGGCCAGCCCCGCCGGCCCGGTCCCGACCACGACGAGATCGAAGAGGTACCCCGGGGTGGCCACGAAAGTAAGGCCCAGGACCTCGCCGAGCTCACCGGGGGTCGTGCGGCGCAGGACCTCGGTGGCCGTGGTCACGACCGGGAGGTCCGTCGGCTGGAGCCCCATGCCGGCCAGGAGGCCGTCGGCGTTGTCAGCGTCCTCCACGTCGATCCATGTGTGGGCGATGTGGGAGCGGGTCACGAAGCCGCGCAAGGCCATGGCTTCGGGCGAGTACCGGGATCCGACGATCCGCAGCGCCCGCGCCGCCTCCCCTGTCCGGAGGTGGGCCCGCCGAGCGGTAAGTCCGTTGAAGATGATGTCGGCGATGTGCGGCTTGGACCGCATGAGGCGCTGGAACTCCAGGGGTTGGATCGCCAGGACCCGTCCCGGTGTGCGCACCCGAGCGGTGAAGTACGGCCGTTGACCCGTGAGCCGGTTCAGCTCGCCCATGAAACGACCAGGGCCCGCGACGACCACGACGACCTCGCCGTCGTCGTCCGGCCGGAAGACCTCCACCTCGCCCTCGACCACGACGAAGAAGTCCGTCGAGACGTCACCCGCCTGGAAGAGCAGGTCCCCGGCAGCAACCGGGCGCATCTCGCCGAACGGCGCGAGCTCAGCCACCTCGTCCGCACCGAAATCCGGGATGGCGGCCCGGTCCCAGGCCTGGGCCGCCTCGATGTCGGCGGCGTTGTAGATCGTCATGTCGGCCAGCCTGCGTCGAAGATCATGGGCGACGCCACCTCAGTAGGAAAGCCGCGACGCCAGGGCCATCTTCCACTCCAGTGCCAGCGGCTCCACCGCCAGGAGTGCTTCGAGCGCCTCGACGGCGGTCTCCCGGGACCAGAGGGCCCGGTGCGCCGCGGTCACAGTGGCGGCCATGGCGTGCGGCACGACAAGGACGGGGCCGGCCACGGGAACCTGCCCTGGTTCAAGGACCCGAAGATACCAACCGCAGCGGCCGCTCTGCCTCAGGAGGCGGCCGCTGTCACCCCGGTTTCGGTGGATGGCGAGCTTGAAGCAGGGAGCGCGGGGCTGCGTGACCTCCAGCACGGCATCGCCCCAGTACCACCGATCGCCGATGCAGACCCGGTCCTCGGTGGCGCCGGCGGTGGTCAGGTTCTCGCCGAAGGGGGCCGGTCCCAACTCCTCCTGGCCGAGCTCTGCCGTCCAGCTCGGCAGATGTTCGGACGGGTAGGCGTACACCGCCTTGTCCGGCCCACCGTGCGCGGTGAGATCGGCCTGGCCGTCACCCTCCAGGTTGAGGAGGTCGAGCCACAGGTGGTCGGCCGTCACCGGCAACTTGGCGATGCCGCTCACGACGGTTTGACCCCTGTGCTCGGCCAGATGCTTGGGCTTCGCCACGTTGACCGCAACCAGCCGAATGGGGCTGTTCACGGTCCCCCTTTCGCCACTCGCGCCAACAGTGCGGCTGCAGTCTGGCGTCGTCGGTGGCCGATTCGCATCCGTCATCCGACTGTGACTCTCCGGTGCTCGACGCACCCATCCCGGACGGACAGTCGAATGACTGATGCGGTGTCGCCGGCGTAGGACCGATGCTGTGGCGCGAACACCCTCCGGCGAGTCGCACAACCGAGTCAAGAGGAGACCGACATGAAGCCCACCATCGTCCTCGTCCACGGCGCCTTCGCGGAGTCATCCAGCTGGAACGACGTGATCGAGCCGCTGCTGGGCGACGGCCACCGGGTCATCGCCGCGGCCATTGCCCTGCGGACCCTCGCCGCCGACTCCGCCGGCGTCACCGACCTCGTACGGGCTATCGAGGGCCCGGTGGTCCTGGTCGGGCACTCCTACGGCGGGGCCGTGATCACGAACGTCGACGCCGGCGCCGGCGACATCGTGGGTCTGGTCTATGTTGCCGGCTACGCGCTGGAGCCGGGCGAGAGCTGCGGCGCCGCCACCGGGCTGGCCCCCGGCGGGACGCTGGGCGAGACCCTGTGGACGGTGCCGCTCTCCGACGGCGGGACGGACCTGTACATCGCCCAGGAGCGGTTTCACGACCAGTTCGCCAGTGACCTGCCCCCGGAGCAGACTGCCCTGTTGGCGGCAGCCCAGCGGCCCGTGACCCAAGCGGCGCTGTCGGAGCCCTCCGGCGATCAGCCCCTGTGGCGGTCCGTGCCGAGCTGGTTCGTGTTCGGAGAGCTCGACCGCAACATCCCGGCGGCTGTTCACCAGATCATGGCGGAGCGTGCCGGGGCCCGCCGCACGGTCGAGATCCCGGGGGCCTCACACGTCGTGGGGATGTCGCACCCCGCGGAGACGGTGGAGCTCATCCTCGAGGCGGCAAACGCCGCCGCCGCGCTGGACGCATGACACCAGGCGCCGAGAGCGCCACCAGAGGGAGCGGCTTCGAGGGGTTCCAGCTGTCGCAGATGCCGGTGGGGGACGTCTCGTTGCGAGTGCGCCACGGCGGCTCCGGTCCGCCACTCCTCCTGCTCCACGGATATCCGGAGACGCACGTCATGTGGGAGCAGGTCGCCGGCGAACTGGCGACGCAGTTCACGGTCGTGGCCCCGGATCTGCGCGGGTACGGCGACAGCTTCAAGCCGGCGACGGTTCCGGACCACGAGAGCTACGGGAAGCGGGCCATGGCGGGCGACGGCATCGCGCTGATGCAGCAGCTCGGGTTCGACAGCTTCGACGTGGCCGGCCACGATCGCGGGGGCCGGGTCGCCTACCGAATGGCGCTCGACCATCCCGAGGTGGTCCGTCGCCTCACCGTGATGGACGTCATCCCCACGGGAGAGGTCTGGGCCCGGGCCGACGCCAGGTTCGCCCTCGGCTACTGGCACTGGCCGTTCCTGGCCCAGCCCGATCCTGTGCCCGAGACACTCATCGCCCACGACCCCGAGTTCTTCTTCTTCGACGCCGAGTTCGGCGGCGTCATCCGGAGCTTCCGACCGGACGCCGTTGCCGACTATGCCCGCTGCGCCCGGGACCCGGCGGTGATCCACGGCATCTGCGAGGACTACCGGGCCGGGGCGACCTGTGACCGCCGGCTGGACGACGAGGATCGTGCCGCAGGACGGAAGATCTCCTCCCCCACCCAGATCCTGTGGAGCGGCCGGGGCGCGCTGGCCGCCTGGTACGACACTCTGGCGGTCTGGCGCGACTGGGCCGACGACGTGACCGGTCAGGCGCTCGACTGTGGTCACTTCCTGGCGGAGGAGCGCCCGGCCGAGACGTCGGCGGCTCTTCGGCTGTTCCACGGTCAAGGGCAGGACGCTGCCGTTCCGTCACGGTCGCCGTAGTCGGCGAGGCTGGATGCCGCGTCCCCGTCAGCGCCCCCAACGAGGGCGCCGCCCTCTAGCGGTTTGGCCCACTTTCCCTTCCTCCGCTCTCGGAGGTGAGCGCGTCTCGGAGCCCGGCTCGGGAGGATATGCCCAGTTTCGGAAAAATGCGGTACAGATGGGCGCCGACCGTGCGGTGGGACAGATGCAGCCGCTGCCCGATCTGCCGGTTGCTGATTCCGCTGGCGGCCAGCTCGGCTATCTCCCGCTCTTGAGGCGTGAGCGCATCGCTGTTGGCATGACGCCGTGATCGCCGCTGCCCAGTCGCACGCAACTCAGCCGCTGCCCGCGCCGCCCAAGGTTCAGCGCCGAGGCGATCGAAGCGGTCAAGAGCGGCGGCGAGGTGCTCTCGAGATTCGATCTTCTTCCCACTGCGCCGGAACCTTTCGCCGAGTGCAAGCTGCACCCGTGAGAAGTCAAAGGGCGCCCGGTCGGCGCCGGGGATGGACAGCGCCTCTTGGAAGAGGCGGACGTCGTCATCCGGCGCCGTCATCGCCGCCGCGGCGCGCTCCAGCATGGCGAAGCGGCTAGAGATCGCGCCGAAGCGCGAGTCGCGCAATGCGGCAACATGAGCCACCGCCTCCGCATGCCGGTTCGTCCGGACGGCGGACTCGACCACATCCATCGCTATCAGCACAGCATGCGGAACGCCCGGGTCGAGGAACCCCGGCCGGCCGATTGCGGCGACCTGCTGATAGGCGTCTTCGTACGCTCCCCGCCCGAGTGCGCCGAGCGCGAGCGCATGACGGGCGTAGAACTCCACAGCTCCGGCGCGGCGAGGTGTTGCCCATTCGATCATCTCGTCCGTGAGCGAGCGGGTGGTCTCGTCGTCCCCGCGGGCGGCGGCCAGGAGCGCCTTGCAGAAGCGGCCGGGCCAGCCCAAGAGCCTGTAGCCGTGCGTCTCGCAGAGCTCAAGGCCTTCACTGGCAAGGCGATCTGCTTCGTCCCACTCCCCAGAGAGGTAGTCATCGAAGGAGAGGAGCATCAATGCGTCGATAGCTGACGTAACGGCTCCGCCGTCCCTGCCGTCACGGACGACGCGCCACAAGGCGGCGCGGCAGCCTCCCAGCCGGTCGACGTAAAAGCCTGCGATCCCGATCCGCACGATGTGGGTGGGATCGGCTTCGTCGGTCAACGCGTCGATCGCACTGTCGAGCTTGGCGAGCGTCGCCGCGGACGCGCGGGCTGGGTCCCCGCACGTTTCGCTGCTTATCCCCAAGGCGCGAGGAGCGCCGGATGCTAGTCGGGGGAGGGCGGCATGGAAGGGGTCCCACAGCGCGGCGCGCCCACCGAACAGACAGACCAGGAGCAGGGTGTACAGACCCTCGGCAAGACGTTCGTCGCCGGTCGGCCAGCTGTCGATCGCGCTGACCAGCAAGCGGTGTGCGGTTTCAACGTCGCCCTCGCCGTTCAGAAGGACGTACGAGGCGGCGACTGCGGTGTCCAGTGAGCTGTGGGCCGTGGGATCGGAGCGGCGTGCGTCTGCCAGCAGCTGCGTCACCGTCCGCAGGTCTCCCGTCACGTCGGCGCCGATGTATGCGGCGGTGATCATGCGGCGTCCCCGCCCCGGGCCGGCCGGGCTCAGCTCTGCTGCTCGCATCAGGATTCCGACGGCACCAACGGCGTCACCGCGACGAAGGGTCTGTTGGGCCGCTTGCTCGAGGAGCTGGGCGACCTCCTCGTCGGGGCCGGAGGTCGCCTCGGCAAGGTGCCATGCCCGGCGTTCCGGCTCCTCGACGAGCCCCCCGGCAAGCTGGCGATGCGCGCGGCGGCGTTCGGCATTCGTCGACAGGTCGAAGATCGCGGACCGGATGAGTGGATGACGGAACACCAGCCGATGCGTGTCGTCATCGACACGGACCAGTCGTGCATGTTCTGCCGGCGTGAGGTCATCGAGGCCGTCGGTCGGCGCAGTCGCCTGCAAGAGCCTGAGGTCACCGCTGCCTTCCAGAACGGAGAGCAGCAGGAGCTGGCGGCATGCCGCCGGCAGCGATGCCACTCGATCCGACAGGAGCGCCCGGAGCCGGGGACCCAGGGGGAGGAGCGTGGGAAGGACGCGGGCCTGAGCCTTTTGCTGCTCCGTAAGTGCCGCCGGAAGCTCCAGCAGGGCGAGCGGGTTTCCCTCAGCTGCTCCCACGACGCGGTTCCGCACGTCTGCCGCCAGCTCGGGGAAGCAACCGCCGACGAGAGCACGGGCCGCCTCGTCGTCGAGAGGCGGCACCTCGTGTTCCGGCAGCCCGGCGCGGATGAAGAAGCCTCCCGGTTCGGGACGCGTCGCGGCGAGGAAGCCAACCGGGCTGCCACCGAGACGCCGCGCCGCAAAGGCGAGGATCACCTGGCTCGACCGGTCGAGCCACTGGAGATCGTCGACGACGACGAGCACGGGTCCCGCGCCTGCGGCATGGCGAAGAAGGCTGACAGTCGCATTACAGACCACCAGCTGGTCGGACACAACCGAATCGCTGAAGCCGAGGGCGACGGAGAGCGGCTCCCGCTGCGCCGGTTCGAGCTGACCCAGCTCGTCGAGCAACGGCAAGAGCGTTTGATTCAGGCCCGAGAAGCTGATGTCGGCCTCGAACTCGACGCCGGCGCTGCGCAGGACCCGCGTGCCGGAGGTCGAGGCGTGCTCTGCTGCAGCGGCGAGAAGCGCCGTCTTTCCAACTCCGGCGTCGCCCGTCAGCAGCAGCGCGTCGCCCTCTACGGCTGCCCGTTGGAGAAACGACCGAATCAGCTCCAACTCGTGGCCGCGGCCCACCAGCTTTTCGGCGCAGCCCGGTTCGCCGGAGACGTGGTCGCCGCCAACAAAACTCTGACTGGTCCTGCCCCGCTCGGGTTGGATGTCCGTCGGCGGAGTGTAGTCATATGACTGATGCCGTGGACCCCGCCGCCCTACGGTTGCACCGCGTCATCATGACCCTGATCGACGAGGAGGAGGCAGGCCGGGTCGACGAGGGGCAGCAGCGACGAAGAACGCGACCGGCTTGCGGCGATCGAGGTCGACCTGGACCAGTGCTGGGATCTCCTCCGCCAACGCCGAGCCCGGCGCGCCGCGCACCAGGACCTCGCTGGCGTCGGTGCGCCCTCCCGAGAGTGTCGAGCGCTACCAGCAGTGTTCCCTTTCGCTTGCGGGCGCGCCGGCCCGGACCTCAGCCCTCGGCTTGACCAGCGGCGATGGCGGGGTCGAACGGTCCTCCGAAGACCTCGATCTGGATGTTG
>CADCTB010000016.1 GCA_902805665.1 uncultured Acidimicrobiales bacterium
CCGAAACCACTCGTCCGCCGGGGGTCACGCCCTAAGCAGGGCGCCTGAGCTGATGGTAGTCGAGCGTGATGTCGGCCGGCAGGGTCAGCCGATGAACCCTTCGTGTGATGACGCTCCGTTGACCAGACGTACGCATCCCCGGTGGCCGGACACCAGCGCTGAGGTGGTAACACCCCGGGAAGGAGTCCGTATGCGAGCGCCTGTCTGCCGGAAGTCCGGCGACGCGCTGTCGAACGGCCACGGGAAGTGTCAGCTGCCTCTCACCCACAGTGCCCCCGACGTCGGCACCTGCGAAATCTGCCTGCGCAACGGGCTCACTCAGGCTGATTCGACGAGGCCACAAGGAAGGGCGTCACACAGAGCCTGGTCATGCGGGGACGGAAAACCGGGTCCTGCACATGGAGAAGGAAGTTCCTGCGAGTACAACCGCCTGTCCTACTTTGTCGATGCGCCCATCGAGAGATGGGATCCTGAACTGAACGGACCGTGACCCCGGCCGCCACGGGCTAGCGCCTCACTTGTGGCAGCGCGTGGTGCCCGGGGCGGGCGATAGGTGACGCGCTGCGCCTTCGGGAGCGCCGGTGTTAGGGGACACGCCGTAGCGCCGTAAGCCGGGCAAGCCGGACTGGTCGCGACGGCTATTGCTCGATGACCTCCAGCTTGACGCCCACCTCGTCGAGGAGCACGGTCCGGAGGCGGGCGAGGGCGTCCTTCCGGTCCTTGAGGAAGCGATCGAGGAACGCCACCGCGGTGGTGTTCACGATCTGCGTCGGACCGTTCAGCGTCGCCCCCAGGCGTTCGGGGTTCTCCGTGGTGGCCAGGCTCCCGCCATAGGGACGGTTGTGATCCCCGCCGAACACGGTGAGCATCGCCTTCGGCGGCAGCGCGTCGGCGAAGACCTTCTGACCGTCGGCAATTCGCACGATCCGGTCGTCGTCTCCGTGGACCACGAGGATCGGGGTGCGGATCGTCCCGAACCACTGCTCGGGGGGGAAGAACGCCGCGCCTCCCGCCATCACGATCCCGGCGTCGATCCGCCGGTCGACGCAGCAGCCGTTGAACGCGACACCGAGGGTCGTGACCGCACCGAGAGAGTGGCCGGCGACGGCAATCCGCTCGCCGTCGACCAGGCCTGTGTAGGGACTCGCGGGGTTGGCACCCAACCGGATCATCTCCGAGATGAGGAAGCTGACGTCGGCGGGCTGGTTCACAACATCGCCGCTCGCTCCCGGCAGTGAGGTGCTGGAAAGCGGATAGCTGGGCGCTGCGATCACGTACCCGGCGGCGGCCCAGGCGTTGATGAGCAGTTCGTAGCGAGCCGGCGTCGAGACCCCGCTGCCGTGGGAGAACACGACGAGTGGGAACGGGCCGCCGGGCGACGCCGGGGCGCCCGAGGACGGGGGTCGACCGGGCGAGCCGGCGGCCGGGTAGGTCACGAGCGTCTCGAACGTCCGCTGCGGCCTTGCCTCGGAGTCGGCGGTAGCGTTGGTCGGCCGGGAACGGTCGACGAACGTCTCGAATCGGGTCCCGACGGCGAACGTCGCCTCCTGCGCCGGTCCATTGGAATCGTCGTCCCCACCGCCGCCGCATCCGAAGAGGCCCACGGCCACGATCAGGGCGCTAAACCAAGCCCAGTGTCGCCGAGCACAACCCGCCATGAGGCTCATCATCGCGCCATGGGCGTTGCGCTGGCTGCGATCGATAAGGCGCTGCGGGGATCTGCTGCCGGCCATCGACATGCATGGCCTGTGTCTTTCAGCCGGCATACCGGGTCGCCCTGGCAGACCGCCAGACGTCGCCGATACGGGGCAAACCTGGGCGTCCCCATGCCGCAGGGGTGCCACGTAAGGGCTGCTGACCACCACGCAGATGCACGAATGAGCGTAATTGCTCAGCCGGCGGGTTCGATTCCCACCATGGAGGCGATCATGGACGCCACCTCCTCGGCGGCCAGCTCGCTGTTGTCGATCGAGAAGTCGTCCTCGTTGATTGGGGTGAGGAGGTCGTACTTCTCAAGCATCCTTGCGAGCACCGCGACGTCCCCGACCTTGCGAGTCCCCTGGCGAGAGGGTTGGATGACCCGCTCCTCCAGCACCGGCCGACGGGGACGCAGCTGCACGAAGCTCATGACGGCGCCGGCTCTGTCGGAGGCTTCCAAGAGGCGACTGATGTGACCACGATCGTCGGGGTGGCTGAATACCAACGTCGACACGACGTTGAGACCGGCGCGCCCAGCGGCCTCGAGAAGATCTAGCCTCATCCGTTCCACGAGTTCCCAGCACTCCTTCGTGCCGAATGAAAAGAGTCTGAGCGCGACGTCCAGGGTCAGGTGGTTGTCGAGCAGCTTCAGGTCGTACCGCTCCGCGAGACACCTGGCGACAGTCAGCTTGCCGGCAGCCGGTGGGCCGTAGATGAGGATGTGTCGGGGACATCGCCCGGCCGTCTGACCCATGCTGCTTTCTAGCGGAGGCCGTGCTCGACGGCGTTCTGATTTTGTTCAGGCCATTCGCGCGGCTCCTCGGCATCGCCGTGGCGGAGCCCCGCCGCCCTCCGAGAACGAGGCCCACTGCCGGCGCACAGGGGCACGCTGCCGCGACTCGGTGCCTGCGTTTATGGGATGGGGCACCGAGGTAGCCAGGGGGCCCGGAGACGGCCAGTTTCCAGTGATCAACGCACCTGCCTGGTCACCGGCTAAGCGAGATTGCGCCGCCACGTCGACGGCATCGACCAGGCCAAGGTCCGGGCCCGAACATGGCCGGCGCGATGGCGGGGCTCGGCTCGACACCTACGATGTCCCACCACCGGTGATCTGTCGCTCTCGAGATGGCGGCTCGAGCGAAACCCGGACGGCTCGGCGAGATGGGCGCTGGAGATCTGAGCCCCGATCGACCGATTTCGCGCTCAGCCCGTCGAGTTCGACGCCAGCGCAGCGCAGGGGTGCCAGAGAGGCCGCCTTCGCGGCCGACGAAGCCGTCGAACGCTTCGACGCCGCCTGACGACGCCCGGACGCCCGGACGCCCGGTGCAGATATCTGTTCATGACACTTACCACAGCCGCGCGGACGTGGTGAACTACCTGCTTCAGACACCGAGCATGGCAGGGCAGAGGAAATGACACATCGAATCGGGGGTGCTCGTTCGGTGCCGGCAACGTCAACGACACGTCGAGCTCCGTTGCCGCGCCGTGCACTCGTGGTGCCACTGGTCATTGTGCTCGGTAGCGTGTTCGCGCTGGTGTGGCATGGACCCGCAGAGGCCCGGCACAACTTCTCGATGCTCCAAGTCAACCCTCAGCAGGCCACGTCCGGACAGGAAGTCACCGTCTCCGGGTTCTCCTACACGAAGACGGCCGTCGTGCGGTTCGGAGCACTGGACGGGCCTGTGCTCGCGAGGCTGGACCCGACGTCGAACAACGACATCGGCGGCGTAGTCCGCATTCCGCCGGATACCCCACCGGGCCGTCACGTCCTGTTCGCCATGCATGAGGACGACAAGGGGAAACCGACCCGCTTCCCCGGCCGAGCGGCGATCATTGTCACCGGCCCGGGCGGTCCGCCGCTCGGGGTCGACGACGAACTCCAAGTTGAATCCCGCCCGATCGGAGTCCTGGAACAAGACTCCGTATCTCGGGGGAACCTGCTTTTCGTCGCACTGGCGACGGCCGGTGGCGCGAGCTTGGTGGCAGGAATCTTCCTCGTCCTGTCCGCGCGTCGACGAAGCGCTGAGGCAGCGTCATGAACGCTCGCAGGCGAGGGCCCGCGGCGCTGGGCCTCCTGAGCGCCGGGATCATCGGCGGGCTGATGGCCGGCGGAGCCCCCTTGGGTGCCGCGACAGCTGCCCCTCGGATCACCCAAGCGGTGAACGCCACGGGAACAGACCCCACCCCGAGCAAGGTCTATGCAAGCCCGGTCGTCGTCGTCGACCCCGAAGACTCGCGAAGACTCGTGGCGGTCGCCGCTGAGATACGAAGCCGTACCTGCGGGCTCGTGCGCTCCACCGATGCAGGCCAGACGTGGGTGCGCCCAGAGGGCTCACCCTCGCCGGACTCATTCCCATTTTGCTTCCAGACCGAGACCGGCCCACGGCAGGCGGACATGGCGTTCGGGCGAAACGGCACGCTGTACTACGCCTACGCCGGTTGGGACACCGGGGACACCCTGAGCGACTGGCCCATAGGTACCGGCGGTGGCTGGAAAGGAAACGTCAGCGTGGTCGTGTCGCGCTCGGACGACCTCGGCGACTCCTGGGAGAGCACGGTGGTCCGAGACGCGCGGCGCTTCCAGGGCGACCAGCAGGAGAACAACCGGCCCGTGAACAGCATCGTCGTCGACAGCCGCAGCGGGAAGGAGGACATCGTCTACGTCGGCTGGAAGGTGAGCTACCGGGACCGCCAGGGGATGAGAGTCGCCACGTCGACCGATGGCGGAAAGACGTTCGGCGACCCCGTCGACCTCACCGCCGGCTACTTCGACAACGACGCCAACCGTCGCCGGCTGGCCGAAGGGGCAAAGCTGACCGAGACGCCACCCCAGAACCGGATCATGTACTACTGGCCCGACATGACGATCGGCGCCGACGGCACGCTGTACGTGGTTTGGAACGCCAGGTTCGGTCCGGGTCCCCAGATGGACGATACGGGCGTGTTCCTCTCGACGTCGGGGGATCAAGGGCGCACGTTCACGGTCACCGAGGTCAGCCCTGCGCCCGTGACCTACCGATACCCCATGATGGAGTGGACACCACACGGTGGCGACAACGGGACGTTGCACATGGTGTACGAGGGAGCGACACCGCAGAAGATCGACTGGCTCTTCGACGTCTTCCACGTCCGGTCGACGGATCGGGGCAAGACGTGGAGCACACCCACGCGGTTGAGCGACGACCCTCCGCAGGACCTCGCTGGGAAGTACCACCCGGAGCTTGCCATTGCGCCGAACGGCCGGATCGAGGTGGCCTGGTGGGACTTCCGCAACGACAACGGCAACTTCGCCACCGACGTCTACCTCACGACGTCCTTCGATGACGGCGCATCGTGGACCCGCAACACGCGGGTCACCGACCGCTCAATAGGCCGACGGATCGGCGTCTGGTACGGCAACTCCGACATTCGTCAGCCGCCGGGCATCGCCGCCACGAATCAGTTCACGCTCGTCGGCTGGGACGACACGCGCAACGGGGACGTGACCACCCAGGCGCAGGACATCTACAGCACCATGCTCCAATACGAGCGTCTGGGGTCCGGGACGTCTTCAGCGCTGCGGTACGGGGCCGCCGCTGCCGCGGGACTCGGTGTCTTCGGTGTGGTGCTCCTGCTGCTCGCGGCGTCATGGAAGAGACGCCAGGGGGATTTCGAGCCGATCGAAAGGGTGATCGAGCGCCAACCCGCCACTTGAGCCGGGGGTCAGCGGAGTCGGATCCGGTCAGGACACCCTCAACCACCCGGACGGGAACTTCTTTTACTGCGCAAGCCCGTCCTGCAACCTTTGCTGCGCTGGCCAACGATGGCGCCGGGCACCTCGCACAACGTCGGCTGCCAGCCGTCCCCAAGGCTCTCCGGCACGAGCGGTGACGACGAGGACGGCTACGTGAGGCCGTCGACACGTTCGCGCCAGAACTCTCCCGCCGCCCCGAGCCGATTGCCACGGCCAGCACCGACCGCGGCGTCAGCCTCGAACGGTCACTTCAGCCGGGCCCACTCGAGCGTTGGCCGGTTGCGGTCGCCGGGGTAGCGGGCCAGAAGGGTCGACGATGGGTCGACCGTGTCCCATACCGGCTATCCTCAAAACGGCCTTCTTCCGTTCGTTCGGGGTAGCCCTGATGTGCCGTTACACGGGTGATCGACGGGGCCTGAGCGCCCCTCCATCGAACCACGGAGCGAGCCCCAGGTCGAGACCGGGCGACCCGTGTGCACTCACGGGGTCGCCCCTCTGCTCGATTGGTCCTGCTGAGTCGAAAAGCAGCCTCTGTGCGGGCCTATGCGGGCCGAACTCGAACACCGTCGGGGTTGGGTGCGGGCGGATCTAGCTGAACGAAGCCATCGGCCCCCCATCCTCGACATCCGACAGCAGGCTTCGGAAGAGCTCGGCGCGATCGCTCTGGCCGTGGTCGGCGGCGTGATCGCGTTGGCGCCGAAGGATCGGGATGAACTCCGGGCCGGTGTCGAAGAAGCCGCACCGTTCGCAGATGCTCTCGAACTGGCAGTCGAGCGCCACCGGCCGGGTGCAGTGCCCGTTGCCGAGGAGGCGCTGATGAGCCTCGGCGGCCAGGCGGCGCATGTTCGCACCCGCAGCATCGGCGGGGAGCGGATCGGTGCTGCGGTAGCGAGCCTCGACGGCGTCGGTGACCTTGGCGTATTCCTCGGCGACGGTGCGGTCGGAGATCCGGGCGTAGGTGAGAGTCATGCGCATCGAGCGATGACCCAACAGTGCGGCGATGGCCTCGATGCTCATGCCGCGGTTGATGGCCTGGGTGGCCAGGGTGTGGCGCAGTTGGTGGGGATGGACGTGACCGACCCCGGCGCGCTTGGCCACCGCGGCCACGTAGCGGTGGACCGTGCGGCGGTCGAACGCTCGGCCGTCATCACGTTGCACGAGCAGGCCCGACGTGGACGGGCCCCGCCAGGTCCGGTAGTCGTCGATCAGTTCCACCAGCAGCGGGTGCAGGGGGACATAGCGGTCGTTGTGCAGCTTGCCGACGGGGATGCGCAGCCAGAAGGTGTCGCGGATGCGGACCATGGCGTCGTCCTCCAGGCCCGACAGCTCGCCCACCCGCATCCCCGTGCGGGCGAGCAGCTCGACCATGAGACGCCGACGCGGGTTGGGATCGACGGCCAGGGCGGCCATGAACTTCGCCGCGGTGGGATCGTCGAGGAATCGGGGTAGCGGCTCGTCGGGACGAGGGAGGTCCCCGGCGTAGACCGGCACCCGCGGCGGGGCGTCGGTGTAGCCCCACTCGATGACTCGCTCGAGGAACGTGCGCAGCGTCCCCAGGCAGTGGCGGATGCTGACAGGCGACAGCTTCTTGCCCGGCTTGGCCCCCGGCCGGGCCGCCAGCCACAGCTTGTAGCCCTCGATGTGGCGGCGCTCGATGGCGGCCACCGATCGACAGGTTGGATCGGCGTCACTGACGTGGCCGGCGAACAGCCGCAGGATCCCTTCGGCAGCGGTCACGGTCGTCGGCCGAGCCGACACGCCGAGCTGGTCGAGGTAGCGGCGGATGGTCGCCGCCATCTCCGGCGCCCGGGCCGCCACCTCGTCCCAGCTGACTTCGGGAGCCGCCCCTTTCAGGCCGGCGGTCGGCCGGCGCTTGGCCGGCGTCGCCGGCCCGGGAACGGCGGACAACTTCTTTGCCCGTGCTGGGGGTCGGGGTGGCGGCGGGGCGTCGCGTCGGCTGATCGGGCTCTGAGCTGGCGCATCCTCATAGCCCCAGGCGATGACCCGCTCGAAGAACTTGGCCACCAGCCCGACCCGGTGGGCGATGGTGCCCGCCAACACGGTGCTGTTGGGCTGTTGGCCCGGACGGGCCCGTAGCCAGGCGAGGTAGTCCTCGACATGGCTGCGCTCGATCGCCGCCACCGAGCGACAGCTGACGTCGGCCTCGGTCACCCGGCCGGCGAACTGGCGCAGCACCGCCTCGGCCGCGTCGACGCTGCGCGGCTTGAGGGATTCGCCGAGGTCGGCCAGGTAACGGCGCATGGTGGCGGCCATCTCGGGCGCCGTCGTCTCGAGCCGGGCCCAGGTCGGCGACGGGAGGGAACGCCAAGGCGCAGTGAGGAGCTGCGTCGCCACCTGGGCGCTCATCGCTCGGACCCCATCGACACCTGGGCCTCGATGGCCTCGGCTGCCCGGCGGTATTCATCGGCCAGCCAGTCATCGGCGAGGTGCAGGTACACGCGCGTTGAGGCGATGGAGCGATGCCCGGCCTGGATCTGCAGCGCCTCGATGGCCATGCCCGCCTCCCGCAGTCGGGTGAGGCAGGTGTGGCGCAACTCGTGGCAGGTGCCGCGAACCAGGCCGGCCCGTGCCCGTGCGCCGGAGAGGATCTCGTCGATGCCCTCGGCCGACAACGGCTGTCCCCGCCGTGGTCCCTTGAGCACAACGAAGAGCCGGTCGGTGGTGGCCTCCGCCGGCCGCTCGTCGTTCATGTAGGCGGCCACGCTGGCGAAGAAGGTGCGCGACACCGGCACGATGCGCTGGTGGCCACCCTTGCCATTGGCCACGAGCACCCGCCACTCGCCCAGGCGCAGATCCCCGAGCCGCAGGTCCAGCACCTCGCAACGACGCAGGGCACCGAGCAGCATGGCCTGGACCATGGCCCGGTCCCGCTGGGTGCGCAGCGACGCCATGAGCGCCTCGACCTGGCCCGGCTCAAGAATGCGAGGCAGCCGGCGTGTGCCGCGCACCAACGGCACGCCGCGGACCTCCCGCCGGTCACGGCGGGTCGGCAGGCCCCGCGGCACCGGGTTGGCGCTCACGCCGGCGTCGCCGCGGATGACGAGGTAGCCATAGAGGCACGACACCGCCGCCAGCCGGCGCTTGATCGTCGCCGACGAAAGCCCGCCGGCGCCGTCGGAGATCCGCACCACCCTCTCGGCGCCGGGCCGGGATTGACGCTGGGCCGTGACGAACGCCATCACGTCGGCGGGTGTCACCTCCGCCGGCTCCTTGTCCACCACCTGGAAGAAGACCTTCAGGTCATGTGCATAGGCCCGGACGGTGTTAGGCCGGGCCCGTCCGGCGACGAACTCCAGGAACTCGTCGACGACCGGGTGGCCCACTTGATAGACCTGCCCGTCACCATCAGGACGGGCGATGCGGGTGAAGGACGGTGACCACTCCACGGGGATTCTCCTTTGCTGGGGAAGCCCAGAGAGGATCCCTGGGCAGTCAGCCCAGGTGGTGGATCACCCGTGTAAGTGCCGTTGAGGGCGTACGTCGGGTTACTGTCGCAGCGGCATGAGCAAAGGTACGTGCGCCGCTTCCTGACCTCGGCGACGAGGCGCCGCCGAGACAACCAGGTGACACAAGCTTGGCGGCGTTGTCCAACTCGGAGGCCAGCGCACGGGGTTGAACACGGGCTGCCTCCGGCCGTAGCGGTCGCGTGCTTGCGCGTGCCCGTGGCCCGTGCTGACCCGCATTCTGGCGGCCGCCGGAGCGTCCGATCCGCTACTGGCGTTGCTACTGAAACCACGCAGAACCCAGCGGTTTGAGCGGGCTCCAGCGGGACCGACGACGCCCTGACCAGGACTTCTGCGGATTGCAGCGGACTCTGGCGGGGGACCGGACCTCCCTCTCAAAGGTGGCAACACAGGTTCGGATCCCGTTGGGGCTGCTCAGCAAACCGCAGGTCAGAAGCATCACCCGCCTCTCAGAGGCCGGCCGGGAGCGGCCCGGCCAGCGGCAAGGCGTCGATCTCGGTCGAGTGACCCGTGGCGTGAGGCCGCGTGAGATCCGAATCCAGAGAGAACCTCCGGACCGACTCGCGGGTACCCCGCGTCTGAAGGTTTGACCGCAGCGCGATCAGGGCAGTTGGCAGCCGGCGGTACACG
>CADCTB010000017.1 GCA_902805665.1 uncultured Acidimicrobiales bacterium
CCCGGCCCTCCAGCGCCGCCGCCCTCGCGCCGGGCGCCGTCCCGGGGCCCTGCGCCGGGGCCGGGTGTGGCCCGGGGGCGTGTCGCTCCCGGGCCGCCGGGTAGGCCCCGACCGCCCGGTCCTCCGGGCCCGCCTCGACCGCCCGGTCCTCCGGCCCCGCCCGGCCCTCCGGGACGGCCGGAACCAAAGCGGTCGCCCCCGAACCGGTCGTTGCGGCCATCCCGGTCGCCCCGGCGGCCGCGGTCGCCCCCCTCCCGCTCGGGCTTGAGCGGGCTGTGGGTGACGAGAGCCTCTTCCTTCCCCGATCCGAGCAGGGGCAGGACCTCGGGCGCCGCCTTCTTCGCCTTTGGCGGCGCGACCGAGGTGACGTTGATGCCGTCGAGGTCGAAGTCGGCCTCGGCCTTCAGCACGTCGCCCACCTTGGCCCCGTCGTAGAGCACCGACGCCGCCACCACGCCCTTCGGCTGGCGCGCGCCTGCGGCCCGCCACGTCCAGGTGCCGTCGGGGCGCGAGCTCGTCAGTTCGATGTCGATGCGGGGCATAGAGACATCAACCTAGCCAACGGGCCCCGAGGGCCGCGGAATCGGCGATGTTTCCCACAGGGGGGGCCGACGGGTAGGACGGTGACGCGAAGTGGTTACCCGACCGCATGAGAGGCGACAGCCATGAGCCAGCAGACGAGCACCGATCTTCGACCCGCCACCCAGCAAGGCCACGCCCTGGTCACCGGGCAGGGCAAGACCTCAATCGCCGACTCCGTGGTCGAGAAGATTGCGGGCGTGGCCGCCCGGGAGGTCTCCGGGGTGCACGAGATGGGGCGCGGCGCGGCGCGGACCTTTGGCACCATCAAGGAGAAGCTGCCCGTCGGCGGCTCGGGGCCCAACGTGACCCAGGGCGTCAAGGTGGAGGTCGGCGAGCGCCAGGCCGCCATCGACATCGACCTGGTGGTCGACTACGGCGTCTCCATCCCCGACGTCTCCCAGTCGGTGCGGGACAACGTGATCCAGCGCATCGAGCGCATGACCGGCCTCGAGGTCACCGAGGTCAACATCTCTGTCGACGACGTCTTCCTGGGCGAGGACAGCGAGCCCGAGCCGCCCAGGGTCCAGTGACGGCTAAGGCGCTCCATGGCTGACGTGGAGGCCATCGCCGCGGCCGCCCTTGGCTGTCCGCTCATCGCCGACCTGACCGGTGGGCGCTTCGGAGAGGTGGCGACCTACGGGCCGGGCCGGCGCATCCTCGGCGTGCGGATCGTCGACGAAGTCGTCGAGCTGCATGTCGTGGCCAAGTGGGGAGCTCCGCTTCCGGAGGTCGCCGAGGTGGTGAGGGCCGCAGTGGCCCCGCACGCGGCGGGACTGCCGGTGTCGGTGTTCGTCGACGACATCCAGCTTCCCGACGAGCTGCGGCCGCAGTCGGAACCGCCCCCTGCACTCCCGGAGGCACCGGTTGTCATCTGACCACCTCCCCCCTCACGAAGTCCTCGGCGTGCGCCCGGACGCCACCGTGTCCGAGGTCACTGACGCCTTCCGGCGCTTCGCCCTCCTTCACCATCCCGACCGCGGTGGCGACGCCGGGCGCTTCCAGGACGGGCTCGAGGCGTACCGCCGGCTGACCGGCTCCGCCCCGTCCACTCGGCAGAGAAAGCCCGGCCGATCGGGCGCCGACGTCGTGTTCCACCGCAGCACCAAATCAGGCGTCACCTCGCTGCTGCGGCAGGCCGGACGCCGGCTGGCCGCCACCCGTTCCCGCTCGTAACCCAGGAGGACCCAATGCAACCCACGATCGTCGGACTCTTCGTCGGCCTGCTCCTCGGCATGGCCCTCGCCTTCGACGGGTTCGGCTCCATGCTCATCGTCGCCTTCTGCGGCGCGGTGGGCTATGTCGTCATGAAAGTCGTCCAGGGCGAGATCGACCTGACTCCGTACCTGGGCGGCGGGGGCCGTATCCGCCAGTGACCGCGCCGGTCACGATCAACGCCGCCGACCCCACGGCGGACCTGCCCCGCGCCGGTCTGATCACCAGCCGCGGGGAGACCATCATCACGCCCCAGGTCGTGGAGAAGATCGCCACCCGGGCGGCCTCCGAGGTGCACGGGGTGGGCGGCGTGGTCCAGACCGGGCTGTCCCGGCTGCTGCCCTGGTCGGTCGGGGGTGCGTCCCCCGCCCGTGCGTCGGCCGAAGTCGACGTCGAGACGGTGACCGTCGACCTCACGGTCAACATCCTGTACCCGGAGCCGGTGGCCGTGGTCACCAACGGTGTGCGAGCCCACGTGACCCGTCGCCTCGCCGAACTGTGCGGCCTTCGGGCCACGGAAGTGAACATCGCCGTCCCCGCGCTGGTCGTTCCGCCCCGAGGCGGCCGCCGGCGGGTGGAGTAGCGGGCGGATGCGCGTCGCCAACCGAGTCCTGGCCGCGGTCCTCGCCCTCGCCCTGTTCGTCGGCGGCCTCCTGATCGCGGTGGAGATCGTCGTCGCCGGGTTCGACCGCCGGCCGTGGGTGGTCCCCCATGACGATTGGTACAACAGCGCCCGCCTCCGCAGCTGGGAGTCGGCGCCGCCGCGGTGGATCTTCATCGGCCTCGTCGCCGCCGGCCTGGCCCTGCTGATCTCCCAGCTCGCCCGCCGCCGCGCCACCACGCTGGCCCTCACCCCGGGGAGCGTCCCGGCCGACCTGGGGCGCCGGAGCCTGGAGAAGTCCCTGGTCCGGGAGGCGTCCCGCGTCGACGGCGTGTCGGCAGCCAAGGCGAAGATCAAAGACGACAGAGCCGACGTCGTGGCCAGCTCCAACCGCCGGCAGACCGACGACCTGGGACCGAGGGTGACCCAGGCTCTCGACCGGAGGATGGGTGCACTCGGTCTGGCCCGGCCTCCGGCCGTGCGGGTCAAGGTCAACGGGAGGAGCTCGCGGTGAGGCGCGGTCCCGACCGCCTCAACTCCACGGTGCTGACCCTCCTCGCCCTCGTGCTGCTCGCCGTGGGTGGGTACGGGCTGGCTCGGGGCTACGGCGCGTTCGGTGATGCCCGGGCCGCCGACCCCGTGCTCGGAGACGACGTCCGGGAGTTCGTGTCCCGCAACGCCGACTGGTTCTGGCCGTTGGCCGCGGTGATCTCCCTGCTGATTGCCTGGCTCGGGCTCCGCTGGCTCCTGGCCCAGATCTCCACCCCCACCGTGAGCCGTCTCCCGGTTCGGGCCGACGGGCCGGGCCACACCGAGTTGGTCGCCTCGGGGGCCACCACCGCGCTGGCTCGGGACATCGAGGACTATTCCGGTGTGCGGTCGGCTCGGGCCCGGCTGGTGAGCGACCATCCGTCACCGGAGGTGGAGGTCACCGTCGACGTGCACGACGACGCCGACGTGCCGGCCATCCGCCGCCGCATCGAGGAGCATGCGCTGGCCCGCTTCCGGAGCGCTCTCGAGCTGCAGGAGCTGCGCAGTCAGGTGCACCTGCGACTGGCGGAGCGCGCCGGTCGCACGGTCCGCTGACCGTCGGGCCGGCATTCTGGTGTCCGCCCCCTAGAGTGCGGCCGTGCAATGCGAGCTGCAGGTCGAGGCCCGGTGACGGAGGGGCTGGTCGAGGTCCGGCTTCTCGGGGTCCCGCTCGACATCTGGCAGCGGGCCCAGGAGCACACCGACGGCCTCCTGCGGGAGTTCGCCCTGATCGTCCAGGACGCGGAAGCCAGGGCGGCCACACCCGGCCGGCTTCTGGCGCTGGTCCGGGAGCTCAGGGCCGGTTACGGCGAGTTCTCCGAGGCACAGCGGCTGCAGATGGAGGCGGCACTCGAGCGCGGCGAGGTCGACATCGACCTCACCTACCACGTGCCCCCGGCCGTCGCCGGTGCCGCCCAGGGGCTGGGCGAGATGCTCGACGAGGCCGACGACTACTGCCGCCAGGGTGACCACCTGTTGACGCTGGCCAGCCCGCCCGAGGGCCTCCGCTTCCGCAGGTGGTTCGTCGGCGAGTTCGTCAATCAGGTGGGTGGCGGGCCGCCGGTGCCCTGGAGTGAATACGCCGGGCCCTGATCTCGCCGTGCGACGAAAGCCTTTTGGCTAAAACCCCCGTCGACGGCGCACGACCCTCGGTTCGGGCTAGCTCGAGCCGAGGCGCTGCGGCCCGCAACTTACGTGGACTTGGCGCTCGCTGTCCATCCATCCATGCAGAAGCGGAGGGGCGGTGCGGCGCACGGACACCGTCGACCACGCGGTGGGCACACCGGCGGAGCGGGCTGGGAACGGTGCGGGCGAGGCCGACGACACAAGTCCAGCCGGCTCGACGTGAGTTGCTCGAGCTGCTCAGCGAGCTGCGCGTCGTGCTCCCCGGCGTCACTGCCGGCATCGCCATCCCGATCGGGCGCTGTGGTGGCTGGTCCCTGCGGTCTTCGGGACAGATCGGGCCGAGCGACCGCGACCAGCGGATCGCCTTCCTGATCGGCGCCCGAGGACGGTGCCCGGCAAGCTGTGCGGGTGGCCGCCGATCACTCCGTCATCGCGGCAACCCCAGAAGGCGACGAGTTCGTGGTCGAGGCCTGGAAGCCGTCCTGGGAGCATGGTCTCGGACTCCTCGACGCAGTGGCCATGGGCATCTGGTCCCTGGTCTCACCGGGGTGGCGGATCAACGTGAAGAAGCTCCCGGTCCATGGCGGCAGAGCGCTGTACCGGGAACGTGCTCGATCCGAACGTGAGGCACTGGACCGACTTCACGCACTCGCGGAAGCTGTTCGGCAGGGTCGGCCCCCGTGGCGATGACCTGACTGGAAAACCCGGTGACAACCGGACCACGGTTCCCTACCATGTCGTTCGCGGCGACGTGAGCGGCGACTCTGACGTGATCAGGGCTGTTCCGTGTGTTCGCCCGCCGCTGGTACCTGGGGTTCGAATCCCCATCCTTCACGCGTTCGACCTCCGGCCGGCGGCACCTGGTGCACCACCGAGGTGGCCATGCGGGCTCCGGCCCCCGCCACCGAGGCGGAGCCGGCCGGAGGAAGGCGCAACCACGAGATCGAAGATGCGAGCGATGAACCACATCAGGCTTCAGCGGATGTACGGGTACGGCGGGGGAGTGGTCTCGGCGCGCCCCGGCCGCCGGGTGGTCGTCGACCAGTGGGAGCGGGCGCTGCTTTTCCGCAATGGGGCCCTCGTTCGCACCCTCGGCCCTGGCGCATACCGCCAGTGGGCCACCGGCTACACCGTGCGGCGGGTCGACGTCCGCCCGTGGATCCTTCAGGTGCCGACCCAGGAGGTTCCCACCTCCGACGGTGTGACGGTGAAGGTGACCGCCGCCGGCAGCGTCCGGGTGGTCGACCCGGTCGCCTACGTGACCGCCAGCCAGGACCCGCTCGCCGCCCTGTACCTGTCGGTGCAGGTCGCCCTGCGAGAGCTCGTCGCCCAGGCGAGCGTGGAGGAGCTGCTGGCCGGGCGGGCCGACGTTGGCGCGCGCCTGACCGGGGCGGTCCGGGGCCTCGACGAGCTGGGCGTGGCCGTCGACCATGTGGAACTGAAGGACATCGTCCTGCCCGCCGACCTCAAGCGGGCGCAGTCCCAGGTGCTCATCGCCCGAGCCGAGGGCCTGGCCGCGCTCGAGCGGGCACGGGGCGAGACGGGCGCCCTCCGCAACCTGGCCAACGCCGCCCGGCTGTGCGCGGACAATCCCGCCCTGTTGCAGCTTCGTCTGTTGCAGCAGCTGTCCACCGGGCCGGGACACACCGTGGTCATCGGCACGCCTCCTCTGGGTACTGCCGGTGCTGTGCCGGAAAGATCTACGGCAGGAGGAGACTGAGCGTGGGGTTCACCATCGCCGCTGAACCGACGTTCTGCACCCGGATGGCGACGTTCCCGACCGGCGGGGGGACGTTCCCACTCAGCTCCACCTGCCCCGAGCCGTTCCGGGTCTGACCCGTGCCGCCGCCGGCTTCGACCAGGGCGAGCTGTCCGTTGCTGTCCGTGCCACCGAAGACGGGTATCACCGCCCAGTTGAGCGTCGCCCGGTAGGCGCCGTCAGCACTCGCCGGGCTGAGCCCGAAGGCGGGGGTTCCTCCCGACTCGCCGGCTGCGACCTGGGGGAGCCGGACCCTCATCTCACGCGAGGAGGCGGTGTAACGGACGCTGACGTCCTCCAGGGCGAGCGTGTTCCCGGCCGGCCCGCTGCCGGCCACGCCGACCTGCACGATCTCCACACCTGACGCGGCCGAGCCGAGCGCCACCGTGACCGCCTCCCCGCTCGCCGGCATGCGGCAGACCCCCACGCTCATCCGGCGCTCCAGCTCACGCGCCTGGCAGACCGAAATGACCCGGTTGGGGGAGGGGAGGCCGCCGAGGGTCACCGTGGCACTGGCCACCCCGGCCGGAAGCAGGACCCGCATCCCGCTGTCCGACTCCTCGGAGTTGACGAGGCGCACGCCGGTGATGCGCAGGGTGAGGTCGGAGGGCGGGCCCGTCGCCGGTGCGGCGGTCGTCGGGACGGCCACCGTTGTCCCTGCCGTTGCTGCGGCCGTCGTCGGCGTGGCCAGGTCGTCACCCTCCCCGCTACCGCCTCCGTCGCCGCCGCAGCCCGCCACTGCGGCTGCCATGGCCAGCGTCATCGCCACGATCCTCATGCGTCGCACGGGCGCACGGTACTCCCGGCCGGGGCCGCGGCCCGCGCAGCGTCGCCTGTGCCGGTCGACGATCTCTTTCACGCGAAAGTTCGACCTAAAGGTCGAGTGGGTCAGTGCCGATACCGGTGCGGACGAGCCAGGTCGGCGCGGGAGCGGAAGACAACGGTGGACGAGGACGGGGACAGGGGATTCACGGCGACCCGCTGGCTGGCATGGGCGACGGCAGGGCTGCTGATCATCGGCGCCATCTCGGTCGGCACGGTGAGGGACAGGAACGCGGCGTCCGACCAGGGGATCGTGGCCGCCGCGGGTAGCGGGGTCGGGGGGGTCGACCCGCTCACGACCACGTCGACGGAGCCACCGACCACGGTCGCCACACCCACGACCACCAAGGTGGTCCCGACGACCTCGGCCACCGTCAGGACGACGACGACAACCGCCCAACCGCCTCGCACCACACCGACGACGAGGCCTCCGGCAACGACCACAACGGCGGCGGCGCCGTCGGCCAGGTCAGCCATGGTCACAGTGGCCAACGACTACACCCACGCAGTGACCCTGAAGCTGAGCGGTCGTCAGTTCACCTTGGCGCCCGGCCAGCAGCAAGGACCGTTCGAGTACGCCCTGGAGGCCAACGGCAACGACACCCTCGAGATCATCCTCGTGGGCCTGCCGGAGTGCGGTCTCGGCGACGCCGGAGGAATCTTCGCCGGACCTGGCCGCTACCGGCTGGCCGTCGTTGCCAGTCGCGGGGCGTGCACGAACGCGGACGGGCAGCCCTTCCCGGGCCCTGCCTTCACGGTGAAGCCGGCGTAGCGATCACCAGGCGCGCGCCGCCCCTTAACGGGCCGACGTGGTTGCGGCCGCCACCCAGGCCGCGATCTGGCTACGCGAGCGAAATCCCAGCTTGGTGAGAATGTGCTGCACGTGGCTTTCGGCAGTGCGGGGCGAGATCACCAGCCTGGTGGCGATCTCGCGGTCGGTGAGACCGGCGGCCACCAGCTCGGCCACCTCCCGCTCGCGGTTGCTCAGCCTTCCCGGCCCCTGGGGACTGGTCGGGCCGGCGTCGAGCGGGCCCTGCGCCCCCAGCGCGTGGGCGACCGCGGCGGCCCGGTCAAGCCCCCGTCCCTTCTCGAACAGCACGCGTCGGGCGTTCGGGCCGAGGCCCTCGCGGGTGACGCGTCCGCACCACTCGTCGTGGCGGGCCAGCGGCGATGGCAGCCGGCGGGGAATGGACTCCCAGACCGCCGCGGCTGCGCCCTGGAGGACCGTCGCGCGCTCGAACTCCTTCCGCGACGCGGACAGCCACGCCAGCGCCTCCAGGCACAGCGCGATCCCGCTGCGCTCGTCCAGCTGTCCGATGACCTGCAGCGCTTGCTTCTCGACCACCTCCGCCCCGTCGACGTCGCCCTGGAGCCACATGGCCAGCCCTGCCCCCCACAAGCAATGCGAACGGGTCCAGGGATCTCCGCCCTCGTCGACGAGCGCCAGAGCGCGGTCGTAAAGGCCGGCCGCCCGGGCGGTGTCACCGGCCAGCATCACTGCGACGGCGAGGTCGGTGAGGGCGAACGCGGCGGTCGGGGAGTCGTTGCGGGTGTGGAGCTCGAAAGCCTGCTCCAGTGTCTCGGCCGCCCCGGACAGGTCGCCCCCGAAGAGCCGGCAGAGGCCCCCGTACTGGGTGGCGAAGGCCACCGACTCCAGGTCGCCGGACCCGCGGCCGGTCTCGGCCGCGGCCTGCAGGAGCGGTGCCGCCGCCTCCGCGTCGGTCTGGGCCACGGCCAGGTACCCGGCGACCCAGAGCGCCTTCGCCCGCACGCCGCAGTCCGCCGGCATCGCCTCGAGCAGGACCGCCAGCCGCCGGCGTCCTTCGGTGAGGTGGCCGCGGGCCTCCCAGTACAGCCACATGCGGAATCGATGTCCGCCCACTTCCAGGAGGTTGACGACGCCATCCGGGTCTCGGCGCCACTGGGCACCCTCGGTGCTGCGGCGTTGGCCGCGTTCGTGGTGGCCTTCGCCCGCCGGCTGCACCGCCATGGACAGACGGTGGCGGCCGCCCTGGTCGCCACGGGGGCATTCCTGGCGGCCGGCTACTTCATCTTCATCCACGTCGTCTACACGACTCTCGCCGACTCGGTGGCGGCGACGTCGCCGGAGGTGACGAAGGGGATGTTCGTCGCCACCATCCTGGCCGTGCCCGTGCTCGGACTCGGCGTCGCAGCAGCCCTCGGTGGCGCCGCCTACGGGTCGTCCAGGGCGGGCCTGCTTCCGCGTTGGTGGTCGGTCCTCAGCGGGGTAGGGGCGGCGGTAGCCGCGGTGGCGATCTTCTCCTACGCCGACTCCGACTACTTCTGCCCGGACGTGCAACAGCAGGTCGTGGGAGGGGTGCTGCAGCTGTGGGTCGTGATCACGGCGGTCGTGCTGGCCATCGGTATCCGGCGCGGATCCTTGGAGCGCCCCGCCGGTCCCTGACGAGCGCCGCCGCAGCGGGCCGAAGGCCCACAGCGTCCTGAGAACGACGATGCGCCGGGCTGGGATGGGATCGACGGAGCACTCGCCCGGCTCTACGGGGACACGAAACCCCGCCATCGGGGGACGATCATGGGCTGGTCGCTCGGTGGTCGGGATCCGTTGGGACGGGATCAGCGCGTGCGCCCGAACCGACCCGATCCCGCATTGGCACTACGTCTCCTCTGGCCTGACGGACCTGTACGCAAAGGAATCCGACGAGCACGGGAAGCCTCATGGTCGGCGGCGCAAGCTGGAAGCAACGCGACGGAAGGACCGTCGTCACCAGTACGGGAACCCCACGGGCGAGGTCGTGGGCTGATCACCGGCCGTTGAGCGGCGCAGGTTTC
>CADCTB010000018.1 GCA_902805665.1 uncultured Acidimicrobiales bacterium
CCTCGTCCTCTGCGACCTCCGTGACCACCGGACGGTGGAGGAGGTCTTCGCCCGGCTCCGACCCGAGGTCGTTTTCCACGCCGCTGCCCTCAAGCATCTGACCCTGCTCGAGCAACACCCCGGAGAGGCGGTCAAGACCAACATCTGGGCGACCCTCGATCTCCTCGAGATCACGGCGAAGGCAGGCGTGGAGCGGTTCGTGAACATCTCCACCGACAAGGCGGCGGACCCCTGCAGCGTCCTGGGCTATTCGAAGCGCATCACCGAACGCCTGACGAGCCACTTCGCGGCCCGGGCTACCGGCACGTACCTCAGCGTGCGGTTCGGCAACGTGCTCGGCAGCCGAGGATCCATGTTGACCACCTTCCAGCGCCAGGTCGAGCGGGGGGGGCCCATCACCGTTACCCACCCTGAGGTCACCCGGTTCTTCATGACGATCGAAGAGGCGGTGCAGCTGGTCATCCAGGCCGGCGCCATCGGGAGGGACGGAGAGGCCCTGGTGCTCGACATGGGCAAGCCGGTGGTCATCGCCGAGGTGGCCCGCCTGATGGCCGCCCGGTCCGACCGACGCATTCCCATCGAGTTCACCGGGCTCCGCCCCGGCGAAAAGCTGCACGAGGTGCTCCTGGCCGCCGCCGAGGAGGACTGGCGCCCGGCGCACCCTCTTATCTCCCACGTCCCCGTCGCCGCCTTGTCACCGGCAGCGGCCCGTTCTCTCGACGTCTCATCGAGCACCCAGCCGCTCATCCGGGCCCTGGCCGGCCTGGCTGACGGGCTGAGGACACCCTCGCGGCAAGAGGTGGACTGAGCACGTAGCCGATCCGGTCCGCGGACGACTGTGTTCCACGGAGGCGGACTCGAAGTGGAACCGGGCACGAGCGTCGACGGTCCCGACCCGACGGAACGTCCCCCCGCGACCCTGACCCGGCCCCGTCCGCACCAGCGGGAGTGGCCGGCACCTCAGCGGTCGCCGCTGGCCGGGGAAGGCCAAGAGAGTCCTGAGGTAGGGGCCCGGCGCCCGTTGAGGCGCCGGCAGCTTGTCCGAACCTGCCCGGCAGGTTCAAGGAATCGGCGGGCGTGGCCGATGCGTACGAGATGCCCTCGTCTGCGCGCCGCCAGCCTCTCCGGACGGAACGTGGGTCGGTGTTCCTCGAGTTCGCCATGGTCCTGCCGCTGTTCATGGCTCTGGTCCTGGGCATCTACACCGGCGGACTGGCCTATACCAACAAGATCTCGCTGGTCGAAGCGGTACGGGAGGGGGCCCGCTACGGCGCCAGCCTGCCGGTCGGCGCCGATCCGGTCACCACCTGGGAGACCGGTGTGCGCAACCGGGTGGTGTCCGCGTCCGGCGGCGAGGTGGCGTTCGCCGACGTGTGCGTCAAGTTCGTCCTGCCCACCGGTGGGTCGGACTGCGGGATCACCGACCCGCCCGGAGCGTCGAACGAGCCGGCGGTCCACCTCGTCAAGGTCTCGGCCACCAAGCAGGCCAAGATCGAGTTCTTCTTCTACACGTCGCAGCCGGTGCTCCGCGGACAGATCGTGGCCCGGTTCGAGCGGGACACGGGATGAGGGCGGGCGTCGACCGGGAGAGGGGCGCAGTCATGATGCTCACCGCGTTCATCACCGTGGGGGCGCTCATGATGGTGGCCCTGGTCGTCGACCTGGGCCAGCTGCGGGTCGACCGGCGGACGAACAAGAGCGTCGCCGACGTGGCCGCCCGGGCCGGCATCGGCCGGCTGGCGTTCGGACCGTGGTCCGGCGTGTGCAAGGCCCGCGAGTTCCTCCTCGGCAACGCCAAGGGCTTCTCCTCCTTCGACACCGGAAGTGAGACCTGGTCGAATGCCAACGCGCTGGTGTACGGCGCCAACCCGTGCCCGTCCGTGGTTTCGGCGCCCGACGCCAACCCCTGCAAACCCAACCTTCCGTCCAGCTGGGCCAAGCTCCAGGCCACCGCCCGCCAGGGCCGTTTCACCATCGAGATCCAGAGCGGGTATGTCCTCCCCGACCCGCGCTTTCCCAGCGACGCGACGATGGGTGATACCGGCGGGACTGAGCACGGTGCCTGCGACAACCTGGCGGTGATCATCAGCGAGCGCCAGGAGCCGTCGTTCGCCCAGGTCGGCGGCCACGGCTCGACGGTCGTGCGGACCCGGTCGGTCGGCCGCCTCAACTCGGCCGAGACGCTCGATTTCGTCGCCGCCCTCCAGCTGCTCGAGCTCCACGACTGCGATGTGCTGCAGACGGGTGGCGCAGGCACCCGGGTCATCGCCCAGCCCTACGGTGTCTACCCGGGGACCTTCCAGATCGACAGCGACGCCACCGGCGCCTGCCCGCAGCCCATCATCAACGGCCAGGCCACCGCCGGCGGGCCGTCGATCGTGGCCTGCAGCGTCACCTCCACGAACCCGGACTGCGACCCGGGTGTCGGCAGCCGGGCCAGCCGGATCGGCGTCTACGCCAAGAACTTCAACAAGCCCGACAGCATCGTGGCGACGTCCTATCCGTCGACGTACGGCGACACGGCGGCCGTGGCCTCTCCTCGCACCGGACGGAAGTACAGCGACCTGCGCTACCGGGAGAACGTCGTCGCACTGGACGACGACGCCGAGGCGGTGATCACGGGGAACAGCGGTCGGCCTCCCGGGTGCTCGGCTGCGTCACTGGTCCTCAGCAACACCTGCACGGGGAACGGCCTGACCTGGCGGGTGGTGCAGGGCCTGGAGTGCAGCAGCCTGCTCAGCGGCCTCCTCGTGCCATTGGTCCTGACGAACCAGAACGTCTGGTTCAACTGCAGCTCGTTCAGTGTGTCGGCACCGCTGACCCTCTCGGCCGCCAACTCCTACGTCGTGTTCACCGGCAAGCTCAGCGTCAGCAGCGCGTTCACCATCACCGACCCACGCAAGGTGTACGTCGGTGGGGAGGCCGCGGCGAACAAGATCGGCGTCGACGTGGGCTCGGGCGGCGTGTTCAAGGTGAACACGGGCGGCGTCCCGCTCTGCAGTGCCCGGACCGGGCCAGGCCACTCCAACCGGTTCGTGATCGGCAACGGCAGGTTCAAGGCGGGGTCCGGGGCGATCGTCAAGCTCTGCCAGACGTTCACCTTCCTGGCCAGTGGCTACAACAAGGTGCCGACCACCGACGGCACCGTCCCCTGCTCCACAACGGCCTGCACCAACTACACCGGCACGATCGACGTCTCCAGCGGTGCGTCGGTGGACCTGTCCGCGGCCAACGAGATCACCGGGCGCCTGCCGAGTGAGAGTGAGCTGAAGACGACGAATCCCTTCGAGGACCTGGGGCTGTGGACCGAGGCCGGTGGGGCGACCAACGGCCTCTCGGGTGGCGCCTCCACGTCGCTCACGGGAGTCTTCTTCCTGCCGAACGCCGAGCCCTTCACCCTGGCCGGAGGGGGAGCGCTGCCGATCGAGCTCAGCGCCCAGTTCGTGAGCACCACCTTGAAGGTGACCGGAAACGGCACGGTGAACCTGGTGCCGAACCCCGAGGACTCCATCCCCGTGCGGATCTACACCACCCTGCTCGTGCGGTAGGCCGATTGGCTCATACAGCCGACCCTGCCGGATGCCGTTAACGAACAGAGAGCCACGAAACGTTGCGCACTGCTGTTGCGCCTTCGACACGACGAGGTGAGTGGTGCGATCCAAGATGACGAAGAGAACGAAGACCGCGCTCCTGGCCGGGGTGACACTGCTGGTCGCCGGTGGCGGAGGCGCCGCCTACCTCAGCACCAGGACGCCTGCGGCCGACGCCGCCGCCGGGAAGGTCACCGCGTACTACGCCAACGTCGCGGTGCAGGTCGGAACTGCGGCCTCCACCGCACTCGCCGAGGGCGCCATCCGATCCAAGGCGGTCTTCCCCGCAGAGCTCCCGGCCGACGGCGTGAGGGACCCCTCGCAGCTCTCCGGCCGGGTGGCCGGTGTCGTCATCCCCGCGGGATCGCTGGTGACCACCGCCATGTTCCCCGACCCCCAGACCCGCATCGGCACCGTGGTGATCCCGGCCGGCAAGCGCGCCCTGGCCCTCGAGATCCAGCCGCTGGCGGGCGTGGCAGGTTTCGTGGGCGCGGGAGACCGCGTCGACGTCTACGGCGTGGTGAAGGGCGAGCCGGGTCCCCCGAGCGTCCGGCTGGTGCTGCAGGGCGTCGACGTGCTCAACGTCAACGGCGCCGGACTGCCTGCGGCGCAGGGCCAGCCGGGGAGCCCCAACCTGATCTACCTGCTGGCCGTGACCCCCGTCGACGCCGAGCGGCTCATCTATCTCAACGAGTTCGAGAAGCTGTATTTCGACCTGGTGCCCAAGGGTGAGGGACCGGTCAAGACGCCTGGGACAGGGCCGGCCGGCGCCCTCGCCGTCTAGGAGGACGCATGCACACCCAGAAGCTGCTGGTACTCGACGACACCAAGGATCTCAGTCTGCAGGTCGAGCGCGTCACCGCTTCACTCCGACCCAGCCCGTCGGTGGTGTGGTGCGACAGCTTCGACTCGGTCGAGGGCGTGATCGCCGACGCCGGGCCGTTCGACGCGGTCGTCGTCGGGCCCATCGTCCTCAAGGTGAATGGGTTTCAGCGACTGCGCGAGCTGCGGGCCGTTGCCCCTCGAACCCAGCTCCTGCTCGTCCTGAACCACTGGCGCAGCTCCGACATGCGCGAAACGGTCCGCGCCGGCGCCCTCGACATCCTCCGCCTGCCCGTCACTGACGAGACGTTGCTGGAGGCGGTGGAGCAGGCCTTGGAGACCGGCGCGACCCTGGCGTCGATCCACGCGGAGCGCGGTCAGGCGGACGCGGCAAAGAGCGGCCCGGGCACGGTGATCGCCGTCGTCTCCGCCAGCGGTGGTTCCGGGAAGACCTTCCTGGCCACCAACCTCGCGTACCACCTGCAGACCAGTTCGGATCGCCAGATCTGTCTCATCGACCTCGACCTGCAGTTCGGCGAGCTGTCGACCGCGCTCCGCCTGAAGCCGCGCCACACGATCTACGACCTGCTGAACACCGAGGACGAGAGCGACGACCTGGGCGCCCGGCTGGAGCAGCACCTCGAGCGCCACGAGTCCGGCATCCGGGTGCTGGCCGCCCCCGACGACCCCGAGCATGCCGACAGCATCGAGGCGGTCGACGTGGCCAGGATCATCGAGGCGGCCCGGTCGCGTTTCGACTACGTGGTCGTCGACACGCCGACGGCGCTCAGCGAGGCGGTGCTCGTCGCCCTGGAGCAGGCCGACCAGATCTTCGTCCTGGCCACCCTCGACCTTCCGAGCGTCCGCAACCTGGGAATCATGATGACGACTCTCAAGAAGCTCAAGGTGCCGGTCGAGCGGGTCAGCCTCCTGCTCAACAAGGTGGAGCCCGACGTCGGCATCGACGTGGCCCGGGTCGAGCAGTACTTCCCGCAGGGCTTCTCGATGGTGATTCCCTACGGTCGCGAGGTCAACCGGTCGCTCAACATGGGTCAGCCGGTGCTCGCCTACGCGCCCCGGGGAGAGGTCAGCAAGGCCTTGGCGACCGGGCTGGTCGCCACGCTGGTGGGGCACGCGGGCGCGGACGCCGGCGCCGACGCCCCGGAGCGCCGGCGACGCCGTCCCTGGTCGAACCGGAAGTCGGCCTGACCGCGCCATGACGGTCGTCGTCCTCGTCGTGCTCGTCGGGCTCGGACTGATCGCCGCGGCCCTGTTCCTCCATCGCAAAGACCAGGACGCCGACCTCGCCGGCGTGCTGGGCATGGCGCCATGGGCCCGTGCCGAGGACGACGAGGACGACGACGAGGAGCGTGAGGAGTCGCTGAGCGCCATGGCGGGACGGGCCGTCGACCTCGCGGGCCAGGCCGTCGACCGGATGGACGGCAAGCGGTCCCTGAGCGACTTGCTGGAGCGGGCCAAGGTGCCCCTGCGACCCGGTGAGTTCGTGATCATCCTCATCGCCGGTGCGCTGGGGATCGCCGCCCTGCTCATGATGGCCTGGGGCTCGGTCCTGATCGCCGCCGCCGGAGCGGTGGGGGTGGTCCTGGTGACCGCCCGGGTCCTCCGGTGGCGGGTCAAGAGGAGGACCAAGGCCTTCACCGCGCAACTGCCCGATGCGCTGAGCCTGGTGGCGTCGTCGCTGTCGGCCGGACACACGTTCCTGCGGGCCGTCCAGATGATGTGCGAGGAGTCCGCTCCGCCGATGTCGGAGGAGTTCGGCCGGCTGGTGGCCGAGACCCGCCTCGGCGACAACGTCACCGAGGCGCTGGAGCGGATGGCGCAGCGCCTCCAGATCCGTGACCTGGACATGGTGGTCCAGGCCATCCGCATCCAGCAGACGGTGGGAGGCAAGCTGGCCGACCTCTTCCACACACTGTCCGACGTGATCCGGGCTCGAGACGAGGTCAAGCGCGAAGTCCAGATCCTGACCGCCGAGGGACGGATGTCGGCCTATGTGCTGGCCGGGCTGGTGCCGGTCCTGTTCTTCATGATGCGGTTGGTCAACCCGGACTACGTCGAGCCGCTGTACTCCGGCACCGGGCTCTTCCTCCTCATCGGCTGCGCACTCTCGGTGGTGGCCGGGCTCTTCGTCATCCTCCGCATGGTCAAGATCGAGGTCTGATGGCTCCGGGGATCCTGCTCTGTTTCGCAGTGGCTCTGTGTGGAGCAGCGGTGGTGGGCTCCACCCTCGTCCGCGCCCGTCGCATGGCTCCCGACTTCGGCGAGTACTTCGAGCCGGTCGAGCACGCCGACGACCAGGAGCGGCTGCTCTCGGAGCCCCTGCTGCGCCGGCTGTTCGGAGGCGCGATGCGGGGCGCGGCCGGCCGGCTGGAGCGGCTCGTTCCTGCGAACTACATCGCCAACATCGACCGGCAGCTGTCTCAGGCCGGCATCGGCCGCAAGCGGAAGGCCGGCGAGCAGCTCGCCATGCAGGTGGGCCTGGCCGTGGCGGGGGCCGCGCTGGTGCCGTTCCTGCCTCCGGGATCGCCCGTGTCCGGCCCGCTGGCCTGGGTGCTGCTGCCCGGCATGGGCTTCCTGGCGCCGCTCGCACGGGTGAAAGGAATGATCAAGAAGCGGGAGGAGGCCATCTTCAAGGACCTCCCGGACATCGTCGACATGCTGGCGATCGCGGTAGAGGCGGGGAGTGGCTTCGAGTCGGCGCTGAGCATCGTCTGCCAGAACTTCGCCTCGCCGCTGACCGACGAGCTGTCGATGGCGCTCCACGAGATGGAGCTCGGGTTGCCCCGCAAGGCCGCGCTGCAGCAGCTCCGCGACCGGGTGGACATCGACGTCGTCCGCACCCTGATCCTGGCCCTCCTCCAGGCCGACGCCCTCGGCATCCCCATCGGGAGGGTGCTGAAATCTCAGGCCACGGAGGTTCGCAACCGGCGACGGGCGTGGGCCCGGGAGAAGGCGGCGAAGCTGCCCATCAAGATCATGTTCCCGCTGGTCCTCTTCATCTTCCCCCCGATCCTGGGCCTCGTCCTCGGTCCCGCCGCCCTGTCCTTCGGAAAGTTGGGTGGCTAGCGGTCGACGAAATCGCTCAAGCCGGTACCGAAAGGTGCCGATGATCACCAGGTGGAAGTGCTGTCCGGCCCGGCGGCCGCACCGGTGTGGATGTGCCCCGAGTGCGGGCACGGCTCTGCGGAGCTGCGTGACGAGCGCGCCCACCTCGACGCCCACCGCCAGCTGCGGGCGTTCTTCCAGGAGTGGGAGTCGGGTTCGACGCCCGAGCCGGTCGGCGATGGGCGGGCCGGGCGACGCAGGGTGCTGGTGGCGGCCGTCGCCGCCGTGCTGGTCCTCCTGCTCAGCGTGAGCGTGTTCTCCCGGATCAACCGGACGCCGGACGCCTTCCGGGACACGGTGCCGGGAACGGTCGTGCCGGGTGCTGAGCCGCAGCCCGTGGCCGGGGTCGTCACGCCAGGCCCGACCGCGCGGCCGGCCGATCCGTCTCCGGCAGGCGCGGCCCCGACAGCCCGTCCCGCCGCTCCAGTTCGCGGCGTCTCCGCCCCCGTGAGCGACCAGGTCGTGCCTGCACAGGTGTCGTCGATCCCGGCACCGGGGCCGGCCGCCACCGTCCCGCCTGCGGGTCGCAGAGCCGGCGAGTCGGTGTCGCCGACGGCGCCGTCGCACCTGTTGTCGGCCTGCGTCCTGGGCATCTGTCTCCACGTCCTCTGATCGCCTGGCAGTGGGCGGTTGGCTGAGTTGACGCCTTCGGGAGCGGGGTGATCACGCTCTCCTCTTGTTGCTACTTGTCCTGCACGAGGCGATCATGGTCGTCGATGAACGATCCCGCCATGAGCTGTACCGTCGGCTCGAGGAAGTGCTCGGCCCCGAGGCGGCGACGACCTTGATCGAGCACCTGCCCCCTGTGGGCGGGGCCGACGTGGCCACCAAGCACGATCTCGCCAGTCTGAAAGAGCGGATCGAGCTTCGTTTCGATCGGATCGACGGCCGCCTCACTCGGGTCGACGACCGCTTCGCTCAGGTCGAGGACCGCTTCGAGCGGCTGGACGAGCTCTTCGGGCGCATCGATGACCGGTTCGCGACATTCGACGAGAACCTCGGCTTTCGCTTCGGCGCGCTCGAGTCCGGTCTCCGGGCCAGCTTCGAGCATGAGCTGCGGGCGCAGGCCATCACGTTGTTCATTGCGCTCGTCACCCTGGTCCTCGCCATGGCGGCACCGGCATTCAGCCTGGTCCGGTTCACGTAGGCGTCGACCTGCCCCGACATCTCCCGTGGCTCGACCCGCGAGTAGGTTGGACGTTGCATGAGGACGGAAACCCACTCCGACCGCGGTCTCGAGTTCGCCTCCCGCTCACTCGAGCCGTAGCGATTCTTCAGCCAGAGGGGCAATCCGGCACCCTTCGGGCCGGGAGCGGTAGGAGGCGGACGCGGTGAGCCTGAACCTTGCGGTCCTGCTGGTCGAGCCGGCGGCGTTCGCCGTCGGCCTGGCGGTGCTGCGCATCCCCGAAGCGCTCGTCGCCCAGCGCTGGCGCCTGGTGATGACCGTCCTCGCCGTCATCTCGGCCGCCGCCGCCGTCGCCGCCGGCGGGACGGCCACCGGCTGGTCACCACTCGATGTCCTGCTTCTCGCCGGGCTAGGCGCAGCGGCCGTCCTCGCCGGCTCCCGGGCGCCATCCGTGCTGATCCTCGTCGCGGGAGTCGCCTGCGCCGCCGCCGGCCTGGATTCCGCCGCCCTTCCGCTGGCCCTGGCCGCCATAGGGCTGGCCCTGGCCAGCATCGTCGTCGAGGCGGAGCCACTGGTCGACGCCGCGGCCGCCGGTCTCGTCGCTCAGGCCGCCCTGCGGCTCAGCGCCCCAGGAGGCGAGGGCATGACTGCCGTCGTCGCCGCACTCGTGCTGGTGCCGCTGCTCTTCACCGCGGCCCGCACCC
>CADCTB010000019.1 GCA_902805665.1 uncultured Acidimicrobiales bacterium
AACATGAGCTTGGCCCGCCGGAACATCTCGAAGGTGCCGCTTGCGTCGACCGTGCCCCAGCTCAGGTAGACGAACCGTTCACCGCGCCGGCCCTGCACGTAGGGGCCCCGCAGATCGCCGTCGGCCGGGGTTCTCTTGACCTCGAAGTCCCACACCGCTTCTCCGGCGTCGCCCGGGAACAGGTCGACGACGTCCGTCCGGCGCTGCACGCCGACGTGGATGTTCTCGTACGGTCCGCACCTCAGGCCCGGCAGGTTCACGCCGACGATCCGCACATCCACCGCACCGACGGTAGTTTCCGCAGCTCGCCGAGACCGTTTTCCTCACCGATTCCGGTCTGGAGACCGACCTGATCTTCCGTCACGGGTACGACCTGCCCGACGTCGCCGCCTTCGTGCTGCTCGACGACGAAGCCGGCACGGAGACATTGCGCCGGTACTACCGGGAGCACGCCATTATCGCCCGGGACGCCGGCGTGGGCATCGTCCCGGAGTCGCCGACGTGGCGGGCCAACCCGGAACTGGGGCGGGCGGCTGGGTTATCCGCCGGAGCGGCTGGCCGACGTCAACCGGCGGGCGATCGCCCTCCTCGTCGACCTCCGCGTGCGGTCGACCAGGCCACCGACCGATACCCGGCAGGGATGATGTGGGGGAAGGACCGAGCACCATCCACCGTCTTGGAGGCGGTGCTCACTACGGTCAGGAGTTCTGGTTCTTCGGTCTGACCTGAAAGCTGGGTTGACGCAGAAGTTGTCTTCGTAAGGAACCGTCGACCGAGGTCCAGAGAACCCAACCGGCCCGCACCGGTCGGGCGGCGTGAAGCGGGCGGCTGTTGGAGCAGTCGACCGCCTCAGTGACCGCCGTCCCGGCTTGCTGCGTGCCACCCCTTGACCAATGAGAAGGAAGGGATGGCATGACCATCGTAGAAGCCCGGCGCGCCGTGACCGGCGGCGTGGACACCCACTTGGACCTCAACGTCGCCGCGGCGCTCGACGACATCGGCGGACTGCTCGGTGTGGAGGAGTTCGCCACCGACGCCGGCGGTGACCGGCGCCTGCTGGACTGGCTGCAGTCTTTCGGCACAGTGACGCGCGTCGGTGTCGAAGGCACCGGCTCCTATGGCGTCGGCGTGGCCAGAGCGCTGCGAGCGGCCGACATCGCCGTGGTCGAGGTCGACCGGCCCAACCGCCTGGTGCGGCGCCGTCAGGGCAAGTCGGATCCTCTCGATGCGGTCGAAGCGGCCCGAGCCGCCCTGTCAGGGCGAGCGTCTGGGAAAGCCAAGACCCGGGACGGCAACGTGGAGGCGATCCGGGCGCTGACGGTGGCCCGGCGCAGCGGCCGGGCCACCAGGACCAAGACCCTCAACCAGCTCCGCCACCTCGGATACTGCGCTCCCGAGCCGCTGCGGCAACGATTTCAGGGCCTCTCGGCGGCGGCATTGGCGCTCGAAGCGGCCGGCCTGCGGCCCCGGGCCGATGCTTGCCCGGTCATTTTCGCCACCAAGACGGCGATGCGCACCCTGGGCCGGCGGGTGGCCGTGCTGGACCAGGAGAAGGTCGACCTCGACGAGCTCCTGGGCAAGCTGGTGACCGAGACCGCTCCCGAGCTGCTCGCCCTCCACGGCGTCGGCATCGTCACCGCCGCAGCCCTGCTGGTGGCGGCGGGAGACAACCCCGAACGGCTCCGCAGCGAGGCGGCCTGGGCCCACCTGTGCGGGGTGGCGCCGCTGGAGAGGCCTCCTCGGGCAAGGTCGTGCGCCGCCGGCTGAACCGAGGCGGTGACCGCCAGGCCAACGCCGCCCTGTGGCGGATCGCCTTGGTCCGTATGCGCTCGGACCCGCGCACGCGCACCTACGTGGAGCGCCGGGTCGTGGAGGGCCGCTCCAAGCCCGAGATCATCCGCATGCTCAAGCGCTACATCGCCCGCGAGGTGTACCGCCACCTGCCTCGCGGCTGAAATTGCTCTGAGCGGCGGGTCTGGCCCCATAACCGGCTGACGCCCGACGGGTTGTCCTCAGTTCGATCTGCCGACCCGCCGCTCGAGCACCACCGACATTCGTTCGACGAGCAACGCCTTGGCCTAATAAGAGCCTGCCCTCGCCTCTCGGAGTGGCCCATCCCTGTCCTGCCCGGCACCTCGTCGAACACCGGAACTGGCCCCTTGACAACGATAAGAGCATCGTACTACAGGGTGAGCTGCGCCCACCCCAGCCACTTCGCCTACGTGCTGGAGGATGGTGGCGACTGGACGAGCCGCTTGCGTGGCGTGCGCGCCCATGCCTCGAGGCGTAGCCACGCCGAGCTCGACGAGGCCGAGGACCTCGACGACGGCGATCCGCGGCAACTGGCCCGTGAGCACCGGCAAGTCCGCAAGGCCTCGCCACCGCCTGCATCGTCTGAGTGGGCCGCGACCAGGTGGGCACACTTTTCCAGTCCAGGACCGTAAAAGTGTGCCCACTTCTCCGGCGGGCCGAGCTACTTCAACCAACCGGTGCCGGCCTCGGCGTGATGGGGACCGTTTCTCGGATCTGGGGCGCGGGTAGCGACGGGAACATGCGAAGAACGCTGCGAAACAACGGTCTATCGACGGTGATGTTCGGGCTGTTCGCCTTGTTCCTTCTCGGCATGAGCCTCGCCGGTCAGCGCGAGTACAACGAGGAGCAGACCGAGCACGGCGAAGAGACCGTGAGCTACGTCGGGTACCTGCAGACCGGGCACTTCGTGGAGGCGGTGTTCGAGAACTGGGAGAGCGAGTTCCTGCAGATGGGGGGCTTCGTGCTCCTCACCGTGTTCCTTTTCCAGAAGGGGTCGCCCGAGTCGAAGAAGCTGGAGGGTGAGGCGGTCGACGAGGACCCTCGCGACAGTGATGGCGAGGACGCACCGTGGCTGGTGCGGACCGGCGGCGTGAAGCTGTGGCTGTACGAGCGCTCGCTGACGATCGCGTTGTTCACGCTCTTCTTCGTCTCGTTCGCGCTGCATGCGGCCGCCGGGGCGCGCGAATACAGCGCCGAGCAGGTCGCCCACGGCGGGAGCGAGATAGGGATGCTCGCCTACATCGCCACGTCACGGTTCTGGTTCGAGTCGCTCCAGAACTGGCAGAGCGAGTTCCTGGCCGTGGGCGCGCTGGTGGTGCTGTCGGTGTACCTACGCCAGCGAGGGTCGCCGGAGTCCAAGCCGGTGGCTGCGGCCCACGCCGAGACGGGGACCGAGTAGAACCGGACTTACAGGAACTCGGCGAGGTCCTCGAGCAGCTGTCCCTTGCCCTTGGCGCCGACGATGCGCTTCTTGGCCACACCGTCCTGGAACACCATCAGGGTGGGGATGCTCATGATGTTGAACCGCTGGGCGACGGCGGGGGCGTCGTCGACGTTGAGCTTGGCCAGGCGGACCTTGCCCTCGTTCTCGTTGGCGATCTGCTCGAGCACCGGGGCGACCATGCGGCACGGGCCACACCACTCGGCCCAGAAATCGACGATCAGGGGGAGCTCGGACGCACCGATCTCCTCGTCGAAGGTCTCGTTGGTCAGCTCCAGAAGATTGCCTGCCATCAGCCTCTTGCCTCCTCAGGGTCGAACGCGTGAACGCCGGACGGGCCGGCAGAATTCCCGACGGTGTAGGTCACCAATCGGTGGGGGTGGGTGATATGTCGGAGTCGTGGGGCTGGCTCTCCAGCCAGCGCTCGGCGTCGATGGCCGCCATGCACCCGGAGCCGGCCGCGGTGACGGCCTGACGGTAGGTGCGGTCCTGGACGTCGCCGGCGGCGAAGACACCCTCGACGTTGAGGTGGGTGCCCCGGTGGGTGAGGAGGTAGGACGCGTCATCCATGGCCAGCTGGCCCACGAAGAGGTTGGTGTTGGGGTGGTGGCCGATGGCCACGAACATCCCCGTGATCGGCAGCTCCGACCGCTCGCCGGTCTTGACGTTCTTGAGGGTGACGCCGGTCAGGGAGTCGTCACCGTGCAGCTCGACGGGCACCGAGTCCCACACGAACTCGATCTTCTCGTTCTTGAACGAGCGCTCCTGCATGATCTTCGACGCCCGCAACGAGTCCCGCCGGTGGATGACGTAGACCTTCTCGGCGAACTTGGTGAGGAAGTTGGCCTCCTCCAGGGCGGAGTCGCCGCCGCCGACGACGGCGATGGTCTGGCCCCGGAAGAAGAACCCGTCGCAGGTGGCGCAGGTCGACACCCCGTGGCCGATCAGCCGGCGCTCGTTGTCGAGGCCGAGCATCTTGGCCCGGGCGCCGGTGGCCACGATCACGGCCCGGCCCTGGTACTCGGCGTCGCCCACCCACACCCGGCCCAGGCGCTGGGTGAAGTCCACCTTGTCGATCTTGTCGGTCACGAACTCGGCGCCGAAGCGGGCGGCCTGCGCCCGCATGGCCCCCATCAGCTCCGGGCCCTGGATCCCATCGACGAAACCGGGGTAGTTCTCCACGTCGGTGGTCAGCATCAGCTGGCCGCCGGGCTGGTCACCGGTGGAGGAGAGGGCCCCCTCGAACACCAGCGGCCGCAGATTCGCCCGGGCGGTGTATATCGCCGCGGTGAGCCCCGCCGGGCCCGACCCGATGATGATCACATCCCGGATCTCGCTCACGGAAGTCTCTGTCACACGTCTCCTGTCGTGGGCCCCACAGCCGGAGCCGTCTTCTTGGACCAGAGGAACAGTCCCAGCCCCAGGAATATTGCCCCGAGGAGGACGTAGGGCAGCCACACCTCACGCGGCAGCACCACGTCGAGGATGCGGATCACCGCAATGAGGGCCACGACACCGGCCATGGTGCCGACGATGACCGCGATCAACCCGTAGACGAGGAGGCGGGCGACCTTGACCAGGCGGTCGGTGGTGTTGCTGCGGACGACCTCGATGTAGTGATCGAGCCGATCGAGCAGATCGGTGGTCCAGTCTGAGCCCTCCTGCGCCATCTCGGGAGCCTACCCTCGGGCATGCTTCGTGAGTCTCTGGCCGTCCTGGCCGGTGCCGCGGTGGCGGTCGTGGCAGCTGCGGTCCTCGGCGAATACGGGTTCGACGGGTGGGCGGTGGTCGGCTCCGGCCTGCTGACCGGGCTGTTCGTGGCCGAGGCCATCGTGGCCGTGGCCCGCTCCGGGAGCCGGCGCCTCGCTGTCGCCGCCGCCCTGCTCGGAGCCGGGTCCCTCCTTGCGACCGGCTGGATCTCCACCGGCCATCAGCTCGGCACCGTGGCCTGGAAGGGGTGGGCGGCCGTGGCGCTGGCGGCGGCGGCCGGTGCGATCAGGGCCCGGCCGCCCGCAGCAGCTCGCGGCAGCCGTCCTGCGCCAGCAGCAACAGAGTGACCGGGGTGGTCGACGGGCTGCCGACGGCACCGAAGCCGAGAACGTAACCGGCCACCTGCCCCTGACGGGCGGTGGCGAAGTACACGACCGGCCCCAGGGTCGGCTCCCGGGTACGGGCCTGCTCTTCGCAGGGGCGGGTGCCCACCACGCTCGGCGCCGCTCGCTGGGTGAGGGTGGTGGTGGGCGTCAAGGCCCCGGAGGCGGTGGCGTCGGCCCCTGTGGCGCTGGACCCCGCTCCGGAGTTCGCCCCCGACCTCCCGGTGGACGCCGCCGGCGGGGGGCCGGCTGCCTGGGCCCGGGCCCGGAGGGCGGCGGCATCGGGGAGGTCACCGAGGTCGCCGGGCGGTGCGGACGGGGCCGCGGCCCCCACCCCGCCCGAGCCGGACTCCGCCAGGGCGGCGGACTTCGGATTGGTGTCCGCCGTGGGCCCGGCGAAGGTGGTCGTCTCGTCAGGAGTGCGATAGCTGGAGACCACGAAGCCCGAGACACCGAGGATGCCCACCACCACCGCTGCGACCGCAGGCATGACCCATGGTCGGGACGGGCGCCGGCGGGCGAAGCGGGCCCGTTCGGCCTCGTGGCGGTCCGATATGGCGGGGTCGGGCACCGTCGTCTGGCCCCCCGGCGTGGCGTCGAGCGCGGCGGCGATGGCCCGGTCGCGGTCCGCGGCGGAAGGAGCATCGACCGGCGCGCCGACTGCGGCGGCCACCGCCCGGACGGCGGCAGCCGAGGCGCGGCACGCGACGCAGGCGGCGACGTGGTCGGCCCACTCGGGGGCCTCCCCGTCGACGTAGGCGCTGATCGCCTCGAAATCGGCGTGCTCGTCGGTCATGTGCTGGTTGGACGCTCGGAGGAGGGGTCCGGGTTCCGGCCCGGCGCGAGAGAGGGGATCATGGCGCTGCGGCCCCGGCTGATGCGTGAACGGACGGTGCCGGCGGGAATGTTCAGGGCCTGGGCGATCTCGTCGTAGGAGAGGCCGCACACGTCACGAAGCACGACGGCGGCCCGGTAATCGGCGGGAAGCGACTGCAGGGCCCGGTCGATGTCCACCCGGGCGGTCGATGCCTCGGCGTGGTCGAGCGGCGACGCCACCTCCGCCGACCCCTCGGGGAGCCCGGGCTCGGGCCGCCGTCGCCGGCGCCTGAGCTCGTCGAGGCAGGCATTGGTGGTGACCCGGTACGCCCACGTGCCGAAGGCCGAGCGACCGTCGAAGCCGGGCAGGCCCCGGACGATGGCCATCAGGGCCTCCTGGCAGGCGTCGGCGGCATCGGCGTCGTCACCGGTCATCCGCCGGCACAGTGCGTACAGGCGGTCGTAGTGGCGGCGCAGCAGGGTGTCGAGGGCGGCCCTGTCGCCGCGCTGCGCGGCCTCCACCAGCTCCGAGTCGTCGCGTTCGATGCCCGGAGGGTAGGCCGGGCCAGCCGGCTGCAGCCGACTTCGCGCTAGGCGACGCTGAGCTCCCCGATGCTCACCGCTGAGTTTCCGTCGCCGAGATCGGTGATCCAAAGCAGGACCGCCCCGCCGGTGCGGTCACCAAGGTCGAAGGTGGTCGACCCCTCGCCGATCCCCCGCTTGGTGGCCACCGGCGTGCCCCAGGCGTCCCGCGTGGTCCTCGGGGCGTCGGCGACCAGCACCTCCGCCGACCAACCCTTGGTCGGCGACGTCATCTTCAGCTCCTTGAGCTGGTGGGGGCCGTCGAGCCTCAGAATGACCCCGACGCCGGGTTTCAGCCCCCCGAAGCGGCTGCTGGCGTAGTTCTCGGTGCGCCACACCGACGAGGCGTCGCCGTCGACGAGGAAGGGCAGCTCGTCGTCGTGCTCGATCCCGCTGCCGGGCGGCGGGTCGAAGGCCAGGGGCGTGGGCTTCGGAATCGCCTTGGCCGTGGCCGATGGGTCGTCAGCGGCGGTGATGTCGTCGAGCAGGCGGCCGCCGGTGTCGGACCGGGCGAAGAGGACGCCGACGATGCCGAGTGTCAGTGCGACAGCCACGATGGCCACCGTCGGCACCATCCACTTCCGCTCGCTCTGGACGAAGGAAGGGGGGACGCCTCGGGGAGGCGTGTGGTCCTGGCGGGGCTGCGGGCGCGGCATCGGCGGGGCGGCCACCACGCCGGTGGGGGCACCGACGTCGACCGGGCGGGCGACAGCCTGGCGACCGCTCAGGTCGACGGAGAGCAGGGCGTTCTGCAGCTCGGCGGCGGACTGGTAGCGGGCCTCGGGCGCCTTGGCCAGAGCCCGGAGCACGACGTCCTCGAGCGCCGGCGGGATGCCGGCCCGGACCTGGCGGGGCGACAAGGGGTCGGTGGTGATGTGCTTGAGGGCGACGGCCATGTCGGTCTCGCCGGTGAACGGCGGGCGGCCGCACAGCATCTCGTAGAGGACCACGCCCAAGGCGTAGACGTCGGCCCGGCCGTCGAGGGCGCGGCCGTCGACCTGCTCAGGCGACAGGTACTGAGCGGTGCCCACGATCGTCCCCGTGCCGGTGAGGGCCTCGGAGGGGCTCGGCTGGCTGACCTCGGAGTCCTCCACCGCCTTGGCGATGCCGAAGTCGGCCACCTTCACCCGCCCGTCCGGGCAGATGAGGATGTTGGCCGGCTTGATGTCCCGGTGCACCACGCCCGCCTTGTGGGCGTAATGGAGGGCGTCGGCCACCTGGGCCCCGATGTGGACCACCCTCCCCGGCGCCATCGGGCCGCCGTCGTTCAGCGCCTGGCGGAGGGTCGGGGAGTCGACGAGCTCCATGACGATGAAGGTGATTCCCGCGTCGGTGCCGGTGTCGAAGGTGGCGACCACGTTGGGATGGGCCAGGCGGGCGGCGGAGATGGCCTCCCGCCGGAACCGCTCGCGGAACGACTCGTCGGCGGACAGATGGGGATGCAGGATCTTGACCGCCACCGGCCGCCCGAGGATCTCGTCGACCGCCTCCCACACCTCCGCCATCCCGCCCTTGGCGATCAGCCGCTTCAGCCGGTAGCGGCCGGCAAGGAGGCGCTCGCTGTGGACACTGGCCGCCGCGCCGGCAGGCCCGGCACCTCCCAGCGGCACAGCGTCGGACACCTAGGACACGGTACCGGCCCCGGCAGCGGTCTGGAACGCCACCCCGATGGTTCGCGGGCCGGTGTGGGTGCCGACGACCGCCCCCAGTTGCCCGATGACGATCTGGTCCCGGGGGAAATGAGGATCGAGCAGGCCGAGAAGGGTGTCGACGTCGGGAGCGTCGCCGTGCAGGACGGCCAGGTTCTCCACGTTCTTCTGCGCGCCCACCTGGTCGGCCAGCCACTGCAGCGAGCGCGAGCGGGTCCGCTGCTTCGGGCCGGGCTCGACCTTCCCGTCCACCACCTCGATGCACGGCTTGATGGACAGGATCGACCCGAGCAGAGCCTGCGCGGCTCCGATGCGACCGCCCCGCTTGAGGTACTCGAGGGTGTCGAGGGTGGCGAAGATCTTCGTGCGGCGGGCCATGTCCTCGGCCATGGCGACGATCTCGTCGAGGGGGGCGCCGGCCGCAGCCCGACGGGCGCCCTGCACGGCCATCATGCCGTGGCCGAGGCTCACGGAAAGCGAGTCGACCACCGTCACCGGCACCACGTCGGCCACGGCCCGGGCCGCAGCCTGCGCCGACTCCCCGGTGGCCGAGAGCTTCGACGACAGGACGACGCACATGACGCCCTCGGCTCCGGCCGCGGCCGCGGCCCGGAAGACCTCCTCGAAGGCGCCGGGCGCCGGCGCCGCGGTCGAGGGAAGCTCAGCGGTCGTGGCGCATCGGGCCCAGAACTCCGAGGGGCTGAGATCGCGCCGGTCGACGAGCTCCTCGGCGCCGAAGCGGATGGTGAGCGGCACCACGTCGATCCCCAGCTCGGACACGAGCCCGTCGGGCAGGTCGCAACTGCTGTCGGTGACGATCTTGACGGTCATGCTGTCACTCGGGTCATTGTTCGGGAACCAGACCTCTCGCTCGGCGGCCCTTCATGGCATTTCGACCCCACCAGACGGCCAGGAAGGTGGCCGCCCCCATGGCCACGATCAGGCTGGCGCCGGATGCAGCGGTTGACCGTACCGTGATGCGGGCCCGGCCGACCACCAGGCGGCCGTCGGGCGACTCGAGGGTGATGCGGATCGGGAACGCCCCCGAGGCTCGGGCGACGACCGGAAAGCGCTGGGTGGTGTTGAGGCGGGTCAGCTCCAGTTCCTGCACCTCGCCACCCGGGAACTCGAGCTTGTCGCTGTCGATCCTGACCACCACCCGCACCGGCTTGCCGGTGTTGTTCTTGAACGTGACCGGGATCTCACCGGTGCGGGCGGTCAACGTGAAGGAGCGGCCCTCCGGCATCTCGATGGCATCGAGCTGGGCCTGGACCTGGCGATCGGCGCTGGCCACGTACGCTTCCCGCTGACGGCGGGTCCTGAGATCGGAGGACTCGGCCACGAGCAGCTGCTGCTCGATCACGGCCGACGTGTCACTGCCCGGCCCGAGCACCGAGCGGAGCGAGTCGAGGTTCCGGCGGGCGTCACTCAGGTCGGCGGCCACTTCGGCCAGGCTGCCGGGAGTCGGGATGGCGGGCTTGCGGACCATGTTCGCCCCGAAGTCGTCCTGAGCGGTAGGGACGGTGCCGAAAAGCGTCTCCAACGACATGGGCTCGATGATGGGCGACAGGGCGAGGCCGCCTGCGACCACCTCGAGGAACTGACGGGTCGGCCGCCAGTTCCTGGGGGCGACGGCCGCCACGCCGCGGCGCTCGTCGTCGCCCGGGCGGTCGAGGTAGATCACCGCCAGGTCGGCCAGCAGGTGGTGGGCGGACAGGGACTGGTTGGCGGCGCCGTCGAAGTGGGCCGCCAGTCCGGCGTCGACGGCGACCGCCTGCACCCGCGCCTGGCGCCCGGTCAGCACGAACGGCCGGGTGAGGGTGATCCGCTGATCGGCGACCGGGGCCAGCAGCGGCTCGGCGGTGAGCATCCGGTCGAAGCCCCGGCCGGTGAGCTCGTCGATCACCTGCGGATCGAGGGCCTCCTCGGCCAGCCAGATTCGGGGGTCCAGGCGGCCGCCCAGGGTCTCCGTGAGCGTGGCCGCGCCCCGGCTGAGCTGGCTGGCCACCTCGCCGTCGAGCCCCGCTCCCGACAGGGCGGCCAGGTTGGCGGGCACGAAGGAGCCGGACAGGACGGGCCGTTCGGCTGCGGCCGCCTTGAGCGACGCCAGCAGCCCCTTGGCTCTGGCGTCATTGCTGGCGGCCAGGGCGGCGACGGTCTCCGGCGTCGGCGCCAGGCTGAACAAGGTGGACCGCACCGCCTCCACGCCCTGGGTCATGGCGGTCAGGGTGTCGGCATCGGGGAGGTTCCGGCTGCCGTCGGGTTGGAGCGCCGGTGGGGCGTGGACAGGGAAGACCAGGGAGACGCCGAGCCTGGGGGTGGCGTGGACCTCGGGGGTGTACAGGAGGTGGGTGACGAACTTGTCGACCACCGAACCGGCGAACCGGTCGCGGAGCTCGACCCGGAGGGGGTACACGCCGTCGCGTGACGGCAACAGCACGCGGGCCGGGTCACGGGGCAGAGCCGGGTCGCGGATCGGGACGGTGAGGGTGACGTCACCGTTGGCGTCGGGACGCAGGCCGGCCAGGGGCACCGGTGTCAAAGCGACGTACGCGGAGTCGGGCATCCGGTCGGCCAGGGTCTCCCCGAACTCGGACCGGGTGGCGACTGCGGGGAACAGGGTGAGGGCGAACTCCAGGTTGGAGGCGCCAGTGGGCCGGTCGACGCGGACCCGGAGCATCATGTCGCCGCCGGGGCCGACCCAGTGCGACTGGGCGACGAAGGTCATGCGGCCTCGCGCGGCAGGGGGTGCGGGCTGGGCGGCCGCCGACGCGCCGATCGTGGCGCCCAGCGCCAGGACGACGAGCAGGAGCGCGCAGGCGACGCGCGGTCTCACCCGAGCCGCCGGTGGAGCACGGACAGCTGGATGGGCTCGTGGCGGAACCCCAGCGAGAGATAGAGGGCAAGGGCGGGCTCGTTGCCGAGCTGGGTGTTCACGACCGCCTCGGACACTCCCTTGCGCCGCAGCCAGCGCAGCCCGTCGAGCCCGAGGGCCCGGCCCAGTCCGGTGCGGCGGTGCGCGGGGTGGACCGCCAGCCGCTGGAGGTAGCCCTGGTTGGCACTGAGCCCGGTGACCGCGTACGCCAGGACGTCGTGGGCCCGAGCGGCCCCCTGAGAGGGGAGCAGAGCGCCCCGCCTCGGAGACGCGATGCGAAACCGGGTGACGGGGGTGGCGTCGATGGCCTCGCTCAGGCCGCTGGCGTCGAGCCGCCAGAAGGGGGCGAAGGCCGACGCGTCGACGGCCAGCACGGCCGGCCAGTCCGCGTTGCGGCCGCGTCTGAGCAGTTGAGCCGCTTCCTTGTCCGGACGGGGAACGTCACGGAGGTCGTGGCTGAGGAGATGGAGGCGCTCGTACTCCTCGAACCCGACGCTCAGGAAGCCGCGCTGCTCGGCGGGAGCCAGGGCGCTGGTCACGACCCGGGTGAAGCCGCGGGCCGTCAGCGTCTCCAGGCAGCGCTGCAGGAAGTCCACCGACGGTGCACCGGCCGGGGCGAGGGGCGCGAGATAGGCGATGTCGCCGTCGCCCCGCCAGGGACCGGTTCGAGCCCGTTCCCAGCCCCACTGCAGGACCTCGGCGGCGACTGTGGTCATTCCTCGATCAAGCGTACCGGCGGAGGGGGCCCGGAGAAGGCCCACTACCCTTGCCGCGGTGATCCCCGAGCGCCTGCGACCCCTCCTGGAGGAGACCGCGCCCCTCGCCGAGCGGTTCACGGCCGCGGGCTGGCGCCTCTTCCTGGTTGGCGGCCGCGTGCGCGACGCCATCCTCGGCCTTCCCCTCGACCGCGACCTGGACTTCACCACCAACGCCCGCCCGGACGACATCGAGGCGGTCGTGAAGGGCTGGGCCGACGCGACCTGGGACCAGGGGCGCCGCTTCGGCACCATCGGGGTCAAGAAGGGTGACGTGACCTACGAGATCACCACCCACCGGGCCGAGGCGTACACGCCCGACTCCCGCAAGCCTGCGGTGGAGTTCGCCGACGCCATCGAGGCCGACCTGTCCCGGCGCGACTTCACCGTCAACGCGATGGCCCTGTCGCTTCCCGACGCCGAACTGATCGACCCGTTCGGCGGCCTCGACGACCTCGCCGCCTACCGCCTGCGCACGCCGCTCTCGCCCACCGAGTCCTTCACCGACGACCCGCTGCGGATGCTGCGGGCCGCCCGCTTCATAAGCGGCTACCACTTCCTGGCCGACGACGACCTGGTGGCTGCGGTCAAGTCGCTGCGGGGCCGGCTCGAGATCGTGTCGGCCGAGCGCATCCGCGACGAGCTGGACAAGCTGCTGGTCGTGGAGTCGCCCGAGGCGGGGCTGTGGTTCCTCGTCAACACCGGGCTGGCCGAGGAGTTCCTGCCCGAGCTTCCCGCCCTCGCCCTGCAACAGGACCCCGTCCATCGCCACAAGGACGTGCTGGCCCACACCATCGCCGTCGTGGAGAAGACCAGCCCCGACAAGATCCTGCGCCTGGCCGCCCTCCTGCACGACATCGGCAAGCCCAAGACCCGCTCGTTCGGCAAGGGCGGCGTCTCGTTCCACCATCACGAGGTGGTGGGCGCCCGCATGGCCGAGGAGCGCATGCGGGCCCTGCGCTACCCCGAGGACGAGATCGCCGACGTCCGCAAGCTGGTCGAGCTGCACCTGCGCTTCCACGGCTACGGCGACGACGTCTGGACCGACAGCGCCGTCCGCCGCTACGCCACCGACGCCGGGCCCCTGCTCGACAAGCTCAACGAGCTCACCCGCTGCGACTGCACCACCCGCAACCAGCGCAAGGCCGCCGAGCTGTCCCGCCGGATGGACCTGCTCGAGCAGCGCATCGCCGCTCTCAAGGAGCGGGAGGAGCTCGACCGCATCCGCCCCGACCTGGACGGCAACCAGATCATGGAGCACCTCGGCATTCCTCCGGGGCCCGACGTCGGCCAGGCCTGGAAGTTCCTCTACGAGCTGCGCATGGAGGAGGGCCCCCTGGGCGAGGAGGAGGCCCGCCGCCGCCTCGACCAGTGGTGGGCGTCGCGCCAGACCTGAACGACCTGGCGGTACGCCTGACGGCGTAGTCGGGATGCCTCCCTGGGACCGATGACCGGCGGCCGGTGCTGCCGTACCGTGGGGCTGTGACGCGTCGATCCGGGATGGGCGACGCCGCCCTGGCTGCGGCCGTCGGCTTGGTCCAGGTGGGCGGCACCTACCTGGCCGGGCGGCACCAGGCCGACCGGGAGTCCTTCGACGTGCTGGCCGGTCTCCTGCTGGCCACGGGGCCGGCCGCCCTGGTCGTCCGCCGCCGCCACCCGGTGGCCGTCTACCTCACCGCCTTCTCGGCCACCCTCGCCTACGTCGCCCTCGGCTACCCCCAGGGGCCGATCTTCCTGAGCCTCATCGCCGCATTCCTCACCGTGGCCGTGGCCGGCCACCGGATCGTCGCCTGGACAGGCCTCGTCGTGGGCTACCTGTCTTTTCTCACGGTCGGCGCCGTCTTCGGCGACGAGCCCGGCCCCGGGTGGGTCCCCGCCCTGGGCCTCGCCGCCTGGCTGATGGTGCTGGCCGCGGTCGGCGAGGGCATTCGGGTCAGGCGGGCCCGGGCGGAGGATGCGGCTCGCACCCGGGAGGAGGAGGCCCGGCGGCGGGCAAGTGAGGAACGGCTGCGCATCGCCCGGGAGCTGCACGACGTGCTGGCCCACAACATCTCCCTCATCAACGTCCAGGCGGGCGTGGCCCTGCACCTGATGGAGGAGCAGCCCCAGCAGGCCCGCACCGCCCTCACCGCCATCAAGGCGGCCAGCAAGGACGCACTGGGCGAGCTGCGATCGGTGCTCGACGTGCTCCGCCAGGTCGACGAGGGGCCGCCCCGATCGCCGACCGCCGGCCTCGATGACCTCGACCGCCTCGTGTCGGGAGCGGCCGCGGCGGGGATCGACGTGCGGGTCGTCACCGAGGGCACGCCGCGGGCCCTGCCGCCGAGCGTGGATCTCGCCGCCTTCCGGATCGTGCAGGAGGCGCTGACCAACGTGACCCGCCACGCAGGGCAGGCCCGGGCCACCATCTTTCTCACCTACGGCGACACCGATCTCACCGTTCAGGTCGACGACGACGGCCGCGGCCCGGCACCGTCGACGAACGGATCGACCGGTGGAAACGGCATCCCCGGCATGAAGGAGCGGGCATCGGCCCTCGGCGGCCTGCTCTCCGCGGGACCCAGGCCCGGTGGGGGGTTCCGGGTCCGCGCCTCACTTCCGGTGGATGCCCGCCCGTGATCCGGGTCCTCCTGGCCGATGACCAGGCGCTGGTGCGGGCCGGCTTCAGAGCGCTGCTCGACGCCCAGCCCGACATCGAAGTGGTGGGCGAGGCCGGTGACGGCGACGCCGCGCTCCGGCTGACCGTCGAGCTGCGGCCCGATGTCGTCCTCATGGACATCCGCATGCCCGGGCGCGACGGACTGGAGGCCACCCGGCTGATCGCCGCCGACGAGCGGCTGGCCGCCGTCCGCATCGTCATCCTCACCACGTTCGAGCTCGACGAGTACGTGTTCGAGGCCATCCGCTCCGGCGCCAGCGGGTTCCTGGTCAAGGACACCGAGCCGGTGGAGCTGCTGCGGGCGGTACGGGCCGTGGCGGCCGGCGACGCCCTGCTGTCGCCCAGCGTCACCCGCCGGCTCATCGGGGAGTTCGCCAGCCGGGCCAAGGAGCCGGCCCTCGGGGCCGAGCTCGACCGGCTCACGGACCGGGAGCGGGAGATCATGGCGCTGGTGGCCGCGGGCCTCACCAACGAGGAGATCGCCGAGAAGCTGTTCCTCAGCCCGGCGACGTCGAAGACCCACGTGAGCCGGGCGATGATCAAGCTGGGCGCCCGCGACCGGGCCCAGCTGGTGGTCTTCGCCTACGAGTCAGGGCTCGTCCGCCCCGGCTGGAGCGGGTCCTGAACCGCACCCGTCGCCCGGGCGACGAGCACCCGCCGATTGGGCGCACCGGTCTTGGCGAACACCGACTTCAGATGGTCCTGCACGGTGTGCTCGGACAGGAACAGTCGCCGGGCCAGCTCGTGGGTGTCACTGCCTCCCACGAGAAGGCGGAGCAGCTCCGTCTCCCGCTCGCTGAGCCCGGTGACACGGGCGAAGAGCGCTGTCCGCTCGGCAGGAGGAGTCGGCTCGATGGTCACGGCGATCGACGCCCGGCCCGCGGCTGAGCCGGCCACCATCCGCGCCGCCCGCAGCGTGACCCACACCCCGCCGCTCAGATGCACCCTTGCCCAGGCGGGATGGGAGTCGACCTCCTGCTCCTGGGCCAGCAGCTGGGCCGCCACGTGCAAGGCGCCCGCCGGCACGGGCGCGCGTTCGGCCTCCGTCGGCAGCAACGCCCGGAGATAGGCATCGGTCTGCGGTGTCTGGGTCAGGGGCACCAGGTCGTCGGAGAGCAGGAGCAGCACCGGCTCGCTCCGCCGGACGGGATGGTCGCCGCCGAGGGCGAATGTCTGAGCGAGGCTCCGTCGGAGCGGGGTCGCGGCGATCGTGCCGACCCGGCCGAGGAAGTCCCGCTCCCCGTCGGTGAAAGGCCCGTCGCGGCGCCAGAGGTCGAGGAAGGCCCAGCACCCGTAGGCGTCGCCGAACACCGTCGAGGCGACGTCCTGGACGCCGTAGCCCGAGAGGAGCTCCTTCCACAGGCGGCTCTGCGACCGGTCGCCCGCGGTCGCTCCCAGCAGAGTCACAGACGTGCCGGGGGACAGGCCGGTCCAGCGGTTGACCGTGGTGAGGTACTTCAAGCCGATGAGCGCGGGCAGGTCGGCCAGCGACGGCGTCTCGGCCAGCGGTGCGGAGCCCACCAAGGTCTCCGGGTCGGTCAGAACCCAGGCGTACGCGTCGCACGGCACCTCGGCCCGGATCACCTCGAGGAGGGCGACCCGCAGGGCCCGCTCGTCGAGGCCCTGTCCGCAGATGCGCTCGATGCGGTCGAGCGTCGACACCAGCGGCAGAGTACGCGCCGGAGGATTCCCAGGTATCTGGGATGGGCGCAGAGCGGCGATCCTCCTACCTTCGCCCCTATGACAACCCTCCACATCGAGCACCGGATCACCGACTACGACACCTGGCGGGTCGCGTTCGACCGGCTGGCCGATGCCCGCCGCCGCGCGGGTGTGGTCGCCGGCCGCGTCGCCCGTCCCGTCGACGACCCGCGCTACATCGTCGTGACCCTGGACTTCGACACGGCCGAGCACGCCACCGGATTCCTTCGTTTCCTCGAGACCCAGGTGTGGGCGTCGCCCGCGGCTGCCCCTGCTCTCGACGGTCGACCGAGGACGGCGATCCTGGAACCGGAGCCCGCAGCCGTCGTCTGAGGCGAGGGGCTACCACCGTCGGCGTAGCGGCGAAGCCTCCGCCCGTGGGACGACCGTCGACCGCCACAAGCGGACGATGAGCTCATGACTTCCACGACCACATCGACAGGCGAGACGACGGCCATCCGCGTGGCGGCCCGGGCCGTCCACGCCACCAAGATCTACGGGTCCGAGAGCACCGAGGTGCGGGCCCTCGACGACGTGAGCGTCGAGCTCCCCGGCGGGCGGTTCACCGCCGTCATGGGCCCGTCCGGCTCGGGCAAGTCGACGCTGATGCACTGCGTCGCCGGGCTCGACACGCTGACCTCCGGCCAGGTGTTCCTCGGCACCCTCGAGCTCGGCGCGCTCTCCGACAAGGAGCTGACGCTGGTCCGGCGGGAGCAGGTGGGGTTCGTGTTCCAGGCCTTCAACCTGCTGCCCACCCTGACCGCCCTCGAGAACATCACGCTCCCGCTGGACCTGGCCGGCGCCAAACCGGACCCTGACTGGCTCGACACGGTGGTCGACACCGTCGGCCTGCGCGACCGGCTGTCGCACAGGCCCTCGGAGCTGTCGGGCGGCCAGCAGCAGCGGGTCGCAGTCGCCCGGGCGCTGGCCAGCCGTCCCCAGATCGTCTTCGCCGACGAGCCGACCGGCAACCTCGACTCCCGGGCGGGCGCCGAGATCCTGGCCTTCATGGCCGCGGCGGTCCGGGACATGGGGCAGACGGTGGCGATGGTCACCCACGACCCCGTAGCTGCGTCGTACGCGGACGCGGTGGTCTTCCTGGCCGACGGCCGGGTGGCGGGCCACCTCGCCGACCCGACGCCGCAGACCGTCCTCGACTCGCTCAAGTCGCTGAAGGGGTGAACGGCATGCTCAACGTCACCCTCAAAGGCCTGGCCGCCCACAAGCGCCGGCTGTTCGGCACCTGCCTGGCCGTGTTCCTCGGCATCGCCTTCCTCTCGGGCACGCTCGTCCTGGGCGACACGCTCAGAGCCAACTTCGACACCCTCTTCGCCGATGCCAATGCCGGCACCGACGCCATCGTCCGCAGCGCGTCGACCATCGAGGCCGACGGCGGCCGCGGCCCCGACCTCGACGGCCGGACCCTCGTCCCCTCGGCCCTGGCCGATCGGGTGCGGAGCGTGGCGGGCGTGGCCGCGGCGGAGCCCTCGATCGAGGGCTACGGCCAGCTCATCGGCAACGACGGCAAGGCCATCGGCGGCAATGGACCGCCCCGGCTCGCCGGCAACTGGATCACCGACCCCGAGCTCAACCCCTACAAGCTGGTGGAGGGACGGGCCCCGCAGACCACCGGCGAGGTCGTCGTCAACCGCGGTGCGGCCGAGGCGGGCAAGCTCCGTGTCGGCGACACCACCATCGTGCAGACGCCGGAGCCGGTCCCGGTGACGGTCGTGGGTATCGCCTCCTTCGGCACGGGCGACGGGTTCGGCGAAGTCACCTTCACCGCTTTCAACCTCCAGGGCGCCGAGGCCCATGTGACCAAGAAGCCGGGTGTGGCCTCGAGCATCGTCGTCCGCGCCGAACCCGGTGTGAACGAAGAGGTTCTGGCCGAACGGGTTCGCCCGCTGGCGGGCGACGGAAATGAGGTCCTGACCGGGACGCAGTTCACCGCCGAGAGCACGGACCAGATCGGTCGCGACTTCCTCGACATCTTCACCACGTTCCTCACGGTGTTCGCCGGCGTGGCCCTCCTGGTGGCCAGCTTCAGCATCTACAACACCTTCTCGATCCTCGTCGCCCAGCGCAGCCGGGAGTCGGCCCTCCTGCGGGCCCTGGGCGCGGCCCGGGCCCAGATCGTCACGTCGGTCGTGGTCGAGGCGCTGCTCATCGGGCTCGTGGCATCGGTCGCCGGGCTCCTGGGCGGGGTGGCCATCGCCGGGCTGCTGAAGGGACTGTTCGACAGCTTCGGGTTCTCGCTGCCGGCCGGCGGGCTGGCCTTCCAGGCCAGCACCGCGGTCATCTGCATGGTCGTCGGGATGGTCGTGACCCTGGCTGCGGGTGTGTTCCCGGCGGTCAAGGCGTCCCGGGTGGCGCCGGTGGCCGCCCTGCGCGAGCACGCCGTCGAGGCGGTGCGGGCCTCACGCCTCCGGGCCGTCGCCGGTGCCGTCCTCACCGCCCTCGGCGTGGCCGTCGTCCTCTCCGCTGTCCTCGGCGGTGGCGACAGCGTCCTCGCCGTGGCCGGCCTGGGCGCGGTGCTGACGATGGTCGGCGTGGTTGTGTTCGGCCCGGTCGTGGCCCGTCCCGCCGCCGGCGTGGTCGGCTGGCCGCTGCTGCGGCTCCGGGGCGTCACCGGCGCGCTGGCCCGCCAGAACGCCATGCGCAATCCGCGGCGAACCTCGGGCACCGCCGCCGCCCTCATGGTCGGTGTCGGGGTCGTCACTCTCTTCACCGTGTTCGCAGCGTCGATCCGCTCGTCGATCGACGACACCGTGTCCCGGTCCTTCGGTGGCGATCTGGTGGTCAACACCGGCAGCTTCGGCGGTGGCGGGCTGAGCCCGGCGCTGGCTCCCGAGCTGGCCGCCCTCCCCGAGGTTCGCACCGCGGTCGGTCTCGGGCAGGGCGTCGTGCAGGTCGACGGCGACGGCAAGCGGATCACCGTCGCCGACGTCGCCAACCTGGGCAAGGTGCTCGACCTGGAGGTGCAGGAAGGCGCGCTCGAGCGGCTCGGCCCTACGGAGATGGCCGTCTCGTCCGACGAGGCCGAGGCCCAGGGCTGGTCGATCGGCTCGACCGCCGGCATCCGCTTCGTCGACGGCGCCACGGCCAGCTTCACCGTCGCCGCGATCTACGACGTGGGCGACGTGGCCGGCGACTACGTGGTGAGCCGGGCGGCCTGGGCCCCCCACGCCGGGCAGGACGTCGACAGCCAGGTGCTGATCGGCCTGGAGCAGGGCGTTGGGCTGACGGCCGGCAAGGCGGCGGTGACCGCGGTCACCGCGGCCGCCGGGGGCGCCTCGGTCCTCGACCGCAAGGAGTACGTCGCCTCCGTGGCCCAGGGCGTCGACATGATGCTGGGCATCGTCTACGTGCTGCTGTTCCTGGCCATCGTCATCGCCCTCATGGGCATCGCCAACACCCTGTCGCTGGCCATCCACGAGCGCACCCGGGAGCTGGGCCTCCTTCGGGCGGTGGGGCAGACCCGCCGCCAGCTCCGGGCCATGGTCCGGTGGGAGTCGGTGATCATCGCCCTGTTCGGGACGGTGGGGGGGCTCGGCCTGGGGGTGTTCCTGGGCTGGGCGCTCGTGCAGGCGGCCTCCGCCGAGGGGTTCGCGACGTTCGCCGCTCCCACCGGGCAGCTGGCCGTGGTGCTGGTGGCCGGCGCGGTGGCCGGTGTCCTCGCCGGGCTCGGCCCCGCCAGGCGGGCGGCCAGGCTCGATGTACTTCAGGCCATCGGGACGTCGTAGCCGGTGAGGCCTCGGTAGAGTCGCCGCTCATGCCGCCGCCCACCGACGCCCAGATCGCCGCCCGCCACGCCTGGGTGGTCGACTCGCTCGAGCGGCGGATGTCCATCATCGAGGGGCTCGCCGGAAACGCCGGCGAGCCCCTCGAGTGGTTGGGGGTGCAGCGCCTGGCCCGCAGCTTCCAGGGCTACGCCGCCCCAGGCCCCTGGCCCCGGCCGGACTCACTGGTGGAGACCTTCGCCGCCCACGTCGCCGCCCTGCAGGCGATCGAGGCCCTGGCCGCCAAGGAGCTGTCGGCGGTCGATGCCGCCGCCTTGGCCGAGGCGCGCGGCCGGCTCGGTCTCCGGCTCGCGCTGATCGGCAAGGGCGGGGCGGGCAAGACGGTGCTCTCGTCCACGCTGGCCCGGACGCTGGCCCGGAGGGGCCGCAGGGTGTTCGCCGCCGACCTCGACACCTCTCCCGGCCTGGCCTTCAGCCTGGGCATCCCGGTGACCGACGCCGGCCTTCCCGACGATGCCCTGGAGGAGCAACCGGCCGCACCGTACGGCTGGCAGCTGGCTGCCGGGCTGACCCCCGACGACGCGGTCGCGCGTTTCGGCGCCGACGGCCCCGAGGGCATCCGGTTCCTCGGTCTGGGGAAGATCGGCTCGGCGGACACGGCGGCCGGACGGCCGGCCAGTGACAAGGACCAGGCCCGCAAGTCGGTGGCCGCCGTCCGCCAGATCCTCCAGGGCTTCGCCGCCCCGGACACCGACCTCATCGCCGACCTGGAGGCCGGGCCGACCACGCCGTTCGAGAACTATCACGACTTCGCCGAGGACGTGGTGGTGGTCGTCGGCCCGGCGTGGCGCTCGGGCATGACCGCCCGCCGCCTGCTCCCCATGGTGGGCGAGCGCCGCCTGACGATCGTGGCCAACCGCTTCCGCGACGAGCCCGACCACCCCGGCCTGGCGCCGGCCATCCGCATCCCCGACGATCCCGGGCTCACCCAGGCCGAGCGGGAGGGCCGGTCGCCCTTCGAGGCCTGCCCCGATTCGCCTGCCGTCCAGGCCATCGCCCGCCTGGCCGACCTGCTTCTCGCCCAGTCCGCCGCCGGAATGCCAGGGGCACCCATTGACGCGAGCCGCCGCACCTGATCGAATCGGGCTACCGGTCCTGGAGGCCGCTCGGCGGAAGGGAGGGATGCACATGGACGACGTCACGTCCGTTTCGATTGCTCCGGTGCATCCCGGTCACCGCCGAGGCTGAACCTCGGCGCCAGGGCTGCACCTCCGGTCACTCCCACTGGAGGAACACTTCTTGAACATCGACGGCCTTCTGGCCGCTGACGCCACTGTCCGCTCACATCCGGACCTGGCCCACACCACCAACCTGCTCGTCGCCCGGCACGGCGAGATCGTCTTCGAGCGCTGCTACCGCGATTCCGCGCCGAACAGCCTGCATTCCGCCCATTCCGTCACCAAGAGCGTCACCTCGACCCTCGTCGGCATCCTGGCCGGCGACGGGCGGCTCTCACTCGACGCCCCGGTCGCCTCCCTGGTCGACGCCCCGGCCTTCCGCGACGACCAGGTGAAGGCCGGGATCACCGTGCACCACCTGTTGACCATGAGCTCCGGGCTTTACGGGCACGGGTGGTGGGACATCGACGAGCTCGAGGCCCGCAACGAGCCCGTGCTGGAGGGGGCGCTGGAAGCGCCGCTGGTCGCCGCGCCCGGGTGGGGGTTCTTGTACAACAACGGTGCCTCGCACGTGCTGTCGGCGGTGGTGGAGGCGGTCACCGGCAAACCCATGGTGGATCTCGCCGCCGAGCGGCTGTTCGGTCCGTTGGGCATCGACCGCTGGTCGTGGCCCACCGATCCGGAGGGCCACCACTGGGGCTGCGGCGACCTGGAGCTGGGGGCGCGGGACATGCTCAAGCTCGGGCTGCTCTACCTCCACGGGGGCATGTGGAACGGCACCCGGGTGGTCGACCAGAGCTACGTCCACATGGCCACCTCGCCGTTGCTCGAGGGCGGTCCCCCGGAGTTCTGCGGCTACGGGCTGCTGTGGTGGGTGGCGGACCGGGCATCCCCGCCGCATTTCTTGGCCTGTGGTCATGGCGGCCAGTACATCGTCGTGGTCCCCGAGCTCGACCTGGTCGTCGTCACCATGGCCGACGCCTACGCCGTGGAACGACCGAAGGGCTTCCTGCTGCGACAGCTCGTCTACCAACAGGTGGTGCCCGCGATGATTTCCTGACGCCCCGCACGTCCTTCCTACGTGGTCCCCGCCAACGCCCGTGCTGAGGTGGTCCTGCTGTGCGAGAACGCCGAGCTCGCCAGTTGGCCGCTCCTGTGCCCCGACGGCATCCGGCTCACGGTCGTCGACGAGCTGGCGCGCCTGCAGCTCCAGGCCCGCCGTCAGGGGTGCTCGATCTGGTTGCGCCAGGCGTGCCCGGACCTGGTCGCGCTGCTGCAGCTCGTCGGCCTGGGCGACGTCCTACAGGTGGGCGGGAAGGCCGAACGCCTCGAACAGCGTGGTGTCGAGGAAGTTGTGATGCCCGACGATCCGGTCGCCTGAGACCTCGAGGACCTGGATGGACCAGGGGGCGTGCCCGCCGTTCGGGTCGGGCTTGTAGGAGGCGAAGGCGGCCATGCCGTTGGCCTGGACGGGCAGGAGCCGGGACCCCTTGCAGCCGATGCCCTCGCCCACGAACCACTTGGCCATCTCCTCGGGGCCGCTCAGCCAGAAGTCGTAGGGCGGCATCGACATGACGACGTCGTCGCGCAGGAGCGAGACGAGCGAGGTGATGTCGTAGCGCTCGAACGCGTCGACGTAGCGGTCGAGCATGGCCCGCTGGTCGTCGGTGACCGGCAGGGACTGCGACGCGCCGGTGTCGAGCGTCGAGAGGGTGGCCCGGGCCCGCTGCAGAGCACTGTTCACCGAAGCCACCGTGGTGTCGAGCAGCTCGGCCACCTCGGTGGCCTGCCAGCGCAGGACCTCGCGGAGGATGAGCACGGCCCGCTGCCGGGCCGGCAGGTGCTGGAGCGCGGTCACGAAGGCCAGGCGGATGCTCTCCTTGGCCTCGGCCACCGCGGCCGGGTCTCCGTCGTCGGGAAGCACCCGGCTGTCGGGAATGGGCGTGACCCAGGCGTTCTCCTCGCGGGTGGCGCCGTGGAACGCATCGGCCTCGCCCGCGGGGCCGAGGTCCATGGCCAGGGCCCGGCGCTGGCGGCCCCGCAGCATGTCGAGGCAGACGTTGGTGGCGATCCGGTAGACCCATGACCGCACCGCGGAGCGGCCCTCGAAGCCCTCCATGCCCTTCCACGCCCGGACCATGGTCTCCTGGACGGCGTCGTCGGCCTCGAAAGCCGACCCCAGCATCCGGTAGCAGTAGCCGGTGAGCTCCCGGCGGTACTGCTCGAGGTCGTCCACCCGAAAGTCGGTGGCGTCGGAACGCACGGCCATGGGTGAGGAGTCTACGAGAGTCATGACTTCTTGGACGTCGGCGGCCACCCGAACTCATCGGAGCGCCGCACCCGCGGCAGGATGGGCGGGTGGACCCCGACATCGCCGACGCCGTCGACCTTCTCCGCGCTGAACGCAAGATCGCCTTCGAGGTGGAGGACCGCTCCATCCGGCTCATGGAGCCGGTCGCCGGTGATCCGGGCTCGGCCGTCCTGCGCGTCCTCGGGACCACCCAGGCCGCCTCGCCCGTCGGCGTCGCCTCCCACGGCCCCGGCAAGCTGGCGGTCGGCGTGTGGCGGGCTCCCGACCTGTTCCTCGCCCGCTGGACGAACGGGAAGCGCTGGGTGGTCGGCTACCGCCTGCCGGGCGGGGCCAAGCCGAACGACTACGTCCGCATGGAGGGCCGTATCCCCACCCGTCTCGAGACCGACAACTGGTACGGGCCGGTGCCCGACACGGTGGAAGAGGCGTTCCTCGAAACCGGGCTCCTCCTCGACGACCCCCCGTTCCCGGTGCCTCCTCCGCCGCCTCGGGCGCCGGAGCCCACCCCCCGGCCCACCCCCCGTTCCGGTGCTCCGGTGGCGAGGGCCCGGGCGGCCCCGAGGGTCCCCAGGCCCCGGGCTGCGCCTGCTCCGAAGCCGGAGGCGGCGCCCACGGCGCGGGTGTGCCCGTCGTGCCGGATGGTGAAGTCGCTCGGCCAGTTCGTGCCCGGCTCCGAGCTCTGCGTGGACTGCCGCTGATGCTCTGAGAAGGACGGAACAAGTTCGTCACGGGTGCGGTTGAAGAATTGTTCGGATCGCACCGAGTGATGGAGCACTGACCATGCCGATCAAGGGAGAGTCGATGTCGACCGGTCGTGAAGGCGGGGCCGACGCCGACCTGTTGCGCATGTACCTGCAGGAGATCGGTCAGCACGATCTGCTGACCCGTGAGGACGAGCAACGCATCGGTGCGGTGATCGAGGCCGGACGCCGGGCCGGCGCCACGTTGGCCGGCGGCGACGCCGAGCTGCTGCCCGAGTTCGCCAAGGCCGACCTACGGGCCCAGGTGGATGCCGGTCGGCAGGCGGAGAAGGCGTTCGTCGAGGCCAACCTGCGCCTCGTCGTCTCCATCGCCAAGCGCTACCAGTCCTCCGGCCTCCCCCTCCTCGACCTCGTGCAGGAGGGGAACATGGGCCTGATGCACGCCCTCGAGAAGTTCGACTTCGGCCGCGGGTTCAAGTTCTCCACCTACGCCACCTGGTGGATCCGCCAGGCCATCACCCGGGCCGTCGCCAACACCGCCCGCACCATCCGGCTCCCGGTGCACGCCGGTGAGATGGTCAGCCGGGTCCAGCGGGCCAAGGTCCAGCTCGAGTCCGAGCTCGGGCGCTCGCCCCGGGTCGAGGAGCTGGCCAAGGAGTGCGACCTCGGGTGCGACCGGGTGACCGAGGCCCTCCGCCTGGCCCCGCACCCTGTCTCCATCTTCGAGCCGTTGGGCGCTGACGGCGACATCAACCTGTCCGACGTGGTGCAGGACCCCGAGGCCGTACCGGCCATCGACCAGATCATCGCCGCTTCGCTCCCCGGCCACGTGGCCCGGCTCCTGGGCACCCTGAGCGACGACGAGCGCAAGGTGGTGAGCCTCCGTTACGGCTTCGACCGGGGCCAGCCCCGCACCCTTGCCGAGGTCGGCCGGGTCTGCAACCTGAGCGCCGAGGGGGTCCGGCAGGTGGAACGGCGGGCCCTGGCCAAGCTGCGGCTCCGCACCTCGTCGAAGGCCTTCGCCGACATGGCGGCGGTCTGACCGCTTTCTCCCTCTAGTTCTCCAGCTCCGCGTTGGAGTTCGGCGCGGGCGAGGGCGACATCGGCGAGCCGTTCTCGCCCTGCAGCGAGATGGCGCAGGCCACGCCGGCCGCCGCCCCCTTGCCCACCGCGACCGGGACCAGCTGAAAACCTGGGGTGATGTCGCCGGCGGCGAAGCATCCCCCGACCGTGGTCCGGCCGTCACGGTCCACGCACAGACAGCCGGACTCGTCGGTGTCACAGCCGAGCTGGCGGGCCAGGTCGATGCGCGGCTTGTGGGCGATGCTGAAGAACGCCAGGTCGACGTCGAGCACCGCTCCTCCGGCCAGGCGGACGCCCTGCAGCTCGCCCCGCTGTCCGATGAACTCGACGGCGTCGTCCTCGACGAGGTCGATGCCGTGGCGGGCCAGGACCTCGCGGTGGCGCTCGTCGCCCTCCAACGGCCGGCCTTCGGTGACGATCGTGAGGTCGTGGGCCCATTCGAGGAGACCAACCGCGAAGGCGACAACCTGCTCGCCCCACCCCAGGATGACCACCGAGCGGTCCTGGGCCTCGTACCCGTCGCAGGTCGCGCAGTGGAACACGCTCGTGCCGTAGTGCTCGAAGAAGCCGTCGACCTCGGGGAACTCGTCGGCTACGCCCATGGCCAGTATCAGGCGCAGCCCGACATGCTCGTCGCCGTTCACCGTCACCACGAAGCCGCCGTCGGGCTCCCGGCGCGCCGCGGTGGCCCGGCCCTCGCAGAACTCGACCTCGGGATACCGGGCCAGGTCGGCGTGCGCCTGGCCGAGCAGGGTCATCGGGTTGCCCGGGTCGCTGCCGAGGTAGCCGTGCGACTTCGCCGCCCAGCGGTTGCGGTACTCGCCGCTGTCGACGATCCGGACCGACCGGCGGTAGCGGGCCGCCCACGTGGCGGCACTGAGCCCGGCCGGTCCCCCGCCGATCACGAGGACGTCGACCGGCGCCGGTGCGCCGCCGGTCGGGGTGACGGTCAGTCCTCGTCGGTGGTGGCCAGGATGTCGGCGGCCACCGCCAGGGCAGTGGCAAGTCCGGCGGCCCGCTGGGCGACGCTTGCCAGATAGCGGTCGGCGCCGGGGTGCTCCAGCGGCGGCCGTCCCAGAGATCGCACCAGGGCGGTGGGATCGGTGGCGGGGGTGATGCGGGCCGGGACCGCCGCCTTGGGGGCGATCCGCCAGAACTCGGCAGGCGTGGGGTCCGCCGAGGGCCGGGGCTGAGCGTTCCGCCGGGCCGACGGCTTGCTGTTCCCCCCGGAGTGGTTGTTCCGGCGGGGGTTGCCCTGATTGCCCTGACCTGAGCTCACGCCGCCTCCTCCCTGCCGCTGGTCGGTGTCTCTTCCGCCTCGGCGGTGAGGAGCTGGTCCGGCCGCAGGCCGAGGGCCACCCGCAGCTGGTCCGGGTCGAGGTCGGCGAGGGAGCTGGACTTGGGCAGCACGAGGTCGGCGATGTGGCGCTTGCCGTTGACCACGTCTTCCACCCGCTCGTCGACCGTCCCGGGGCAGACGAGGCGGTGGGACACGACGGTGCGCTCCTGGCCGATCCGCCACGCCCGGTCACGGGCCTGGTCCTCGACCGCCGGGTTCCACCAGCGGTCGTAGAGGACGACATGGCTGGCGGCGGTGAGGTTCAGCCCGGTCCCGCCCGCCTTGAGCGAGAGGACGAGGGCGGCCGGGCCCTTGCGGGCCTGGAAGTCGGCGATCATCTTGTCCCGCACGCCCCGGGAGAGGCCCCCGTGGTAGCAGTCGGCCGGGATGCCGGTGCGGGCCGTGAGGTGGTCGGCCAGCTTCTTGCCCCACTCGGCGAAGTGGGTGAAGACCAGCACCTTCTCGCCGGCGGCGAAGACCGAGTCGACGATCTCCTCGAGCCGGGCCAGCTTCCCGGACCGGCCGGCAAGGGGCTGGCCGTCGTCCTGGTAGGCGGACGGATGGTTGCAGATCTGCTTGAGGGCGGTGATGGCGGCCAGGATGTCGCCCTGGCGGCGCTCGGCCTCGCTGGCCTGGACCAGACGGTCGATGACCGCCTGGTAGAGGCCCACCTGCTCCGGGGTCATGGTGCAGTGGTCGAGCTCGTCGATCTTGTCGGGCAGCTCGGCGGCGACCTCGGGCTCCGACTTCGTGCGGCGGAAGACGAGAATGCCGTTGAGGGCCCGGAGGGCGTGCTCGCCGCTGGGGCGGCCGTCCTTGCTCTGGGCCGAGAGCTGGGCGACGAAGGCCGAGCGGGCCCCGAGCAGGCCCGGGTTGGTGAAGTCGAGGATGGACCACAGGTCGCCCAAGCCGTTCTCGACCGGCGTGCCGGTGAGGGCCAGGCGGCTGCGGGCCGGGATGCGACGGAGCTCCTGGGCCACGTCGCTCGCCGGGTTCTTGATGGCCTGGGCCTCGTCGAGCACGACCCGCGCCCACTCGAAGCCGCTGAGGGCGTCGATGTCGCGGACGGCCGTGCCGTAGGTGGTGATGACCACGTCGGCCGCCTCGGCCTTGGCCCGCAGCTCCTCGGCGGTGGCCCGGCTGGCGCCGTGATGCACGACGACCCGTAGCCCGGGCGCGAACCGGGCCGCCTCGGCCGCCCAGTTGCCGACTACGGCCGGTGGCGCGATGACCAGCGTCGGCCCACCGCCCCCGGTGGCCGAGACCCGGGCCAGGTGGGCGAGAACGGTGGGGGTCTTGCCCAGTCCCATGTCGAGGGCCAGGCAGCCGCCGAGACCGGCGGAGTCCAGGAAGCCCAGCCACGCGAGTGCCTCGGCCTGGTAGCTCCGGAGGGTGCCCTTGAAGCCCTCGGGATCGACGACGGCCTCGGTGGAGACCGTGCTGGTGCGGGCGAGAAGGTCCGCGGCCCAACCGGAGCCTCCGACACTGGTGCCACCCGACAACGGCGAGCTCTCGAGCCCAACGGCGTGGCGGAGGACCTCGGCGCCGGTGAGGCGGGTGCGGTGGGCCCGCTCGGCGAGGGCGGCGGCGGCCTCGGTGAGGTCCACCCGGTCGATCTCGACCCAGCGGCCGCGCGAGTGGATGAGGGGCCGGGCCTCGGCGGCCAGGCGGCGGATGTCCTCGGCGGTCAGCTCGACGTCGTCGAACACCGCCGACCAGCGGACGTCGGCCAGCTGGTGGGCGCCCACGACGGAGGCGTCGACCGGCTCGGCGGTGAGACGCAGCGCGGGCCGGGGCTTGCGGCGGGACAGGGCGGGCACCCGGATGTCGAACCCGGCGGCGGCCAGGGACGGCCCGGTGACGCCCATGAGCTCGAAGGCCTCGTCCTGGCTCAGGACGACCTCACCCCGGCGCTGGCCGCCCGGGCGGTTGAGCACCGGCAGGAGGCGCTCCAGCCGTACCGTCTCGTCGGCCAGGTGCCGCTTCGACCGGCCGTCGACCAGGGCCACCTCGAGGGGCACCAGCCGCCCGTCCTGCCCGGGGCCCAGCACGGAGAGGAACCAGGCGCCGCCTTTGTCGGGCGGGTCGAGCTGGACGACCAGGCGGGCGTCGACCGGGCCCCGCACCGGCTCGGCCCAGCGCTCCAGCCGCTCGGCGAGCGGCGCCGCGAGGCGGGCCGGGGCGTCGAACGGCGTGCCGTCGAGGCTGGTCACCACCGCTTCGGCCACGTCGGCCGGGGTACGGACGACGGGCGGCGGCGCCGGCAGCTCGAGGCGAGCGGCTGCGTTGCGCACGATCGCGTCGACCGTGGCCCCCAGGACGTCGAGGGTCAGGGTCCGGGCGTCGGACCGGTCCAGGGCGGCGACGGGGCCGGGCATCGCCCGGGAGAGGGCGTCGAGCTTGGCCCGGTCGACCAGGGCCGGAGCCCACTGGACGGCGAAGGAGGAGCCGGTGCTGGCGAGGGTGGGGATGATGGCGCCGCGGGCCACGAAGTCGACGGCCCAGACCGCCACCCGACCGAGCCAGACCACGCTGTTGCCGACGCCCTCGGGGCGGTCCTTGGCGCCCACCGTCACCAGCCAGCCCAGGGCCTGCGGGACCCCGATGGCGCGCGCCGGCGCCTGCGGCTTGGCCAGGGACGCACCGGCCGCCAGCGGCACCGCGTCGTGCGGCCACCAGCCGTCGCCGGGGGCCTCGACCTCGGTGAGGCGATCGCCCAGCTCTTCGTCGGACGCCGGCTCGGTGCCCGGGCCGGCCGCCCACAGCACGATGCGGCCGTCGGACCACGAGGCCTGCAGCCGCACCTCGCCCGGGCCGTCGATCGTGCGGTCGTCGGCAACCGACTCCGGCTTGACCCCGTTGAGGCGCCCGAGGGCCGAGGCCAGGAGCGACCGCTCCCCCTCGAAGTCGGCGACCACCTGGTCGCGCTCGGGGCCGGCGAGGGTGCGGACCTTGGCCAGGTTCGCCTCGGTCTCCCGCAGGAGCCGGGCCAGGCCGGCCCGCCACTCGATGCGATGCGCCTCCAACATGGCGCGTTGGGCTTCGGTGGCCTCACCGTAGGCCTCGGCCTCGATCGCCCAGGTCAACTCGTGATCGGACACGCGGACCGGGCGCGGCCGCTCGCCGTCGCTCGGGCCCTGCTGTCCGCTCGTGGGGCCGCTCGGGCCCTGCTGTCCGCTCGTGGGGCCGCTCGGGCCCTGGTCCTCGCCGAGGGTCCCGCCGGTCCCCTGGCTGCCTGCTGCTACGTCGTGCATGTGCCTCCGGCACTCATTGCGGAGGTTGGACGGCATCGCCGCTTCATCCGCGCCTGCCCTACGTCGTGCCGGGCGGCGCCCCACTTCCGGAGCTTCGCCCGCATCGTGCGTCGCCGCCGCCCAGACGGCCGTGCGTCGCAGGATTTCTCCAATCGTACCCCGCGGCTAAACCATACACACGCATGCCATTGCAGAGCATGCGATGACATGGCCTTGCACGAGGCTTCGTGTGTCGCTCAGACGCCTTCCTTGCGGGCCCGGAGGACCAGGGTCCGCGGCACCCACCGGTAGGCGTCACGCCAGTGCGGGCTGCGGTGGCCGTCGGCGAGGGGTTCCGGCTCGAGGACGGTGTCGACCCGGAAGTTGGCCCGGCCCAGGCCGGTGAAGACGTCGGAGAACGTGTGGTGGTGGGCCGACAGAGGCAGGCCCTCCCAGTCGTAGTTCACGCTGGTCCGGTCGAAGTAGGAACGGCGGATGAGCAGCGGCTGCACCGGGTCGTCGTCGTCGATCAGGTGAGCGGCGGGATGTTGCAGGGAGAAGACGATGGCGGCGCCCTGCTTCAGCACCCGGTGGGCCTGGCGGAACACCCGGTTCAGGTCGGTCACCAGGCCGAGGGCATAGGCGGAGAAGACCACGTCGATGCTCTCGGCCCGGAGGAACACCAGCTCGGCCAGGTCGCCCTTGTGCAGCTCGACCTTCACATTCTCCCGCTCGGCCAGCCGGCGGGCCCCGGCCAGCTGTTCGGCCGAGAAGTCCAGTCCGATGGCGTGGGCCCCCTGCTTGGCCATGGCCACCAGGTTCTGCCCGGCGCCACAGCCCAGCTCCAGCACCCGTTTGCCGGTGAGATTGCCCCCGAGCAGCCGGAAGTCGTCCTCGGTGCCGATGTCGGGGCCGTAGGCCACCGCATCCACGCCGGGCAGGACACCGCCCCGACCACCTTCCAGCAGTCGGTTCCAGGTCGCGGCCGTGTCACTGGGCATGGCGAATACTGCCGCGTTTGGTCGTTCGAGCGCGCCGGAGCGGCCCCGATCTACCAAACGGGGTGCGTCACCCGGCGGCGATGAACTCCTCGACCTTCCGCTGGCAGACGTCGTCGTGGTACTGCTCCGGCGGCGACTTCATGAACCAGGCCGACGGGCCGAGGAGCGGGCCGCCGATGCCGCGGTCCAGGGCCAGGCGGGCGCAGCGCACGGCGTCGATGATCACGCCCGCCGAGTTCGGCGAGTCCCAGACCTCGAGCTTCAGCTCGACGTTCAGGGGCACGTCGCCGAAGTTGCGCCCCTCCAGGCGGATGTAGGCCCACTTGCGGTCCTCCAGCCACGGCACGTGGTCGCTGGGGCCGATGTGGACGTCGTCGGCGGCGATGCCGTTCTCCACCTGGCTGGTGACCGACTGGGTCTTGGAGACCTTCTTGGACTCCAGGCGCTCACGTTCGAGCATGTTCTTGAAGTCCATGTTCCCGCCCACGTTGAGCTGGTACGTGCGGTCGAGGACCAGGCCGCGGTCCTCGAACAGGCGGGCCAGCATGCGGTGGACGATGGTGGCGCCCACCTGGCTCTTGATGTCGTCGCCGATGATCGGGATGTTGGCCTCGGTGAACTTCGCCGCCCACTCCGGGTCGGAGGCGATGAACACGGGGATGGCGTTGACGAAGGCCACGCCGGCCTCCAGGCAGGCGGTGGCGTAGTGCTTCTGGGCCAGCTCTGATCCCACCGGCAGGTAGGAGACGAGCACCTGGGCGCCCGACTCCCGAAGGGCCTGGGCCACGTCGACCGGGTCGTCGAGGCTCTCCTCGACCGTCTGGCGGTAGTACTTGCCCAGCCCGTCGAGCGTGGGCCCCCGCTGCACGGTGACGCCCAGCTCGCCGACCGCGGCGAAGCGCACGGTGTTGTTCTGGCCGGAGAAGATGGCCTTGCCGATGTCGAGGCCGACCTTGGCCGCGTCGACGTCGAAGGCGGCGACCACCTCGACGTCACGCACGTGGTAGCCGCCCAGCACGACGTGCATCAGCCCCGGGACCGCGTCGGCCGGGTCGGCGTCGCGGTAGTAGGTGAGGCCCTGGACCAGCGAGCTGGCGCAGTTTCCGACGCCGGCGATGGCGAGGCGAATGGGGGTCATGAGGGTTGTCCTCCCTTGCGTTCGAGGGCGATCAGGCGGTCGAGCCACGAGATGTCGGCCTCGGTGGTCTCGGTCCCGTGGTCGACCAGCGACTGGGTGTACAGGTCCATGCGTTCCTTGCGGCTGCGGTGGTTGGTTCGGGCTCTGGCCAGGCGCTCCACCAGAAGGGCCCGGCGCTGCTCGAAGAGCCCGAGCCGCCGCTCGGGCGGCAGGTAGCGGCAGAAGGCCAGCTTGAGATTGAAGGCGCGGTCGTCGTCGACGCTCGTGGAGTCGGCCTCGAGCAGCTCCTCGAAGAGCTGGCTGCCCCGCTCGGTGAGGGCGTAGACCTTGCGGGTCCGCGACGGGCGGGCCGGGCGGGCGGTCGAGCGCCGGGCCCGGAAGGCGGCGGCCTCCCCGGCGATCGAACCGGTCATCGGCACGACCGGCGCGGGCAGGACCGGCTCGGCGGGCTCGACGGTGACGGCCCGCACCGCCCCGGCCGCCTCCAGGCGGGCGAGTGCCGGGTACAGCGAGCCGAACGAGACGCTGGAGAACGCGCCGAGGGCGTCGGTGAGCCGCTTCTTCAGCTCGTAGCCGTGGAGCTCCTGCTCCTTCAGCAATCCCAGGATGGCGAGTTCCAGCACGTGCGGCCTTCGGTCGAAGCTGACGAACCGACATATCGGTTCGATATATCGAAACCAGTATGCGGGACGGGACGGCCGTTCGCAAGCCACCGGTCGCCGGGCGCGGAAAACCAGCGCTACCCTCAAGGCGTGAGCTTCGGGCCGCAGTCGTTGCAGGCACGGGGGGTCGGCCAGACGGCCCGCCCGGGAGAGGTCGACTACCGCCTCGTCCGCCGCCATGCGATCGACGAGTTCCGGCGGGGCCGGCTCAGCCGGCTCGACGTCTGCGACGCCCACCCCGAGCTCCTCCGCGCCGCCCGCAACGTCGGAGAGGCCCGCAGCGAGGACTGCCCCATCTGCGACGAGCCGTGCCTGACCCTGGTCTCCTTCGCCTTCGGCGCCCGCCTGCCGGCCCATGGCCGCTGCATCACCACCCGCAAGGAGCTGACCCAGCTCAAGCGCAGCGACCAGGAGTCGACCTGCTACGTCGTCGAGGTGTGCACGGCCTGTGCCTGGAACCAGCTGGTCCGCAGCTTCCGGCTGGGCCGCAGCCAGGCGCCCTCCACCTGAACGCAGGACCGAACCCTGGCCGGGAGGCCACCACCCTGTAGGCTGCACCCGTCGTGCGCCGCAGCAGTCAGGGGCTCCTCGAACCCCTCCCGCCCGTAGCCGTCGTCCGCCAGCCCGTCCGTGGGCCTGTTGGGCGGCGTAGCTGGTTCTGGCGGTACCGCCGCGTGTGGTTCCTCGCCGGGATCCTGCTCTTCACCGCCCTCGCGGGTGCCGCGTGGGTGCTGACCCAGATCCCGCTGCCTCCCGAGGCGCCCCAGGCCCAGACCACCGTCCTCTACGACGCCACCGGCCACCAACTGGCCACCCTCCAGGGCGTGGAGAACCGGTTCCCGGTCGCCATCAAAGACGTCCCTCCCGTGGTGACGGCCGCGGTCGTCGCCGCCGAGGACCG